>CAYNDK010000133.1:0-8107 GCA_964395965.1 uncultured Flavobacterium sp.
TTGGGGCTAACTTCCCAGCGGGTGTGTACAATGTGATCTTAACACAAGGAGAAAATAGCAAAACACTACGTATTGTGAAAAGATAGCATAGTTGAAATATAGAAATAAAAAAGGGCAATCATTGATTGCCCTTTTTCCTTTTACAACTAAATACAGTCCGCTTATTTTTTAACGGCTTCTTTTACGTCTTTTGCAACTTTGTCTGCACCCGACTTAATTTCTTCTTTAGCTTCTTTCGCGCCAGCTTTGATTTCTTCTGCAGCTTTTTCAGTAGCAGTATCCAACTCTTTAACCGCAGTGTCGGCTTCTTTTTCTAAAGTATCCGCAGATACCTCAGTTTCAGATTCTACTTTTTGATCAGCTTTTTTGTCACATGACACTACAGTTAGAGCTCCGATTAACGCTAAGCTTAAAACAACTTTTTTCATTTTTTTAAAGGGATTAAGAATTAATAATAATTAAGAACATTTACCCTATTACAAAACGAATGCCAAAAAAATAAAGGAACCGTGCCAAAATGAAAAAAAATTAAATTTTAACATTTTAAAAATAAAAAAGCCCCTATTTACGGGGCTTCTTAATTTTATTTTTTTACAGACTCTTTGATTTGTTTGGCTTTTTCTTCCACTTTGGAAGCACCTTTTACCAAAAGAGTGTCTACTTTGGATTTCAGTTTTTCTTTGGTAGTATCCAAAACCTTCTCAGTTTTTGCTGTTACCGAATCCACATTCTCTTTTACTTCTTCCGATACGGCATCTTTCGCAGCATCTAATTTCTCTTGAGTTTCTTCTTTGCATGACGCTAAAACAGCGAGCATCGCAAAACTTACAATGATTTTTTTCATATTATGCGGATAATGTAGTTACGTCTTTGTTGATTTTGTTTACTAATCCAACCAATACTTTGCCCGGGCCAACTTCTGTAAAGGAAGTGGCACCATCAGCAATCATTTGTTGTACCGATTGTGTCCATTTTACTGGCGCAGTCAATTGGGTAATCAAATTTTGCTTGATAGTAGCCGCATCGCTCACCGCATTCGCAGGAACATTTTGATATACAGGACAAACAGGATCGTTAAAATGGGTAGCTTCAATGGCTGCTGCTAATTCCTCACGAGCCGGTTCCATCATGGGTGAGTGGAAAGCACCACCAACCGGTAATAATAAAGCGCGTTTCGCTCCCGCCTCTTTCATTTTTTCACAAGCCGCTTCTACCGCTTTGAATTCGCCCGAAATCACCAATTGTCCGGGACAGTTGTAATTCGCAGCAACGACAACTCCATCAATAGAAGCACAAATGTCTTCGACTACTTTATCGTCCAAATTCAATACGGCTGCCATTGTAGAAGGAGTAATTTCACAGGCTTTCTGCATCGCAAGGGCACGTTGTGAAACCAATTTTAATCCGTCTTCAAAAGACAAAGCGCCACTAGCAACCAAGGCTGAAAATTCCCCTAACGAATGTCCGGCCACCATTTCGGGCTGGAAATCTTCAAGGGTTTTGGCTAAAATCACCGAATGTAAAAACACCGCGGGTTGGGTAACTTTGGTTTCTTTCAATTCCTCGGCCGTACCTTCAAACATGATGTCGGTAATACGGAAACCTAAAATCTCATTGGCTTTTTCAAATAACTCACGCGCTACAGCTGAGTTTTCATATAAGTCTTTACCCATTCCGGTAAATTGTGCTCCCTGACCTGGGAAAACGTATGCTTTCATAGTATGTATCGGGTGTTAATTTATGTCTTGGCGACAAAAATACAAAAAAATACGGGCCCTGATTAGAATTCGATACCGCGAACAATCGCCTCCAATTGGGCCTTGTATTCGGGTTGGATGATTCCGTTGTTGACATCAAAATTTTCATAAAAACTGGGCAAGGAAAAAGTACCTTTAACCTGTGCGCCTTGAAAAGGGAAACGGTTTTTAGCAATTTCCAATACATTGGCACCGCCACGTCCACCCGGTGAGGTCGCCAGCAATACCATCGGTTTATCTTGGAAGTTCTTGCCATTGATGCGCGAAGTCCAGTCCAATAGGTTTTTAAATGCGGCGGAATAGGCACCGTTATGCTCTGCAAGAGACACAACGAGCAAATCGGCTGAGCCAATCTTTGAATAAAAATCGTGGGCCGATTGTGGCATACCTTCTTTTTCCAAATCCACCGAAAATACGGGAAGTGGATAATCGTTTAAATCCAATACTTCGACTTCAGCATTGGAAAATAAATGAGCGGCATAGGTCGCCAATTGTTTATTAATCGAGGATTGGCTGGTCGAACCGCCAAAAGCAATAATTTTTTTCATGGTTAGGTGTGGAGCCAAGCTCCGAATAGTTTTCGTAAAAAAGGCAATAGAACATACACCATGAGCGGAACCAAAATTCCGGTCATAATTAAGGTGCGAACCGGCAGGGCCAAGTCTTTAATGTAGTCGCCTAAAAGAAAAGAAGCCAAAGTAATGGCAGGATAAATCGCTATCCAAACCATTAAAGCGAACTTCCATTTTTTGGGTGGTTTCATTTGTTATAATAATAGGTCAAAGCCCCAGAGGGACATTTTTTAATCGTTTCAACAATCGCTTCGGTATCTGAATTCTCGGGAACAATCCACGGTTTCTCTTTGGGTTTAAATACTGCCGGATTGTTTTTAACACATTCAGCAGCATGTTTGCACAATCCCGATTTCCATACAATGGTCACTTCGCCATTGCTATATTCTTTGGTAAGGTCTTTTGGATCCATAATTATTGGTTTTGGGTATGAATAACAATTTTGTTTTCTAAGATTTTGGATACAGGACATTTTTCAGCGATCACCAACAACCGTTGTTGGATTGCTGCATCCACACCTTCTGGGAAAGTGAGGGTTCTCGAAATATGGGTAACCAATTCCGGGGTTTGTTCTTGTTCCATATTTAAAGTTACTGCAAACACAGGGATATCCCATCCCTTTCGGTCAATATACATCCGTAAGGTCGATAGGGTACAACCCGCCAAAGAAGCCAACAAAGTCGTGTAGGGGTCAGGCCCCAAGTCTTGTCCACCCAGCGATTCGGGTTCGTCCATAATCAACTGACCGTTGCGCCACTGAATGGTGCAACGGTACAATTGGGTACTAATACTTCCGATGATGTCGTTTTCTAATAGCTTCTTCATGTTAAACGCGTACGTCGTTAAATTCGGGTGTTTTATCAAAAAACGCTTTGGCAAACGGGCATAAGGGCAAAATTTTCAATCCGTTGGCGCGGGCCATTTCAACGGCAGCCGTTACCATTTTTTTACCCAATCCTTTACCTTCGTTGCCGGGTCTCACTTCCGTATGATCGATAATGATCTTATCCGGTCCCGCATATACAAACGTCATGCGTCCTTGTTCTGTGCCGTCAATGGTAATTTTAAAAAAACCATTTTTGTCGTTTTGTTCGAGATGTACTATCGGTTCCATACCACTTATTTATTGAAACATGGGAACTTCCATTAGTAATAATTCAGTGTCTTCAGTCATTTGAAAATCAACCGTAGCTAGGCTATTGTCATCTGTCCAAATGCCCATACCGTCACGAAGTTCGAGTGCTTGTCCATCTACGGTTAACCCGCCTTTAATTACAAAAACATACAAACCGTTGCCTTCTTTTTTAAAGGTATAGTTCGCTTGTTCTCCCGCTTTGAAATTCCCCATGTGGAACCAAGCATCTTGGTGAATCCAGACGCCTTCATCTTCCGCATTGGGCGATAAAATTTGTTGAAACTTCCCTTCACGATCGGGAACATTTAACGTAATTTGTTGGTAACGGGGTTCGACATTGCGGTATTTGGGGAACACCCAGATTTGCAACAAATTGGTACGGCGGTCATGATTCGGGTTAAACTCACTATGCTGAATTCCCGTTCCCGCACTCATCACCTGTACATCGCCAAACTTGATAGTTTCGGCATTATTCATGCTGTCTTTGTGGGCCAAATCACCTTCCAGCGGAATCGTAATGATTTCCATATTGTCGTGTGGATGGGTACCAAAGCCCATACCGCCGGCTACAATATCATCATTTAACACACGCAATACGCCAAACTGTACGCGATTGGGATCGTAATAGCCCGCAAAGCTAAAAGTATGACGAGCTTCTAACCAACCGTGATTGGCATAACCACGGGTATTTGATTTATGGATAACTGTATTTTTCATGACGTTTAATTTAATGATTATTACGATACAAAGGTAGGGCGCGACTCACTTTAGGACACTTAATCTAGGTTAAGAAAGTTAAATCGGAATTTTAGTCTAACTTTTAACTACTTTGAGTCATCAGTGTTCAGTGATCAGTGATCAGTCAACAGTCAACAGTCATCAGTGTTCAGTCAACAGTCATCAGTGATCAGTCATCAGTGATCAGTTTGCAGTATTCAGATTTTAATTTCAGCATTTTGTACTACCCTGAATACTGAATACTCTATACTGTACACTGTACACTGAATACTGTGTACTGAATGCTGTACACTGCCCCTTACTTCAACTCCGACCGATTCGCAATATTCAAGATTTCATAAATCGCTTTCAAATGGTATTTTACTGTATTTTCAGAGATAAAAAGTAAAGCGCCTATTTCCTTATTGGTTTTGCCTTCTTTCAGGTATTGAATGATTTCCAATTGGCGTTCGGTCAAATCATAGTTTGATACATCCAATTTGCTTTCGTTTTTCGGACTCGTAATCCGCATGAGTTCGTCGTAAATCCTTTTGTATTCGTTTTGAGCCAATTCCTTCTTGGTTTTATTTACCAAATTGTATTTAAATAAAACAAAGACCAAAGCGGCCAAAAGCGAGAGAATCACTACCAATACCGTTTGAAAGGTCTTTTCGTATTTTTTCTGTGAAGCAACTTTTTGTTCGGCCAATTTTTTTTCCAAAATATTCACCTTAGTGCTGTTCTGCGTCGAATTATACAGCGTATTTAAGGAGTCATACGCCAGCTGAAATTCGGGGAATCGCGTGTATTCTTTTTGAGCTAAGGCTATTTTCTTTCGGATTTCATACAAGTACAATTCGTACTTTAGAATCTTGTATTGGCGGGAATACCTTAATCCTTCTTGAAACGCCGCTTCCATTTTTGAAGGATTTCCCATTTTAGCATACAGTTCCATGTGTTTGGCTAAAATATTGGGAACATCCCTCGGCGAATATCGCTTTGCCATGATCAACGCTTCGTTGAGCTTTCTTTCCGATTCCGGTAAGCGATTATCCAAATACTCCAAGTAGCCTTCCTGCATGATTAAAAATATGACACTGATTTTAGGTAAGCCCTCAAACTTTTTATGTTCGAGTTCGAGCATTAGCTTTTGAGACGCTTTGTAGTTATGAATGTCAAACAAAGCAAACGCCATTTCGGCACGCACACAGTTGAGTAAATCGCTTTTTTCGGGCGCCTTTATCGCTTTCTTTTCAGCATCGGCCAAAGTCAATAGTGCTTCTTCGTAATTGAATAAGCGTTTGTAGGTTTGGGATTTTAGGATGTAGGCGCGAACAACATTTTCGGGTTCCGATTGATGTTCGTCAATGTAGTTGTTTAAATGGGTTATAGCCGCTTCGTATTCAAATTCGTCGTTAAGTTGAAGGATCTTTTTTTCCAAGGCAGAAGTAGACATTTTTTGCCCAGAAGCCAAATGGAACAGTAAAACAAACACGAAATAGAGAATACGCTGCATAAGTAAAAATCAAAAAACAAAGATAAGCGGATAGTCAAAAGAAGATGCATTTTAGAGGCAAACAGCTCATTTTGTCGTTAACTACCCGCCAACTACCCGCTGTAATTTGTGAGAATACATAAGAATTACAGAATTTTGAAAGGAATAAATCCCCAAACAATGTTTACCCAAATCAAGAATTTTTTAAAACTATTTTCGACCAAACGAGAAGAAGCCATTCTTACTTGTTTAAAAAACGATATCGCACTCACGGATGAAAATATTCGTGAAGTGGAAAGCATTCTAAAACAAAGAAAAGAAAGAGACGCCAAATTATTGGCCATAAAAAACCGAAGTAAAGAAGGATTCGATCATTATTAATTAATGGGTTAACTTAATTTTGACACCGACTTTATTTGGGGAACAAAGCACTTCGAGAGGAGTGCTTTTTTTATTTGAATGGGGGAGGTTGGTTTACAAACATTTTTTTAAAACCAGCTGCGCAAATTCTCCCGACTTTGAGCTGCAGTAACCTCCTATAGCTTGGTTTTGCAATCCGTGCTAATACAAATAGGCCTATATAGTTTTTCTCAAAAGTAAAAAAACGACATCAATAGGGATATAATTTTTGTTGTGTGGGCACGGTTTGCAAATCTGCGCCATTGGGTTTTTTCCTAATAGTTACAGGGTTTTTTCCTAATAGTTACAGGGTTTTTTCCTTTACTTTTTTTTCAATTTTAACTTTTCCTTTTTTTACATTTGACTCAAAACAGATTAGTTTGATTAGATGAGTTTCTAAGAATGTCATATAAAATAAATAAATTTTAATAAAGTTTATAAGAATATTTATATTCACTTTCATAAATAATATTAACCATTTAAATTTAATATCATGAGAAAATTATTAAAAAAAAATTGTACTTAGTTTTATTGTTTTTGGATTTATCAGTTGTAGTAATGATGATTCTAATATTCCTAAACAATCAAATTTCTTCAACTCTAGTAGTAACTCAAATGTTCAAAGAATGAGTTCAGCTGAAATAGAAGATACTTTCAATAAAATTGTATCACTTAACGATACAAATGAACAAATTCTTGCAGCATCAACACTTTCTCCAGAGGATAAATTATCACTTTGGATTTACAAATTAGAAAACTTTAAAGAGAATAATTCACTTACTAGTGAGCAAATAAATTTTATCAATAGCTTGATATCAGAATTGAACCAAAATTTATTCGATGAAAAATCTAATTTGAGGATTGAATTTCTTCAAAATAGAAGTGATGAAATAATGCAAAACGCAAAGAATCTTTTTGGTGAAAAAGAAGGGTGGTATCTGTTAACAAAGGTTGAAAATATTAATCATAGAATAGCAAGAATTAATGCTTTAAATGAAATTGAAAAAGAAGGTGATATGAGTAAAGCATTAAGATCTTGTACTTGTGAGAGCAGTTCTGAATGTGTTAGAGTTACAGGAATTAGTGTTTGGGGGGTAAGTTGGGAATATGGTACTTGTGGTGGAAATTGTTATACAAGGACATATTTTTTTGGTTTATGGGAGTCAGACAATACTGGAAGATGTAAATATTAATGTTTAGATTTAGATGAAAAAAATAATTTGTCTTTTTTTATTTTATTTCGTTTCAGCTTGTATGAATAATGAAAAACTTACAGAAGTAGGAATTTACTATGAAAAATATATTGGTGAGATAAAAATTGGAAATAAAAAAAGAATTATTGTTAGGTTAAAGAATCTAGGAGAAAGCGATCTTATCATACATAAAATACAGCCATCATGCCAATGTGTTAAAGTAAACAATAATATGGGTGTTTTGAAACCTAAACATGATGTCGAAATTATTTTTGAATTTCATGCTACAGAGATAGGATTAAATGAGGAATCAATTGCATTCAATTTAAATACTAAAGAAAAGTTTAATATTCTTAAATTCAAAGCTAAAGTTGTAAAATGAAAAATTCATTATTATTTGTTACAGTTTTAATTTTATATACTATTTCTGGTATTGTCTCAGTTGAATTAGGGTATATTGGTGTATTTCTTTCTAGTTTTATTTTTTTTTTTCTTCCTGTATTTTTTCTAAAAAACATTAGTCAAGCTTCATTGAAAGTTATTGTTTTTTTTATTTTGATTCATACTTTTTTTTTAATAACGGCACTAATTGTTAAAGGGTTCGCTGGTGTGAAGTTAGGCGGTAACATTATTGTTGCAATTAACTTTTGTTCATTAATTTTTGGGAATTACATCTCAAAAAAAGGGAGGATATTATTTTACTCTACAACAATAATTTATTTTGTTTTTATTTTTTTCGTTTCTCAATTAATAACAGTTTTAAGTGAACAAGTTGATTTTTATGGGACTATAACTGGTAAAGTTAATTATAAAGTAAATTCTAAAAATTTGATTGTATA
>CAYNDK010000134.1:0-8095 GCA_964395965.1 uncultured Flavobacterium sp.
ACGATGGAGAATTTGGTGATTCCATTAAACTAGATGATTCAATTACAGGAATCGCAAAACGAACTTCAAACCTTTCTTCACTTGTAGCTGCATTAAACAGAGCTGGATTAGCTGAAACGCTTAGTGGCACAGGTAGTTTTACTGTATTTGCTCCAACAAACGAAGCTTTTGCAACTTTCCTTTCTGCGAATGGATTTGCTTCAGTTGATGAGGTGCCAGTACCTGTTTTAAAAAACATCTTGTTGAATCACGTAATTGGAGCTGAAATAGCGAGTGCAGATATTCCTGCTGCGACTTATGTATCTACACTTTCTCCTATTAATACCACTGCAAATGCGCCAACAATTAGCATGTTTGTTCAAAAATCAGGTGGAACAGTAACTTTGAACGGTGGTATTGGAAATAATGGTGCGGTGGTTACCAGTGCCGACATAGATGCTGATAACGGAATTATACACATTGTAAATCGCGTAATTGCAATTCCAACGCTTGTAAACCACGTTATTGCCAATCCTGCTTTTGACACACTTCAAACAGTGGTTACTAGTACAAGTGGAGCATTCGGTGATCAAAGTGCTGTACTTAGCGCATTGAATGGTATTCCTGCTACTTCACCTGCAACTCTTTTTGCGCCCAATAACGCAGCGTTTACTGCAGCAACTACTGGAAGTGGATTTGCCGTAGGAGCCAATGCTGCACAAGTTACTAAAGTGTTGCAATACCATGTAACTGTAGCGGGGAATGTACGTTCAAATCAGTTATCAAATAATCAATCTGTTCCAATGATTACATCGCCAGCACAAAATGTTACAGTGGTTTTAGGAACTGGAACTGTTGACATCAAAGATACTGCAAACAATTTATCGCGTGTTTTCCAAGCTGATATTCAATGTTCGAATGGAGTTATTCACGGAGTAGAACGTGTATTACAACCACAACTTTAAAATAATTTGCTCTTCATAAATAGAAAAGGGCTGCTGAATTATATCAACAGCCCTTTTTGTTTTTTATAGATAATAAAAGGTAATAACTTCTATTATTTTTTATTCAACCGTTTTTGTTCTTCGGCTTGTTCCATCATTTCGCGCATACGCTTTTGGAACTTGTTTTCCTTTGTAGGCTTTTGTTTGTTCTCCTGAATTTGCGCATGAATTTTGTCGCTATCAATGAAGTACTTTTTAATTACCAACATTACACCAATCGTTACCACATTCGACATAAAGTTATACAAACTCAAACCGGAACCGTAACTGTTGAAGAAAATCAACATCATGATTGGTGAAACATAGATCATGATTTTCATCATTTTAGCCATATCGGGCATTCCTTCTTGTTGAGGTTGCGCCATTGCTGCATTGTCACCCGATGTCATCTTCATGTAGAAGAAAATCGCGATAGCAGCTAAAATTGGAAACAAACTAACGTGATCTCCATACATTGGGATATGGAACGGTAATTTTAAAACTTGGTCAAAAGAGGATAAGTCATCTGCCCATAAGAAACTTTTCTGACGCAACTCAATGGCTGCAGGGAAAAATTGGAATGAAGCATACACAAAAGGCAACTGAATTAGGGCTGGAATACAACCTGCCATTGGATTTACACCAGCTTTGTTGTATAACTTCATCATTTCTTGTTGACGTTTTACGGGATCTTTGAATTTTTCATTCAATTCTGCAATCTCAGGACGCAACACTTTCATTTTGGCTTGTGATAAGAAGGACTTGAACGTAATCGGCGACATAGCCAATTTGATCAAGAAAGTAAACACGATAATCGCTAATCCTAACGACATCCAACCGCCTAATAAACCAAATAAAGGCACAAAGATGAATTTATTAATCCATCCGAAGATTCCCCAGCCCATGGGTACGACTTCATCTAAATTACGGTCATAACTGTTTAACAATTTATAATCAGCCGGACCAAAGTACCAATTCATTTTATAATCCAATTCGCCATTGGTTAAAGCTAAAGGGGCTTTCGTCGTTAATTTCTTAGTGAAAACGGTATCCTTTTTATCGTCATGCACCAAATTATCAGAAGTTAGTTTTGCCGACTTAAAGGGTGTTTTGGTCATTAAAATAGATGCAAAGAAATGTTGACGGTATGCCACATACGTTACGGCTTCAGGGTTTTCTTCTTTACCGTTTCCTTGCCCTACGTAATCATCTTTACCTTCTTCGTATTCAAAAATCGTTTCAGTATAGCGATTTTCATAAGGTATACTGATTTCATTGCGGTAGGTTTTGATATCCCAATCTAAATTTACTGGTTTGGAAGCATTTAAAACACGACTTAAACCTTGTGAGCGAATATCGAAATCTACCATATAATCGTTTTTCAATACATATTTGTATTCCAAAAACTCGTTGGGACCCGCTTTTAATTTCATCGACAACACTTGAGCATCGCCCACTTTGGTCACCTGTGGCTCAAAAAATAAGTCCTTGGTATTTAATACACGATTGTCTGATGTTTGTAATTCCAAGTTAAAGTTGGAATTGTTGTTTTTCACCAATTCAACCAATTGCCCTGAATCACGCTTGAATTTGCTAAATTTTTTCAATACTACATTAGAGACATAGCCTCCTTTGTTAGCAATTTCCAATTTTACCAAATCATTTTCCAACACTGTAGTTCCTCCTTTGGCAGAAGGTAATGTTGCAGAATAGGCAAACTTGCCTAAAGTTCCTGATAATTGCTGAATTTTAGCCGAATCACCTGATGTAGTATCCGCTGCCTTCACAGCTTGAACGGTTTTGGCTTGTTTGGCTTTTAACTTTTTGTCAATCTGTTCTTGTTTGGCTTTTGCTGCCGCTTCTTTTTCTTCGTTTTGTTTGGAATTGAACATCATCCACATCACTAAGATGAAAATCAGTGCAAATCCGATAATCGAATTCTTGTCAAATTTCTTTTCTTCCATTGATTTCAAAATTGAGCTGCAGCAAATAACCGCAGCTTACTTTTTATTTTTTACAATTGCGGCTACAAAGCTAACAAAAATTGGCTGTGGATTTGCAACTGTACTTTTATATTCCGGATGATATTGTACTCCGATAAAAAACGGATGGTTTTCTAACTCAACAATTTCGACCAATCCTGTATCGGGATTAATCCCTGAACTTACTAAACCGGCATTTTGCAAAGCTTCTGCAAATGTATTATTGTATTCATAACGGTGACGATGACGTTCTGCAATTTGGTCTTTGCCATAGATTTTGTGTGCCAATGTCCCCGGTTTCAAGTCGCATTTCCAAGCACCCAAACGCATGGTGCCTCCTTTTTCGGTCACATTTTTCTGGCTTTCCATTAAATCAATAACAGGAAAAGGAGTCTCAGGATTCATTTCAGTGGAATTTGCATTGGCTAATTGTAACACGTTTCGAGCATATTCAATGACTGCCATTTGCATACCTAAACAAATTCCGAAGAACGGCAAGTTGTTTTCTCGGGCATACCGTACGGTTTCAATTTTTCCTTCGATACCGCGTTCTCCAAAACCGGGAGCTACAAGGATACCATCGATTCCTTTTAACTTTTCAGATACATTTGATGCATCGATATATTCGGAGTGGATGCTTACCACATTTACTTTGGTTTCATTGGCAGCACCTGCATGTATAAAGGCTTCTAAAATGGATTTATAGGAATCTTGTAATTCTACATATTTTCCAACCAAACCAATGTTGATGGTTTGTTTCGGATTCTTGTGCCGACTTAAAAACTCATTCCACTGCTTTAAATCCGGAGCCGATTTTTCAGGCAAGTCTAATTTTTTCAACGCGACCACATCCAAACCTTCTTCCAACATTAAATTGGGTACCTCATAAATCGTTTTGGCATCGATGGACTGAATAACCGCTTCCTTGGTCACGTTGCAGAACAAGGCCAATTTTTGACGCAAGTCGGCTGACAACTCATGTTCGGTACGACAAACCAAAATATCCGCTTTTATTCCGCTTTCCATCAAGGTTTTCACGGAGTGTTGTGTAGGTTTGGTCTTTAATTCGCCTGCTGCTGCCAAATAAGGTACCAACGTAAGGTGAATCACGATACTATTGTGTTCGCCCAACTCCCATACCAATTGACGTACAGATTCGATATAAGGCAACGACTCAATGTCCCCAACCGTTCCACCAATTTCTGTAATCACTATATCAAAATCACCCGATTGACCGAGTAATTGCATGCGTTCTTTGATTTCGTTGGTGATGTGTGGAACGACTTGTACAGTTTTTCCTAAAAATTCGCCACGGCGTTCTTTTTCAATTACAGAAAGGTACACCCGACCTGTTGTCACATTATTCGCTTGTGAAGTAGGAACATTTAAAAAACGTTCGTAATGTCCCAAATCCAAATCCGTTTCGGCACCGTCATCGGTAACAAAACATTCCCCATGTTCATACGGATTTAAAGTTCCGGGGTCAACATTAATGTAAGGGTCAAATTTTTGGATGGTGGTGCGGTAGCCTCTGGCTTGCAGTAGTTTGGCCAAAGAAGCCGCAATAATTCCTTTTCCCAACGATGAAGTTACACCGCCAGTGACAAAGATGTACTTTGTAGTATTCATTATGTGTTTGTTGTGTTGTTGTATAAATCGGGGCAAAATTACAAACTAATCTGCCATTATAAAAATCGGTTGGACCCGAATTATTAGTAGTTATTAACCTTTTTTGGGATGCGTTTTTTGAATATTCCGAATTAATTGTTCTAATCCATTCAATTTTAATTCGTGAACCAACTTTAATTGTTCACCCAACTTTCCTTTGGGCAAGCGATTGTTGTGCAACCAAACCATATAATATTCGGGCAAGTCAATCAAATAGCGGCCTTCGTATTTCCCATAGGGCATTTTGGTATGGGCCAATTCAATTAAAAAAGCGTGTTGTTCGTTCTTTATTTCCAATGAAAAACAATTTCTTTTTTAATATCGGGATGCAAACTATAATGAACGGGGCATGTCATTGCGGTACGTTCTAGAATTGTTTTGGTTTTTTCATCCGCTTCCAATTCCATTGTAAACGTTACATGAATTTCAGTAATACGACGCGGTTCAGTCCCCATTATCTTAGTAACCTCAGCAGTTGACCCAGAAAAATCTACACCCAAATCACGGGCTTTGATGCCCATAACGGTAAACATACAACTTGCCAATCCGTTGGCTACCGTATCTGTGGGAGAAAATGCTTCTCCTTTTCCATTGTTGTCGATAGGAGCATCGGAAATGATTATACTTCCCGATTGTAAATGTTCCGAAGAAGTTCGTAAATCACCTAAATAAGTAACTTTTGAAGTAGCCATATTAATTTGCTTGTTTTATGGTTAAATCCTCATCGTAATAGAGGATGTAAATCCCGTTGTTGGTATAACCGCCTGACACTTTTTTGGCGTAATCAAATTTATTTTCAATTTGTTCTGAAGCGTCATCCAGTGTATCTTCAAAATCTTTTTCTTGCGCCAATCGAACCAAGGTATCAAAGGTCAAATCAAATCCGCGCACCGCATATTGGTTGGGAAATACTTTATTTTTTTTGCGGTAAGCGACATCAAATTGACGGGCTTTATCCGAATCATTTTCCCGGGTCACTGAAGGATACATCAACTTTAATTTGGTCAATCGCGCGATGGGAATTTCTTCATAATCCAAAGTTTCATTGGCTTCCAAAATCACCAATTGTACTGGAAACTCTTTTTGTGCAGCCACCATAGAAGCGGTTGTCGTCATCACGGCACCTGTTTTTTCAGTGGCTAGAATCACATAATTTGTGCGGTCCTTGACAAAATGTTTTTTGATACTATCCGCCACTACGGAACCATTGTCTGCCACACCAACAATTTTTACTTTCTCATAAAAATCTTTCAGATATTGACGCATGGATTGTTTTTTGGGAGAAACCACGGCGATAATATTGCCATTTTTGGACTGCAAGTAATCCAACATCGCTGCTTTTGTAGCATCCGGTAATGGAGTGGATTGGTATAAATTGGTATACCCTTTCCCGTCTTCACGGGATAATGGTGAGATAACTGGAATATTTTTGGATTCCAAGGCCATGGCTACACGCTCTACATTGACTTGATAAAAGGGTCCGATCACCGCATTTGTAGTTGAAAAATCTTCATTTTTTATAATGTCTAATGCAGCTGTTGAATTCCGCGATTCTTGCGAATCATAAATGCGAACATTCACATTCATTCCCAAGGCTTTCGCTGAATCTATGGCCATCATCGCCCCAGAATAAAAATCAAGGGTCATGTTTAAAAACTTGTCTTTTTTTAATCGCTCTACTACGCCAGTCACTGTATCATTTTGAATACGGGAAGCGTTAAAAGGTAAGAATAGCACCAATTCTTTTCGTTTCTGACTCGAAACCGACTTTGTAAAATCGCGTACTCCCGAACCCGTTCGTTCTTTCGCAAAAGCAATTTGTGCTGGAACTTTAATCACCATTCCTTGTTTCAAACCGTCTTTTAATTCGGGATTCATTCGAATCAATGCTGACTCTGATAAATTGAAATGTTTGGTCAAACTGTAAATTGTTTCACCAGCTTTCACCTCATATTCAGAAGTTTCAATCGGTTTTACTTTGGGCAAATTATCATTGGATTTTGCAACCGCTTTTTTGATTTTCAACACATCCCCAATCGACAGTCCATCTTTAGTTTGCGGATTTTGTGCTTCTAACTCTTCAATAGAAACCCCATATAAATTGGCAATACCGTATTTGGTTTCTTGGGCTCTTACCACATGTGTTATTTCTGTTGTTGAAGGAGCGGGCATTGGAGTAGTTGGAGTAGCATTTGACTTTGGAATTGTCACTCCTTTTTTCAAGGCTAACACTTGTCCAACCTGCAATCCGTTGGTCGCCAAACTGGGATTTAAAGTTTCTAGAACACCTTTCTCTAATCCGTATTTTTTGGAAATACTGTAAATGGTTTCTTTTGCTAAAACGGTGTGCGTACTTGGCACTGTTGGTTTAGCCACAGCAACTGCTGGAATTGTTGAAGTTGGTTTAGTAGTTGTTTTGGGCAACACGGCATTCGGAGGAATCACCAATACCATATTGGGTTGCAAACCATTTTTAGCCTCAGGATTTACCTTATAAATATCATAAGGTGTTACTTGGTACTTTTGTGCAATGGTTACAACGGTCTCACCTTTTACAACGGTATGTTTCTTTGCTTGCGCAAGAACAGACACGGTGACTAAAACCAATAATCCTAAAACAACTTTCTTAAACATATTTTTACTTTTTTAAGGAGCTTCTCCTAGCCTATTCCCATTCAATGGTGGCTGGGGGTTTTGAGCTTATATCATAAACAACACGGTTTACTCCTTTGACCTTATTAATGATTTCATTCGAAATTTTCATCAAAAAATCGTACGGCAAATGTACCCAATCGGCAGTCATACCATCGGTTGATTCTACCGCACGCAACGCGACTACCTTTTCATAGGTGCGCTCATCCCCCATTACCCCTACACTATTCACGGGAAGCAAAATAGCGCCGGCTTGCCATACTTTATTATACAAACCATGTGATTTCAACCCTTCTATAAAAATTGCATCGACATCTTGTAATATCCGAACCTTTTCTGGTGTGATATCTCCTAAAATACGGATGGACAAACCAGGCCCCGGAAAAGGATGACGTCCCAACAAATCAGCATCAATTCCTAATGTTGCTCCTACGCGTCGTACTTCATCTTTAAACAACATACGAAGTGGTTCGACAATTTGCAATTTCATATAATCGGGTAATCCGCCTACATTGTGATGGGACTTAATGGTTGCTGAAGGTCCTTTTACCGATACCGATTCAATAACATCGGGATAAATGGTACCTTGTGCTAACCATTTCACATCCGTTAACTGATTTGCCTCATCATCAAACACTTCAATAAATACCCTACCGATAGTCTTGCGCTTAGTTTCAGGATCACTGATGCCTTCAAGGGCAGACAAAAAACGTGCCGAAGCATCTACTCCCTTAACGTTCAAACCCATTCCTTTGTACTGATTCAATACATTTTCAAATTCGTTTTTACGTAATAAACCGTTATTCACGAAGATACAATACAAATTAGAAC
>CAYNDK010000135.1:0-3870 GCA_964395965.1 uncultured Flavobacterium sp.
GTATACCAATGTGAGGGTACATCTTGCGCATGTAAATAAGATGCTCTCCAGATAAGCAATAAAAAAACTAACCGTAACGTATTTATTTTCAACATGAAGTTCGAATGAATTCAGGGTAAAAATAAACGAAAAGAGTTACTTTTTCTCGCCTTCTTTCGATTTATCCATTTTCTCTACATATTCTACTTGTAAACGTGCTTTGTAACCGATACCTAGATTCCAGTATTTTTGAGAAAATAATGTTCCATTGGCATCATAAAAATCATATTGACCTGTATTGGGAGAAAGTTGCCCATAATTGAGTGCCTCAATTTCTATAATATTCATACCCGGATTTAATTCTACCGAAAATTTTTGAAAATCATCACGTAGTACAATGGAAGGATTCACTAAAACGCCATTCAACCATACGCGAATGTGATCGCCATCAATTAATCCATAATCTCGGGTTGACAATTCTATTTTTTTGGTAAAAACCATCGCCCTACCCAAATCCATATCGCGATTAAACAATTCCGGACTTACCCCTTCCTCCTTTAATTTCATATTAAAGCGGTCTGTGTAAAGTTCGGCTGGATTTCGAACCTCGTATTGTTTATCTGGCTGTTCCCCTACTTTGGGCATTTGTGGTAACGATTGCAAGATAATATCGTCTGAAGTGCGTGCCTTCGGAGTATTCAATTTAAATAAAGGGACTACAGTAGGAGTCGTTTCTACTTCTGCCTTTTTCTTAGCTAAATTATCGGGTACAGCTTTAATCTTAATCTTCTTTCGCCTTGTCTCAAATTGAGACCATCCCTGAAAGGAAAGCAATAATACGAGAAAAAGGATGTAGCGATTCATGCTTGTTTTTTTGTTAAAATTAGACTGAAAATGTTTGTAGCGAATCAGTTTAACCTTACGTTAACAATCGTGCTGTAACAAGTTGCCGAATGATTCGTCAAATTTGCAAAAAAAATCACAAAGACCATGCCTTTATTTTTACGTTTAACCTTCATTTTTTGCCTTTTCACCGTAGGACTTCAAGCGCAAGAAAAATTTACATTGAGTGGTACAATATCGGATGCCAAAAATAATGAAACCTTAATAGGAGTAAATATCTTGGTCAAAGGCACAAAATCCTTTGCGGTCACCAACGAATACGGCTTTTATTCCATCACACTCCCCGCTGGAAAATATGTAATCGAATACAGCTACATGGGCTATGCCACAAAAAGTGAGAATATTGATCTGAATCAAAATCAAACTGTTTCTGTTCTTTTAGCAGAAGAAGGTGAAGTCCTTGAAGAAGTTGTTGTTACTGGCAATGAAACCAAAAGTAATATTCGCAAACCTGAAATCAGTGTCAACAAACTTACTACTGCAACAATAAAACAAATGCCTGTAGTGCTGGGGGAAGTTGATATCATCAAGTCTATTTTATTTCTTCCGGGTGTCACCAATGCGGGTGAAGGTCAATCGGGTTTCAACGTTAGAGGAGGAGGTGCAGATCAGAATTTAATTCTCCTCGACGAAGCGACAATTTATAATTCTTCCCATTTATTTGGATTCTTTTCTGTGTTCAATCCAGATGCAATTAAAGATTTAAAACTTTACAAAGGAGGTATCCCTTCTCGTTTTGGTGGTCGGGTATCTTCGGTATTGGACATCTATCAAAAAGAAGGAAACAGTAAAGGATTTCACATGAATGGTGGTATCGGACTTATTTCTTCTCGTATTTTGGCAGAAGGGCCAATACAAAAAGACAAGGGTTCGTTCCTTATAGGCGGGCGAGGATCATATGCCCATTTGTTTTTAAAATTATCAAACAATGACAACTCGGCCTATTTCTATGATTTAAACACCAAACTCAATTATAAGTTCAACAAAAACAACACCTTATATCTTTCTGGGTATTTTGGACGCGATGTATTTGACATTAATCAAAGTTTTAAAAACACTTATGGTAACTCAACATTGAATTTACGTTGGAATCACTTGTATTCGGATAAGTTATTTTCCAATTTATCCCTGATATATAGCGATTATTACTATGGATTAAATTTGGATTTTGTGGGATTCAATTGGGATTCTGGCATCAAAAATTACAATATCAAATATGATTTTAGACATTATCTAACCGACAAAATTAAGCTGTTTTATGGCGTAAACGGAATCTATTATGATTTCAATCCTGGCACAATTGAACCTTCTCGAGCAGACTCAGGCATTAATTACAGTCAATTGGAAAAGAAATATGCTTTTGAACCTGCTGTATACTTGAGTGCTGAACAAAAAATTGGTGACCGACTCAATGTAGAATATGGTTTTCGATACAGTTGGTTCTATCGTTTAGGAAGTTCAACACTAAATCTTTATGCCAACAACAATCCGGTGACCTTCGACAATGAATTAAAAATATATGAGAAAGCAACTCCGATAGGCACACAATATTATGGATCAAATAAAGTCATGGCAGATTACAATAACTTTGAACCTCGTCTCGCTTTATCCTATGAGTTAACGAATCAAAGTTCGCTAAAACTTGGTTACAATCGCATGGTTCAATACCTACAATTGGTTTCCAATACGGCCTCTCCTACTCCATTGGACGTTTGGACCCCAAGTGACCGCTATATCAAACCACAAATCGCAGATCAAATTGCATTAGGTTATTTCTCCAATCTCAAAAATGACCAATATTCACTTGAAGTAGAAACATTTTACAAAAAAGTTAAAAACCGCATGGATTATATTGATGGTGCTGATTTAATTGCAAATGAAGCGATCGAGCAAGTGATTCTCAATGGAGAAATGCGCTCTTATGGCCTCGAAGTACTTTTCCGAAAAAACACTGGAAATTGGACAGGATGGGTAGCTTACACATTATCAAAATCTGAACAACGTACACCAGGAAGAGCACCAGGAGAAACGGGTATCAATAATGGAGAATGGTACCGCTCGGGCTATGACAAACGCCATAATTTAGCCATCACTTCCAATTACAAATGGGATAAGCGATGGACATTTGGTGCCAACTTTGTATTACAAACGGGTCAGCCGGTTACTTATCCTAATGGACAATATATTTATCAAGGAATCACGGTGCCAAGTTATGGTATACGAAATGGTAACAACTTGCCTTTGTATCACCACTTAGACATTTCAGCCACCCTAACTCCAAAACAAAAAAGTAAAAAATGGTCAGAAGAGTGGGTATTTAGTATTTACAATTTATATGCTCGAAAAAATGCAGCGAGTATTAGCTTTAGACAAAATCAAGACAGTGGACAAAATGAAGCATTACGACTTTCCATTTTTGGCATAGTACCCTCTGTTACTTACAATTTCAAATTCTAATTTTATGAAAAAATATATCACTTTATTCGTTTTAGCGCTCACAATGATTAGTTGTGAAGATGTAGTGAATGTCGATTTGGAAACAGCCGAACCAAAATTAGTTATAGATGCCACTATCCTCTGGGAAAAAGGAACTTTAGGTAATGAACAAACCATTAATCTTACAACGACTACAGGTTATTTCAATGCTGATATCCCAAAAGTTTCAGGGGCTACCGTGTACATCACAAATTCATCAAATACCGTTTTTCCCTTCCTTGAAACTGTTCCTAATTCGGGGGCTTATGTTTGCACCACTTTTGTGCCCGTAATTAACGAAACCTATACGTTAACCGTACAATATAATGGCACTACTTATCGCGCAACTGCACCGTTGCTAGCCACGCCCGCTATTGATTCCATTCAACAAAATACTGTTCAAGGATTTGGTGGGGATGAAATTCAGGTTAAGTTCTTTTACCAAGATAATGGAGCAGAAAACAATTTTTATTTGGTTGGTGTCAAAAACTCCAAATTGGCTATTCCTGAATA
>CAYNDK010000135.1:3880-7971 GCA_964395965.1 uncultured Flavobacterium sp.
ATATGGTGTTATCTCAGATGAATTTTTTCAAGGCAATCAAATGTTCGGATTTTATACTAATGAAAACCTCGAGGCCAATGTTCAATTACGTTGCAAATTGGAGGGAATCACCGAGCGTTATTACAACTACATGAATAAATTATTGAACATTGCTGGTAACCAAGGGGGAAGTCCGTTTTCAACGCCTCCTGCCACGTTACGTGGCAATATTATCAATCAAACCAATGAGGCCAATTATCCACTCGGTTACTTTCACTTATCCGAAGTCGATTATGTGGATTACACTGTGGAATAATAAAGCTCCGCTGATTCACGATAAATTAGTAGTTAATTGGATTTAATCCTTACTTTTGAGCTAATTTCAAATCCTAAATCTCAAATTCATAATTCATAATTTATAACTCATAATTATTCACCATGTCTTCCCATCACATCGTTCGTGACGACCAAGAACCAGCCTTAATCATCGCCAATGGTGCGGCGTGTTCCATGGAACTCATGAATCAATTGCTGGAATGGCAACCGCTTGTGATTGTGCTGGATTCGGCGATGGAGCGCGTGGTCGAACTCGGAATTAAAGTCGATGTGTTGTTGGGCGACTTCGACCGCGATTTTGATCCCAATTCGTACAAAGAAAAACAATACCCGCTGGAAATCGTCCATGCCCCCGATCAAGACAAAACCGATTTGGAAAAAGCCTTCGATTATTTGATTGCACGCGGCCACAAAGCCGTCAATGTCATTTGGGCTACGGGACGCCGTATCGATCATACCTTGCACAATTTAACGATACAAGCTAACTATCGTGAACACTTGAAAATTGTAGTCCTTGACGATCATTCCAAAGCTTTTATTATTCCACGGACTTACCAAAAATGGTATCCAAAAAACACGATACTCTCGTTGTTACCCATTGGAGAGGTAAGCACAATTAGCACTTCCAATTTATATTATCCGTTACAAAACGAAAACCTACAATTAGGTTACCGAACAGGAAGTAGTAATCATGTTGCCGCAGATGGAATAGTAACCATCACACATGAACAAGGAGATTTATTACTGGTGGAATCAATGGATTAAGGCAGACAATCGCCTGAAAAAAAATAAAAAAACGGCACGTAAATACACTTTTTTTACAACTATACTACATTAAATTCAATCCTTTTCCTTCGAAATATTCCTTATTTTTGTGTGCATTTATCCTTGTGATACAACCCAAAATTGTTATGAAATTCCAAGTCATTTCCGAATACCAACCCACAGGCGACCAACCCCAAGCGATTAAAAAATTAGCCGCCGGAATTGAAGCCGAGGAAAAGTACCAAACCCTCCTCGGTGTAACAGGTTCGGGAAAAACATTCACCATCGCTAATGTGGTGCAAGAAGTGCAGCGTCCTACTTTGGTTTTGGCACACAACAAAACCTTGGCCGCGCAATTGTACTCGGAATTCAAGCAATTTTTTCCCAACAATTCGGTGCAGTATTTCGTTTCGTACTACGACTATTACCAACCCGAAGCCTATATTCCTGTAACGGGAACCTATATTGAAAAGGATTTATCGATCAATGAAGAATTGGAGAAATTGCGTTTAAGCACTACATCCGCTTTACTCTCGGGTCGTCGCGATGTGTTGGTGGTCGCCTCGGTCTCTTGTTTGTACGGTATCGGAAATCCGGTCGAGTTTCAAAAAAATGTGATTTCCATTCACCGCGACCAAACGATTTCCCGAACCAAATTGTTGCATCGCTTAGTGCAAAGTTTGTATGCGCGCACGGAAGCCGACTTTACGCCGGGCACTTTCCGCATCAAAGGCGATACGGTAGAAATTTTCCCCAGCTACGCCGACGATCCCTTTCGCATCCACTTCTTTGGAGACGAAATCGAAGAAATTGAATGTTTTGATGTCCAAAGTTCGAAAGTTATTGAACGCTACGACAAACTGAATATCTATCCCGCGAATATGTTTGTGACCTCTCCTGATGTGTTGCAATCCGCGATTTGGGATATCCAACAAGACTTGGTCAAACAGGTCGATTATTTTAAAGAAATTGGCAAACACCTCGAAGCCAAACGCTTGGAAGAACGCACCAATTTCGATTTGGAAATGATACGTGAATTGGGCTATTGCTCTGGTATTGAAAATTATTCGCGCTATCTGGATCGCCGCCAACCCGGCACGCGTCCGTTCTGTTTGCTCGATTATTTTCCAGAAGACTTTTTAATGGTTGTCGACGAAAGTCACGTGACCATTTCGCAAGTCCACGCCATGTACGGTGGTGACCGCAGCCGTAAAGAAAACTTGGTCGAATACGGTTTTCGACTCCCCGCAGCCATGGACAACCGTCCGCTGAAATTTGAAGAATTCGAATCCTTGCAAAACCAAGTCATTTATGTGTCGGCAACACCCGCCGATTATGAATTGCAAAAATCGGAAGGAGTTTATGTGGAGCAAATCATCCGCCCAACAGGTTTGCTGGATCCCATAATCGAAATTCGTCCGAGTCTCAACCAAATCGACGACTTGATTGAAGAAATCCAACAACGCTGCGAATTGGATGAACGCACCTTGGTAACGACTTTAACCAAACGCATGGCTGAAGAATTAACGAAATACTTGACGAAAGTATCCATTCGCTGCCGTTATATTCACAGTGACGTCGATACCTTAGAACGGGTAGAAATCATGCAAGATTTGCGTAAAGGTTTGTTTGATGTATTGATTGGGGTGAACTTACTCCGTGAGGGATTGGACTTGCCCGAAGTTTCCTTAGTAGCCATTTTGGATGCCGACAAAGAAGGCTTCTTGCGCAGTCACCGTTCGCTAACCCAAACCGTGGGTCGGGCTGCACGTAACGTAAATGGTAAAGCCATTATGTATGCCGACAAAATTACCGATTCGATGCAAAAAACCATCGATGAAACCAACTACCGTCGGGAAAAACAAATGAATTACAATACGAAACACAACATCACACCACAAGCACTCAATAAAAAACTAAGCAATCCATTGACGAAAAATCAATTGGGTGGCACTTACAATTACGAGGAAGTCATTCTAAAAGCAGCCGAACCCCAAACCGAATATTTATCCAAATCGGAAATCGAAAAACGCATACGAGACACCCGAAAAGAAATGGAAAAAGCGGCTAAAGAATTGGATTTCATGCAAGCAGCAAAATTACGGGATGCGATTAAAGTATTAGAAACGCAGTTGGCGAAAGTATAATATTTATTTCGTTTTGCCGTTACTCATTTATGAACACTATCTATATCTTACTACTCGCCTTTTCTAGTTTTGGTCAAACTAAATTCCAAGTTCTAGATTCCATTACCCGTCAACCGGTAAGCTATGCCAACATTTGGAATGAAAAACAAATTATTCGAAATTCAGATTCGTTAGGAAATTTTGAAGCTTCCATTGCCGACAAAAAGCCGCTAAAAATTACGGCTATCGGATATCAAGAAAAAGTATTTCGAACCAATCAAAATCCCATACTACTGCAACCTGTTCCGTATCTTCTCGATGAAGTTGTTATTCGTAAACCTAAAAATACGAATCCAACGGTTGTATCGAAATCGAGTCGAAAAGGTCAAGCCTTATTTGTTCAATACGATGCAAAATCGGTTAGTGTAGTGAAATTTATTAAAGGGGAATCCACACAAAAATTTTTAAAATCGATTGCCTTTTATACTCAAACGAGTTCGAACAACCGTAAAATTGCGCTGATCTTTTATAGCGTAAATGAAAAAGGGGAACCGGGCCAACTTTTAAACACCGAAACGATTGTTTGTAATTTAAAAAAAGGGACAAAAGAAACGCGGGTGGATCTAGTAGACTATGCGATTGAACTTCCTAAAGAAGGGATTTATGTGGGACTCCAACATTTATTAATTGAAGACAATAAAATGTACTCGCAAGATAAAAATGCCACACCACTTTCTTTTTTCTATGAACCCGGACTGTATTTTTCAGAGGAAACCGACACCAAAGATTCTTGGTGTTTTTATGATGAAAAATGGAAATTATATCCCACTCGTTCCTTAAATTTAGGCGTTGAATTAACGGACTAATAGATGAACGAAACCCATT
>CAYNDK010000136.1:0-7902 GCA_964395965.1 uncultured Flavobacterium sp.
GGAGATGCTACAGGAATTAATCTTTCAGGTGCACCAACCGTAATTTTAATGTCGGGTTTACAGGGTTCGGGGAAAACCACATTCTCTGGAAAATTAGCCAACTATTTAAAAACAAAAAAGAATAAGAAACCACTTTTAGTGGCTTGTGATATTTACCGTCCTGCAGCAATTAATCAGTTGCATGTAGTCGGAGATCAAATTGGTGTCGAAGTTTATTCTGAACCAGAAAATAAAAATGCTGTAGATATTGCTAAAAAAGCGATTCAATATGCACGCTCTAATGGATTCAATGTAGTCATTGTCGATACGGCTGGTCGTCTTGCCGTTGATGAGGAAATGATGAACGAAATTGCAAATGTGCATCAAGCCATTCAACCGCAAGAAACGCTCTTTGTGGTCGATTCAATGACTGGACAAGACGCTGTAAATACGGCAAAGGCATTTAATGACCGTATCAATTTTGATGGAGTTGTACTTACAAAATTAGATGGTGATACTCGTGGGGGAGCAGCATTATCCATTAAATCTGTAGTAAATAAACCTATTAAGTTTATTGGTACAGGAGAAAAAATGGAAGCCATTGATGTGTTCTACCCTTCTCGTATGGCTGATCGTATCTTAGGAATGGGAGACGTTGTTTCCTTAGTAGAACGTGCGCAAGAACAATATAACGAGGAAGAAGCTCGAAAACTACAAAAGAAAATTGCTAAAAATGAATTTGGGTTTGATGATTTTCTTGCACAAATTCAACAAATAAAAAAGATGGGTAACATGAAAGACTTAGTCGGTATGATACCCGGAGCCGGAAAAGCGCTTAAAGATGTTGAAATAGAAGATGATGCATTTAAACACATCGAAGCTATTATCTATTCCATGACACCTAAAGAACGGAGCAAACCATCAATTATCGATTTGAAAAGAAAAACACGAATCGCTAAGGGAGCTGGTCGAAAAGTAGAAGAAGTGAATCAACTTTTAAAACAGTTTGACCAAATGAGCAAAATGATGAAAATGATGCAAGGACCAGGGGGTAAAAACTTAATGCGCATGATGGGTGGTATGAAAGGTATGCCCGGCGGAATGCAATAACAAGACAAAAGGTTTGAAATTCAATTGCGAATTTTGAACCTTTTTTTATACAACATAACTACATAAATACACAACACAATGACAATTTTAGACGGTAAAAAAGTTTCGGAAGATATTAAAAATGAAATTGCTGCCGAAGTTCAAAAAATGAAGGAAAATCAAGAGAAAGTTCCTCATCTTGCAGCAATAATCGTAGGTAATGATGGAGCGAGTCTAACTTATGTGAATAGCAAAGTTAAGGCTTGTGAGCGTGTCGGTTTTGAATCAACACTAATTCGAATGCCAAATACAACTACAGAAACTGAACTGCTAAAAAAAATTAAAGAGCTAAACGAAAATGATGCAATAGATGGTTTTATCGTTCAGTTGCCTTTGCCGAAACAAATTGATACCCAACATATCTTAATGTCAATCGACCCAAGTAAAGATGTTGATGGATTTCATCCGGAAAACTTTGGTAAAATGGCTTTGGATATGAGTACTTTTATTCCAGCAACACCTTTTGGAATTTTGGAATTATTAGAACGTTACAATGTTGAAACTAAGGGAAAACACACGGTAGTAATTGGCCGAAGTCATATCGTAGGACGTCCCATGAGTATTCTAATGGGACGCAATGATTTCCCTGGAAATTCAACAGTGACACTTACACACAGTCACACCAAAAATATCAATCAAATAACGACACAAGCCGATATTATTATTACAGCTTTAGGTGTTCCAAATTACCTCAAAGCAGAAATGGTAAAAGACGACGTGGTTGTTATTGATGTTGGAATTACCCGAGTGGCTGATGAAACTACAGAAAAAGGATACCGTATAGTAGGCGATGTTGATTTTGATAATGTGTCCAAAAAAGCATCACATATTACTCCAGTTCCTGGAGGTGTAGGTCCTATGACCATTGCAATGCTATTAAAAAATACGTTGTTGGCTCGAGAACAAAAACGTTTGAAATAATGCAAATTCGTCCAGCAGATTCATCTGACTTTTCTACAATTCAACAACTAGCGCACCAAATTTGGCCCGTTGCTTATGCTTCTATCTTAGCACCAGAGCAATTGCACTATATGTTGAATCTATTCTATTCTCCAGAAGCTTTAAGCGACCAAGTAAAGAAGGGACAACATTTTTTTCTTTTAGAGGATGAAAAAGAAGCCATAGGATTTGCTGCAATTGAATTCAATGCAAAGCCAAAATATACAAAACTCCATAAACTTTATGTCCTTTCTACGCTTCAACAAAAGGGGTATGGAGCCTATTTAATGGAGTTTTGTATACAACAAGCAACTGCTGTCGAGCAAACACACCTCTATCTAAATGTCAATCGGTACAATTCTGCTATTGATTTTTATACCAAAAAAGGTTTTCAGATTACAGCAACCGTTGATGTTTCCATTGGGAATGGATATCTAATGGAAGATTATGTGATGACTCGGAAACTATAATTAATCAATAGCTTCGGCAAGTTTTCCGTTTTCTTTTGCTTTGATAAGTTTTTTTAAACTTGACGTAAGCGGAACATGATTCTCAGGAGTAGTCACATAATTTAATGCAATAGTGACCGTTTGTAAATCTACATTTTTTAGATCTTTGGCATCACCATGATCTTTAACGATATGAATAACTAAGGCAGCAAGATATATTCCTAATAAATTAGAGTTGTCACCACTAAATTTAGTAGCTGTACTGGTAAGGCTAAACGTATAATCGGGTGTACCTTCCATCCATTTCATTACCAATTGAATATGTTGGAGACGTAACAATTCATTGGAGTCGATAGGCGTACTTAAAAGATAATTACAGCTCTCAATAATTGTTTTTTCGGCCTTCTTATAATCAGAATCTTGGCTTAATGGAATTGAATTGAAGTCTTGAGCAAAATTGGTTCCGCAAACCAATAAAAATGCGATTAATACAATTTTTTTCATGGCGATATAATTTAAATTTAAGGTGAACGTGGTTAATTTATTTTTTCAATAATTGAACAACTTTAAATTCGTTGTCTGTATATAATTTAAGAAGGTAGGATCCATACTGTAAGGAGCTAACCGAAAAAAGATTTGCTGACACAGGGAATACTGCGGTTAATCGGCCTTCAATATCGTATACTTCTGCTTTGTTGTATTTTTCTTTCGAGTGTATTGTAACCCAATCGGTAGTAGGGTTGGGAGCAATTGATAGAGAATCCACAGTGAATTCTTGTTGATTCAAAGCCTGTACCGTTGTTGTATACGTATTAGTTGTGATAGGTAAATTATAATCAAAATAAATCGATGCCGTATTACTAAAAGTATCACCCAATGCTAAAACAGATTTGGTTCTAATTTTGAAAACAATATACCCGTCATTATTTGCATCATCATACGGTAAATTAATGTTTTCAAAGATAAATTCGATTTGATTAAATTGTTGAATTCGAGTGTCATAAGCATGACTTGCGTCTAGAACAACAATGGAACCAATTTCTAATTTAGAGGTGTCTATTAAGTCGGTTATAACAATATTTCGCGCTGCTGCATTGCCTAAATTTTCAAAACGAATCATGTAATGCACATAATCACCAACTTTTTCTGGAGAAATCGTAGTCCCTTCTAAGCAAAACTTGAAGTTGGGGTCCATCGAATTAACAACCGTTTGTTTTAATTCGTATTGATTATCATTAGGATAAACATCATTAAAACCATTGATCGTTGCACTACAGGTAAAAATATCACCTGCATTCAAAGGATTGGTCGCTGTAGGTGCATTTAAAATTAACTTCACCAAATATGTTTTTGATTCAAAGGGTTGTAAATTTAAAGCTGTCCATTGCAAATTTGACCCATTCATAATGGAAGCTGCTGGAATCGCAGAATATAAGGTAGCTTGTTGTGCATTGAAATTGAGATTAACCGTAGCATTTTGGGGGTGTGTGCCTTTGTTCTTACACACCACTTTATATGCAGATGGATAACCCGCCATGGCATAATCTAACGGAATAATAAAGATTTCAAGATCATGATGTGTGCCATTTGGACTCACAGAAAAATTTTGTTGAAAAGAGTTTCCATTTGTTGGGAAATTAACCGCCACCGAACTTGGATTGATCACAAAATAATCAGGATGTTCCAATGAAGGACTTACAGTATAGGTTCCTGCTTTTAATGCGGTTGAAAAGGTGTTATCAGTTGATTTAGGGAAATGGGTATAACTTTCATTGGATGAAGCAATAGATACTTTATAGTTAGAAAACGATAAATCACTACTGTCATAGCCATTATTGTTTAGGTCATAACGCGCTTCCCCAGACAAGGAATAGGTAGTACCTCCGGGAATAAAACTACAGTACGTGTTAATGGAGCAACTTGAACTCCCCGAATACGTTGCAACGAGGTATTGGGTGCTTGTTATTTCAAGCGCATCCATGTCAGTGCAAATGTAGGCTAAATTAGGTGTGCCATTCAGTGTTAATCCCGACTCAAAAGTACCGTTCTTGAGGTTTAAATTTTTAAGATGGGGATTCGAACTAACATTTAAAACCGATAATTGAGGGAGTAATGAAGTATCAACAGCGATTAATTCAGTTTGCGATACATTTAAATTGGTAAGTTGATTCAAATTTCCAAGCGTAAGCGAATTCAAGGGATTTTGACTCAAATTTAAATAACTTAAAATTGGGTTGGTTAATCCGTTGAAAGTGATCAATTGGTTATTGGAAACATCCAAATAAACTAAAGTATTTATGCCGGTTGTATTTACCCCAGTAAGTAAGTTAGAACTCGTATCTAACCATTGTAAACTCGATGAATTTTGTACTTGTAAATTGGTCAGTTTATTGCGTTGACACCCCAAATGATTTAAATTGGGCAGCGATGTAACAGAAAGTGTAGTCAGCAAATTGTCATTGCAATTCAAGACACGTAAATTGGTAAAATAGTGAATACCATTCAACGATACAATTTTGGCATTGTTGGCACTTCCAGTATTGCTTACATCGAGTTGAAAAACTTGTGCTGCTTCACTGGTCTCGATTTCTCCATTAGCATTGCTATCCACGCGAATCGCAGTGCCTGATCCGTTTTTTGCAATGCCGTTCGTAGGTAATGCTTGTAATAGTTTGAGTTTAAAATTGGAGTCAGGAATAGTGAGCACCTGAGCTAAGGTGAAAAAAGGGAATGCAATAAGAAAACAAAGTAATTTTCTTTTCATCCAAATTTGCAGTTAAAAATCCGTGTTATTCCTATAAATCAAATATATAATTTTATTTGATATGAAAATACTATTTTGTTAAAAAAGACAAAATTAGATGGGAAATTGACAGTTTTTTTGTTAAACCTTAGTTGGATTAAAACCGATAAACTGCACCTATTCCAAACTGCTGATTATTGTAAAAGGGAAGAACCATTCCCGTATTTTTTGATGCTTTCTTTTTTTCAAACAGGCGACTAACTCTTGGATAGAGCCAATAGGCTGCTTTTGTACTTAAAATGCCTATTCCAGCGCCAGCCGCAACATCCGTAAACCAATGCCGGTTATTGTACATCCGGAAAAAACCAGTTCCTGCAGCAACGGCATACCCAGCTACCCCATACCAAATGGATTGATGTTTGTATTCTTGGTATAAAAATTCAGCACTTAAAAATGCTGTCGCTGTGTGGCCTGAGGGAAATGAATTCATCGAACTCCCATCGGGTCGTTCGACACGAGTAGTGTATTTTAACGTGGTAACAGTGGTGGTCATCAGTAAATAAGCCGTGGACAAAATTAGCGTCCGATCTTTAAAATTATGGTTGCCTTGGATCCCGCATGCATTTAAAGCATAAACCGTTATGGCCGGACTGTATTGTGAAAAGTCATCTATGGTCAATTTTTGATCAATATGTTCCTTAATCTCTGAACGAGTGTCTGTATTAATTCGTTGTACTTCATGGTTATGTAACCCAATTATACCATAACCAATTAATACCGTTGGAGCAATTAAAGCTTTATAGGTAAAAGGGAGCGTTTTTTTAGGCACAATACTGTCTTGAGTTATCATTTGGGAATGTAAAAAAAGCGGAAAAAAAATAGCAAATACAAATACAATTGGTCTCATAAATTTCTTTTTACCGAAAATAAAGAATAGTATTTGATATACCTCAAAGGTACTAGGGTTTTAACACGCTAAAATAAAACAACCCCTAGGAAAGCGGGGTTGTTTACACTGCAAATTTATAAGGATAGGATAATAGGACATCGTTAAGCTGATTCCGGTCCAGTCGCCCCCGCTCCTCAGCGAAGGCTTCATGTGAATGATGCGCGCAGTTGCGACCAAACCTCAAATTGAATCAGTAGTCAGAACAATACGCCGCAATTTTTCATGTTTGTTTTGTATTGTTTTTTCTAAGGCGAATAATTAGATGAATAACACAGTACGAAACTAACGAAAAGGAACTTTTAAAAAAATAGTAACTGAGTACATTGCCCAATCATCCGATTAAATGACGCTTTTGCTCGAGGATTATGAATTTTAGATTTTAGATTTTAGATTTTAGATTTTAGAATTCATAATTCATAATTCATAATTCTATTAGCGTGCCCCCGATTTCCTTTTCGCCTCAAGATACAGCAAAATCGGGGTCGGGTCATTCGTTGCAAGTCCGTTGCCACCGTAAACGTTGGCATCCGGGCTTTCCACTGCTACCCCTCACGCGCAACACGTACATCGTTAAAACATTGAAAAATTAGCGTTTTGGCTTTCCTTTAAAATCTTTGATGATAGGAAACTTTGAGGTTTTTCCTGAGGATTTTTCAGGAAATTTTGTAGGCTTTTCAACTTTAGGTGCAGTTTGTTCACTTTTTAAATCACTCGCTTCTTGGGTTTTACTTGATGGAGCGATTAATTGATCCAATTGTTTCAGCTCTGAAGCGGTTAATGCTCTGTACTTTCCAACAGGGAGATCCAGGCTGATGTTGATAATGCGTATGCGTTTTAAAGCCGTAACTTCATAACCTAAATATTCACACATACGACGAATTTGACGGTTTAATCCTTGCGTTAGAACAATTCGAAATACATAACGACTAATTTGTTCTACTTTGCATTTGCGCGTGACCGTATCTAAGATAGGCACACCATTTCCCATACGTTGTATAAAGCGGTCCGTAATGGGCTTATTTACAGTAACTATATATTCCTTTTCATGATTATTGCGGGCGCGTAAAATCTTATTTACAATATCACCATCATTGGTCATGAAAATTAAACCTTCACTAGCTTTGTCTAAACGGCCAATCGGAAAAATGCGTTCTGGAAATTTAATAAAATCAACAATGTTGTTTTTGACGGCTGTATTTGTCGTACATTCAATGCCTACCGGTTTATGAAACGCTAAATAGATGCGTTGTTCTGTACTGTTCTGGATAGCAACGCCATCTACGCAAATTCGATCAGCAGCGGTAACTTTAGTCCCCATTTCAGGAACTTTTCCATTTACAGTAACACGACCTTGTTCGATAAGTCGGTCGGCTTCCCTACGAGAGCAATACCCTGATTCTGATAAATATTTATTAAGACGCGTCATAGTAACAAAGATACAACATACAGCGGGATTACGCGCGATTTACAAATTCAACTATCGTTTGATAAAGATAGGCATCATGTAAGCTATGACCCAATCCACGTGTAGTGACAAATTCAGCGTGGGGCCAGGCGGCTGCAATTTTATTGCTCTCTTCCCATAAAACGACGTCATCATCACGGTCATGAACAATCAAACCTGGCGTTGTAATGGAGTCTACAAAATGGGCTGCTGAAAATTTATCAATCGATATTGAAAATCGACGTTGGGT
>CAYNDK010000137.1:0-7892 GCA_964395965.1 uncultured Flavobacterium sp.
ATAGTAAAATTTAGTTTGTTTGTTTCTTCAAAATTCAACTATTTCATTTTATTTTTCAATGAATATTTTTATTATTAGAAAATAAATCTATAAAAACTAAATAATATAGATTATAATTCTAAATTTGTTACAATTACAATCTTTTCTTAGAAAAACCATCCTATGGATTCAATCGATAAAAAACTGTTAGGGTTAGTTCAAAATGATGCCCGAATGACCAATAAAGAATTGGCTTTGAAACTTCAAATGTCGGTTACCGCAGTCTATGAACGTATCCGAAAATTAGAGCGTGAAGGCGTGATCAAAAACTATGTAGCTTTGATTGATCGCAATAAAATTGAAAAAGCGTTTATGGTGTTTTGTCACATCAAATTGGTCCAACATACCAAAGATTACTTGGTGCGGTTTGAATCCGAAGTCATTAAATTACCCGAAGTGTTGGAATGTTTTCACGTGAGTGGCGATTACGATTACATTTTGAAAATAGCTGTTAAAGATATGGAAGCGTACCGCGATTTTATGGTGACCAAACTCACGGGATTACAGCATATCGGTAGTACCCACAGTTCGTTTATGATTGGGGAAATAAAAAACAGTACGGCCTATGAACTGTAGCTTAGGAATTCGATGCTTTTGACGCTTTACGAATGGCATAAATTCCAATGGTAAATAATACTAGTCCGCACACAGCCAAAACGTATTCACTTGTTCGTAACGGTTGTTCCTCTATGAATTTATTCACTACTTTCATTAAAGTAATTAATCCAATTACCATTAAGATTACACTGGCGTTTTTGCTTGATTTTTTCATTGAAAAAAAGTATTTGTCTAATAGTTAATTATTGCATTCCAAATAGAATCAATTTATCTAGAATAGCCAATTCGACATTTTTAACTGATTTAAGATTTAGGCAATATCCTGTGATTTTTGAATTGGGGAAAAAATGGCCCAAGTGTTTTTGAATTAAATTTCGATCTGTTAATCCCATAAAGTAGATTGAGAATCCTTTTGAATTCGCACTAATTCCCAATTTATAAAATTCCCGATTTATATTGGTTTTCGTCGGTAATAGAATAGAACCGTAGCCCAAATTGGGATTACTAATTACTTTTCCTGAGGCATCTTTTCCATCTAAAAACCAAATGCGGCAATTGGGATATTTTTCTAAAACCTGTTGGTGAAAAAAGGTCAATTCTTCTTTCGTGTTTTCAGAAAGTGAGTCCAAATAGGATTTAATATTTGTAGAAGCAATCATTATTTTTTAAGGATTGGGTTAATCAGTTAATGTTTGATTTTCCTAGCAAAAAAGTAAATTTAACTTAAAGGTACAAATGATTTGGACTTCTTTTATTACACTATCCTAGATGCTACAAGTTTATTTATTTATTTATTTATGGATTATTTATTTTCTATAACATATACCCTAATCGTAAATGAAAATAGGGAACATATTGTGATCGGTTGGTATTGCCTTCTATGGGGTCATTCTGTTTTAAATAGACAATTCTGTACCCTAAACCCAGCCCCGTTTCATAAGTGAAATGTGTACCAATTTGTCGTTTTATACCCCAAGTTGGAACAATGGATAAATCAGCAATTTTTTTCTTAGGGGAATCCATATTCAAAACAAACCAATCGGGATGATAATTTGTTTTTAGTGCAATGAAATTTCCACTGTTATGCGCAGTTTTCCTTTTTGCTGTAAAACGTTTATTGAGGTTGTAATACCAACGGGGTTCAATAGTAATTACGGGTTGTAAAATAAATCCAGTGTTATCATAATGATCACCCACGGTAAAATCATGCTCCAAGCCAAGTTCACTTCGCAAAACGGTACTCGATGAAAGCTTAATTTCATTGTTGATCCAGAGTCCGGCGAATCCTGTTTGAATACTGAAAATTGATTTCTCGACACCAGGCGTTTGACTATAGCCTGTAAAACTTAACGTAAGGATAAGGATAACTAGGTTCTTTTTCATTTGGCAAAAATAGGAATTCGGTTTAGGGAATTAAATTGATTTTCAACTAAAATTATTTTCAAAGCGATCCGTAGATTACTAAGTAGTGGGTAAATGATATTGAACACTATTTTATCAAAAGTAGGTGCTACCAATTATGTTTTGAAAATAGAATCGGAAGTAAGAAAACATAACATATATTTTTATTCAATCCTCCAATTATCAAGTCCAAACGTAATTATGGGATGCGGCCAATGCTCAATACCCAACAAGTTTGGCAAAATAGGTAGGATTGAAGTTGGTACCCATTCTTTACTGTTTAGGGTATACATATTTGCATCATACTTCAGAATTTTGTCAAAAGGATTTTTGACCGTCAAAAAGGTATTTATTCTAGAATCAGAATCAATTTTTTGATAAAATTCGATTATTATTGTTTTTTCGGGATGCTTATTTTTTGCAACGACTTTCATGGTATGTATCGAATCCGCTTTTATTTCACATTCAATAAAAACCTTTTCACCACAATAAAGTTGTAGAATTTTTTCTTTTACAAAATAGGGACTCTCCGGTATTTCCGCTTCAAATTTATTAGATTCATCAATTGCCATTTTAAGTTTGAATTTACTCCGTTGTGGCATTTCATTTTGAGCGTAGGATATTGTGCTAAAAGCAAGGAACAATAAGAAAAGATAATTTTTCATAAGAAATGGAAGAAAACGATTTTGGCTTAAAAATGTTGAACAAAATGTCAGTTAATACAGGTCTAAATTAATTATTTTTTTCAAAACACCACGATCTATTTAAAATATAAATCAAAAGTTTTACCGTTAAACCTGTAGATTGATCCATCAGCCAATCCAAAAAGTAAATGGTTGCGCTTGTCTTTATATATAGTCCAAATCATTGGCTGCGCGGGGTTAGTGCTAACGCTATAATTGGTCATTGTTTTTCCGTCATATTTCCAAGCACCCGTGTAGACATCGCCAAACCATATTGAACCCTCTGAATCTTCAGCAATAGCAAAAGGGTGTTCCAGTGTGCCAGGTTGTGCTTTCTGATCGCCTTGTCGCGAACGCATTGGAGCAATTAACGAATTCTTTTCAGAAAAATTGACTACTGAATTGCCTTCCAGTACTACTACACCAATTCCATTATTACCAATCCAAATGCGTCCCTTGGAATCCGCTAATACACTTCGAATATGCAATTGTTCAGTGTCTTTTAGGTTTAATTTTTCTGCATCAAATAACTGTAACTTATGGTAATCATAATGGTAAAGTGCTGCATACGTTGCAATCCAAATTGTACCATCTTTGCTTTTGGAAATACCTGTAACGCCAAACGATGAATTGGATGTTGTTTCTTTGGGCTTTGGGAAAGTCAAATAATGCATGTGTTCTCCGTCAAACCGATTAATTCCGTCTTCTTCCCACGAATAAAACCACAAGTCGCCTTGGGTTGATTGCCAATCCGGTTGTGGAGTGTTATTTTTTGCTGGGTAATTAGTAAAAAAACCATCTGCATACACACTAATTCCATTGGCAGTGCTCAACCAAATTTTTCCATTTTTGTCTTCTTGAATGGAACGAATTTGATTGTCTGCTAATCCTTCAGTTACCGTATAGTAGGCAAATGTTTTTCCATTATAACAACAAACACCTTCCGAATGACTTCCAATCCAATAATTGCCCTTACTGTCTTGAAAAATGGCCCGTATAGCCGAAGTAAATCGCAACGCGTTGGATTGTGATGCAACAGCCAATTTAGGTTGGGTAGTAGTTTTTTCTGTTGATTTCTTTTCAATACAAGAAAAATGTACTGTTGCTAGGAGGAGTAAATAAATCAAATGTATATTTTTATTCATTACTGTTGTATAAAATATTACTTCACTTTCGATACCTACGCAGTGTGAGGGTTTGAACGTCTATAGTTAGCCATCGAATAACGTTTTTTTCTAAATAGGAGGGAACTACATAAAGTTCTATTAAATTTCGACGGTTAGCAACATTTCAATTGTTTTAAATCTACTTTTTTCTTGGTGTCAGAAGACAAGTAGTTCGATTCGATTTTCTAACGCGTTTTTTTTTCGCCCATTCTTATTTCGTTATTGTTTTATTTTCCCAAGTTGTCTTTTTCAATACAAACCAGTCCGTTGGGTCGCCTTCATAGTCAAAAGTTTCTTGAAAATCAAAGCCCAATTTAGTCAACACTTTTTTTGAATTTACATTTTTCGGGTCAGTTATGGCAAATATTTTATCAATATTTAAGTTGGCAAAACCATAGTCCAAAATTGCGATTGATGATTCTGTAGCAAAACCTTTTCCCCAATGTTTTTTCTTAAACCTATAACCTAGTTCGTAAAAATTGTTGTGGTTATTTAATGGTTGGTTGAAATATTTTAGTCCTGACCAACCAATACATTCGTTTGTTAATTTATCGATTACAGCCCAACGAGCAATTCCATTTTCCTTGTATTGCTTTTTAAGCATTTCAATCACTTTTGTTATTTCGTCCATTGATTTTACAGGATTATTTTCAATATACAAATGAACTTCTGGGTCAGAGTCCATTTCGAATAGGTCATTCTCATCCGTGTATTCTAATTCCCTTAAAATTAATCGTTCTGTTTCTGCTAAAATTCTCATTTTTCAATTGGTTTTTTCTTAGAGTGTCGTTTTTAGTTAATTACTAACGCCCGCGTTTTTGCGCTGTAGCGGGTTTTTAAGCTAAATGGAATAAGCATTTATGATGTTCAATTTTCCAAGACCCGAGGCGGAACGCCGAACGAGGGGAAGCCAAAGATGAACTAGCTATGGCGCCAAACAACTGTTAGTGGCTGTCGCTCCAGTTAACAAGTTTCGCTAGCCTTTCATACTCATCATGAGAGCCAAAATTTTTGGTATTTCCTTTCGCACCGATAGTATGTTCTTCCAAGCAGCCAAAACATATTTTTGAGATTCCAACAACTTTACCGTTCTTTTTAAAAATGAATATATTTCTGAAAATCGGATCACAGGCTGTGACTAATGTCTTTTCTTCTTTTCTTTCAGTAAAGATGTCGGAAAGTTCTTTTAGCTTACTATTTTCAATTTTCTGCTTTGTTGGATAATATGTTCCAACTTTATCAAAAAACCATTTGTCGTTAAGAGTTTTTGGATAACTATACATAAAGGCAATTTTATTAAACTCATCCTTTTCTTTCTGCGATGTGCTTTTGTAATCACTAAAATAATTGTTAGATTCCTCTACAGAAATTTGATAAAGATAAGCTTCATCAAAGTCAAAGAAAGGTTTGTCGTTCTCACAACTTGTAAATAAAATAAAAATTGCGAATAGAATAATATGTTTCATATTGCTTCGTGTTAAATGAAGTGCTCTGCGAATGTCGCTAACGTTCCGCGCCTAGCCGACAGTAGCGATCAAAGCGAACCGCTTATTTCATACTAATATATACGTTTTTTGCTTCACACCGTTCGGGTAGTGTAATCCAAACACCAAACTTGCACATTCGAGTCCTAGCGGCTGTTGATGGCAGTATTAATCCCATTCTTTTAGCTCATTGTCAAATTCTTTCAAGTTGTGATGTAAGAATTTAAGTTCTAAAATATAATCATTTTCTGTTTTTTTGTAGACTATTTTGTCGGCAATATATTTTTCAATTAAGTTAAACTCAAGTTTTTTGTTTAACGTTTTTATTTCATTTGGATAATTTCCATTTTCAGTTTTATAAGTTTCAATTTCGTTGGTCAACTTAATTCCAATATTATTTGTTGTGTAATCATAAGTTTTAAAAATTAGTGAAATTAAAACCAAATTTGTAAAGCCTAAATAAGCTATTCGTTCAGCGTATTTTCTCAAGTTGGAATTGTTATTTGTTCCACTATACCATTTTGCTATAAAACCCCCAATCCCCATTGAAATTAAAATAATCCAAAACGCATAAAAATTACTTAAAGAAGCAATTAGCATGCAAGTTAAAATTAGCCAATAAGCAATGTATTTTTGACCATTTGAAACCGTATTTAATGTTAAATTAGATTTGAAGTTTTGTATTTGATTATTTCGAAGATTTTTTTTCGAGATTCTAATATTATTTATAAAATCTATCAGCTTATTTTCGTCAATATTAATTCGACTTAAATTTATATTCAATTTTTGAGCACCAACATATTTATTTAGTTTGTTTAACCAACTAAAAGTATTTTTTTTAAACACAAATGTTTCGTCGACGATTATTGATATAAATTTTTGATTATGAATTTCTAGCAAATAACTCTCTTTAATTTGCTCCCATTTTATTTCATCCTGTTTTGTCGTTCTGTCCCAAATTCCGTTTTCATTTATTATAATTTGAGGTCTTTTGTCTAATAAAGTAAAAATGCTAATTGGAATACCTAAACCAAAAAAGGAAGTAAATAACCAACCCATATAATAATCAAAAGTTCCATTTTGCTTTTCAGAAATCTCCAAAATTCCTAATAATACAAAAGGTAAACACAAAGCAAGAATTTTTAATCCTTTCGAGATAGATTTGTATAATTTTAGTTCTGTCATTTTTGATTATGCCCTTTTTCTTCTAGTCTCGAAAATATTGCCACCAACGGTTTGCAGCTATCCGAAGGAGGCAATAAAGCGAAACGCTAATTTTCTTACTAATATAACCGTTTTTTGCTACGAACCGTTCGGGTCGTGTAAACCAAACGCCAATCGAGCACATTCGAGTCCTAGTGACTAGTGGCTGTTACCATCAGGTTTTTATTTTTCAAGTACACTTTCTATCTTGTTTTCTGGTTTCATTGCATAAATGTCTATTAAGATAAAAATTGCAATTAAGAAATTTCCGAGCATAAATTGCAATCCATCTAATTCAACCTTCAGAAATTCCATTATCAATGCGATTGTCCAAATGATTGAAATATTCAAATTAAAAAGCCCTGCAAAAAGGTAAAAGAAATTATTTTTTAGGTTAAATCTAAGTCTGCTTTTGTACAGAATAATTCTTGTAATTACTAAAAGCAATCCTATACCAGCCGCAATAATTGCACTTCCAATGAAATTAAAAAATAGTGTCAATGAACCTGTTGAATATTCTCGCGTGCTATTATAATAATCAAAGAAACTATATAAAGTCCATATGTTGATAAGGACAAATGAAAGTGAAACAAAAATATAATGTTGTCTATTCATGGATTCGTGTCAAACTTGCTGCTAACGTTCCGCCTTTAGCCAACTGAGGCGATCAAAGCGAAACGATTTTTCCTTACTAAGATAACCATTTTTTGCTTCGCACCGTTCGCAAAGCTCGGGTCGTGTAAACCAAGCGTTAAGCTATGAAAATCAAGTCGTAGCGGGTAGGTGCTGTTAGCAGGCGTTATAATATTTTTAAACTAATTGGAACATTTAGTGCTTTTTTTGTCTCAATGAATTTCTCCTTTTTAAACGGTCCATAAAGCGAGTCATTTTTCTTGTTCAAAATGTAATACTGTCGAAATGAACTTTGATTAAACATCTTTTCATAGTGTTGAAGATTCATATTTAAATTTCCAGGAACACTATCGCGCGGTTTTTCTGCAACTAAAATAAAATTCTCGTCAAAAGCATATTGTTCAATTCTACCAAAAACAACTAGTTTATCATAACCAGCCATCCCTTTTATTGGTTGCTTTATACAAAGATCTTCATTGTCATTATAATCTAAATAATATCCATTTCCACCGAGATCTGGAAATTCCTTTCCACAACTTTGCGAAATAAGGGGAAGTAAAATTAAAAAGATCAGCTTTTTCATTTTATTGGTAAATTTCCGGTTACGGTTTCAATAATTACGGCTAATGTTCCGCCTTTAGCCGACTATGGCGGTCAAAGCGAAACGAAATTTTCTTACTAAGATAAACGTTTTTTGCTTCGCACCGTTCGCAAAGCTCGGGTCG
>CAYNDK010000138.1:0-6463 GCA_964395965.1 uncultured Flavobacterium sp.
CCATACTTGTTGCTGAAAGCGTTCGATTTTTGGAAGTGTATACATGTGCTTCGAATTTAAAAGGAATAAAAAAACCCCAAGTAGGACTTGAGGTTTTCAGGAATTCAATTAACGTTGTATTCTTAAATATCTTTGAAGATAGTGTGCATCAAACGTTTTTTATCGTTGATACTTTCCTCTAACGAAATCATAGTTTCTGTGCGGTACACACCTTCGATATCGTCAATCATGAAGATAACATCTTTGGCGTGTTTCGTATCGCGAGCACGAATCTTACAGAAGATATTGAATTTTCCAGTAGTTACATGCGCAACGGTTACAAAAGGAATTTCATTAATGCGCTCTAAAACAAATTTAGTCTGCGAAGTATTGTTCAAAAACACCCCAACATAGGCAATAAAGGAATACCCTAGTTTTTCATAATCCAAAGTAAGTGAAGATCCCATAATGATACCTGCATCTTCCATTTTCTTTACACGAACGTGAACGGTTCCCGCCGAAATCAACAATTTTTTTGCGATGTCTGTAAAAGGTACACGGGTGTTGTCAATTAACATGTCTAGGATTTGGTGGTCGACTTCATCTAAACGAAACTTACTCATAACTACGAATTTATGTTGTTTATTTATTATGCTTGCAAATTAATGTATTTTATTTATGAAAAACCAATTTTTAATGTTATATTTTTACTCCATTAACAAATTTTATGTTGTTTTCTAAATAAAAATCCGCTTTTTCATCAATATTCGGAATATTGTTTTTCCCATCTGTGTACCTCATTTTGTGGGCGTTGTAGGAAAAATGACCTAATTTACCTTCTAACGGACCTACTTCACAGATGTAGGCGTTGAATTCAATTTTTCCGTCTATTAATTCTTCACGGTATTGTGCAGCAAAATTCGTAATTATTTCTTTACCGTCATAATTTATTCTAATATTTTTATAAATAAAATCATAAAAAACGACATTATTTTGAGGAATTTGTAAATATAGGTCGTTTTTGTTGCTAACTATATCGTTTTCGTAAATATGCTTCCATCCCGACAACATGGCAATAAAAATCATTTTACGCGTATATTCACGGTAATAATCGTTGGGATAGTGACCTGCCTCAAACAAAACTGTAGGTACGCCCAAACTAGTAAAGCGGTCTCCGATACAATTGAGGTTGAATCCGTCATCAAAGCGTCCTACTTGATTGGGAATAAACTCCTGCAATGTTTCGTTCATTGCCACAATCACATTCATTGCTTGGGTGCGCACTTCATTGATACTGCGTTCTTCATTGTAGGAAGGTGCTAAAAAGGAAACTGTGGCCGGGTTGCCTGTTGATCCAGCACCAAAAATGGTGCGTTGGTCGTGTAAATTATAAGCTAATGCGGGTTGGAACTGATCAAATGCTTCACGTAAAAATCGACTTTCTGGCTGACTCAATGCAACGGAATCCCGGTTTAAATCCACTTGATTGGCATTGACACGTGTGTAGGCCTCTGCTCCATCAGGGTTCACCATGGGAAGGATACGAAAGGTAAACGTTTCTCGAAAAGCTTGCGCTAATGGGTCATCGGATTGAAGAAAACCTATACAATCACACAAGGCTTTGGTCGTTGTTCCTTCATTGCCATGCATTTGAGACCACAGGAGTACTTTGAATGCACCATGCCCCAAATCCAATTGATACAAAGGGCGCCCCTGTACACTACTCCCCTTTACCTCCATGGGCAGGGAAAGTGACTGCATTACATTTTCAATTTGAGAAAGGGTGATATACCGTCCAAAAAGTTGGTTTTGCTTGTAGTTTTTGTGGCATTCAAAATAATCCATGGGGTAATCTATTTAGACAAATATACAAAAAAAGCCCCCAAGTCTGCGCACTTGGAGGCTTTCCACCTTAGTCTAACAAATTAAAACAGATTATTTTCGGTGTAAGTGAACACTACTGATTCCTGCTTCTGCGCGTGCAGCTGCTGGAGTCGCATCCCCTGACATTGTTGGCAAGTTAAAGGTTAACAGACGACCACCCATATTTAAGCGTTCTGCTACATAGATTTTGTCTGTTTCGGTATCATAGGCTACGTCAACTGGATTACCCATTGTTGACATCGGTCCGTATACGCGAACTTGATTGGCTGTGGCAATTGTTCCTCCATTAGGAGTCATTCCCATAACACTGCTAAAATTATTGATTACGATTAATCCTCCATCAGAATCTGAGGAAGCTAAACCAACATCGGTTAATACCATACGGTTGTCTGCTTTAGAGAAAGCGATTCCGTGTGTACGCACTAAACCTTGAATTGTTACGCGCTTGGTTGGTGTAATTGAACCGTTGGCATTGGCAAAGAAGTTTTCAAAAACTACTAAGTCACCCGTCAAGTCAGCGATAGCATACAATGTAGTACCATCGATAACAATACCCCAAGTTTTGAAGTTTACGGTATAGCTATTCAATAACGACAAACTACTTCCTGAACGTTGGTAAACTAAGAGTTTGTTGGTGTTTGCATTAACTGCATTTTGGTCTTGGGTCACTACTACTTTGTCACCGCTTACGGCAACTTCACGCGGATTGTTAAATTCTGATCCCGAAGCCAGCGATAAGGATAATGATGACGCATTAGAAGCTACGGCATTTTTTACACCATTGTACACTTCAAGTTTATTGTTGGTACGTGATGCTACCAAGATTTCGTCACGGTCACCATCATAAAATACACCATCAGTATCTGTTGATCCAATAGTAAATGAATACACAGTTGGAGTTGCGGCAAGCAAATCGGTGTAGGACACTTTACCAGAAGTGTTGCTTGATGTTACCAAACGTAATTCTGGGTTCATTGGTGTTGACGAACTGTCGTCATTACTACATGAGAAAAGTGCCGGGGCAAAGGCAAGAAGTAAAAGATTCTTTTTCATAATACAGCGAGTTTAAATATTTTGATAACTCCATGTACGAGAGAAAAGAAACTTTGGTTTTATAATTGTGAATATTGTTTGTTTGGATAGCGTCCTTGTACTCCTTTGTAAAAGGTTAAAAGCTCCGGAAGATCTGTATCAATATCCCCAGAGGTATAATAGGGGGTTCCAATGCGTACTTCTTTTTTTCCAAAGTCAAAAGCTACGGGAACAATAGGCACTTTGGCTTTATGGGCAATAAAATAGAAGCCTGTTCGAAGGCTATCTACTTTTTTACGGGTGCCTTCAGGTGCAATTCCCAAACGAAAGACTTCCCTTTCATTAAAAATATCTACGATTGCATCGACTAAGTTTTTTCCACCACTACGATCAAGGGGCGCGCCACCTATGGCTTTAAAATAATAACCAAATGGAAAAATGAACAATTCTTTTTTACCTACAAAATTCATCGGTTGGTTAGCAATACCCCGAACGAGAAGTCCGATAAAGAAATCAAAATTACAGGTATGGGGCATTACAGCAATCACACATTTCTTCACTTGAGGATCGAAGGAACCTGTGAGCTTCCAGCCCATGAGTTTGTAAAAAATAAATTCGTACAGCCGTTTTTTCATCCCGTAAATTTTGCGTAAATTTAGAACATAAACGTTAAATGACCTAACCCAATGTTAGCCAAATACCTAAGCTACCTCTTCCCTATCAATGTCATCAAAAAAAAGTCGGGTATTAGTAAAACCCTTGAGGTCACTTGGAATAATGGTCAGTTGGTTTTGGACAGTAAGAACACCAATTATTCGTTTGGTAGTTTACAGCGTATTCTTCGTAAAGGACTTAAATACATTGGTTTTGAACGCATTCGTTCGTTTGAATCGGTGCTTGTTTTGGGTGTAGCAGGAGGCAGTGTCATTGAAACACTGGTCGAAGAAATCAAATTTAAGGGCCGTATTACGGGTGTTGAAATTGATCCAGACATTTTGCAGCTTGCCAAGGATTATTTTAAAATTGACCGATTTACAGGTGTGCAACTTATCGCCGATGATGCTTTTGAATTTGTTTTGAAAACCAAAGAGCACTATGATTTAATCATCATTGATATTTTCCAAGATACACAAATGCCTAACTTTCTTTTTCAAGATTTTTTTATTCAACGCATTCATTCATTGTTAAATGTAGAAGGCTTTATCTTGTTTAATACTATGGTTCTCACGGATAAAGACCGTTCCCGAAATTTGGACTATCGCAAAAAATTCACTTCCGATTATTCCCTGCGGATGTATCCCAAGGTTGAAGAACACAATGAATTGTTTACCATTAAAAAACTTCGATAATGTCCTTTTTAAAAAAATTAATTGTTGGTAAATTCACCTACCGTGATCGACCTCGATTTAATCCAATTGAACGGCGTATTTTAAACATTCGCGCCATTTGGAATAACGATCATCAAGCAGATAGTGGGATTGAAAAACTCGTACGTTTATTTCTATCGTGTTCCCAACTTCTCTTTCCAGGAGTATATATCAAATACCTTGCTTGTAAAATGGGACCCGAATACCAAGATGTATCCATGGATGCCTATGTTCTTTTAAAAATGATGTTCCCTTGGCTAATTTTGACACAGGAGTGGCAATCCATAGATGCGCTTATAGTACTGATGATTTACCTGCTCTTAGAAACCGTTTTATACATCCCAACGCTTATTTTTGCTTCCGATTTATTTACGCAACCCCGCTCTTACAAACGTTCGATGTTGTTGTTGTTTTTTAATTACCTCGAACTGGTTGTTGGGTTTGCGGTGTTGTACACGTTAGGAAACAACATGAACAAACCTTTTACACATTGGTTTGATCCTGTCTATTTTAGTGTTGTGAGTGCCAACTCCATTGGTTTTGGTGATTATCATCCCATCACTACGTATGGCAAAGTACTGGTGAGTATTCAAGCGATGTTCTTTTTATCGTTTGTTTTACTCTTTTTAAATTTCTTTTCCAAAAGAGTTAAAAGCAAAGGATATTTTGAGGGTGAATCAATCTAAGCCTATCTTTTTACTTCTTATTTTGAGACCAAATTACGCGGGCTTTTTCTAAATCTTCTGGGGTGTCGATACCAATGCCCACATGTGTAGTTTCGACCATACGGATGCGTTTACCGTATTCGAGATAGCGGAGTTGTTCCAATTTCTCTGAAGCTTCCAGTGATTGCATTGTCAATTGGGCAAAATCCAATAAGGCCTGTTTACGGAAGGCATAGATTCCGACGTGTTTCATATACCGCACACCAGCTTGGGTATCTCGGGGATAAGGAATCACCGAACGTGAAAAATAGAGGGCATAGCCATTTTGATCGGTAACTACTTTAACGTTATTCGGATTTTGTATTTCGGATGGATCTGTGATTTCAAACATAAGCGAGGCCAAATCGGTTGTTTGGTGAACATCTTGACGAAAGACCTCGAGTACCTGTTCTAACGGCTCCTTCACGATAAAGGGTTCGTCACCTTGTACATTGACAATGATATCGGCGTCTATATCGGCAATGGCTTCTGCAATACGGTCACTCCCACTCTCATGTTCGCGCTGACTACGAATAGCTTTTCCGTTGGTGGCTTTAATAGCTGCTTCAATTTCGTCGGCATCGGTGACTACAAAAACATCATCAAACAACTGCGTTTGAACCGCTGCTTCATAGGTGCGAACAATTACGGGAGCGCCACCGAGATCCTGCATTAGTTTGGCGGGAAAACGGGTTGATGCATAACGAGCGGGAATTACGGCAATGACTTTCATAGTTTGTTATTTGCGACAAATATACAGGTTTTTGGGAGGTTGCTGTACCTGTTGACTCGACGAAGTAGAAAAAGGTTTCTGGTTGGTAGGGATTAGTTTAAAAGTGGAGTTTGGTTGACGGTTTCTCCCGAAATTTCGGAATCAAGTTGTGGTGCGCTAGAAGTGCTGACGCAGTTTTCAGTTGCAGTCGCAGTAAGCAGAGGGTGTAGAAGTGGAATAGGTTTAAGCGTTTAGAACATGCAGTGATTGTAAGATGTATTTCTTTTTTCTTTCTTCTTTTTTCTTTACTCTTATTTAACCGCAAAGGAGCAAAGTGAGCGCAAAGTTCGCGAAGTTTTAAGGCCACATTGATTAATTGGAACACAATGTCTCACAAAGTTAAACACAAGGTTTCACAAGATTGTATTATCGATTAGTTAATGGAAAAAAAACAAAAAGCTTAACTACTTTTTTTAACATTAAGGTATTAAGTGTAGTATTAAGAGTATTAAGAGCCTTAAAATCTTAAATTCCTTAATGGTTTAAATTAGCGTATATAGCGGCTTTTTTATCGCAAAGAGGCAAAGGCTCCGCAATGTTCGTGAAGTTTTAAGGGCACAGAGGCGCTGCGCTTTGAAAGGAGAAACATGTAAATAAAGTATTTAACTATGAACACTATGATACTATGTGGTTGATTAAATTTTTACCACATAGTGACATAGTAAGGCATAGATTTAGAACGATTTGAGTTGACTTTACCATTGATAAAGCGCTTAGTATTTTTC
>CAYNDK010000138.1:6473-7811 GCA_964395965.1 uncultured Flavobacterium sp.
TTTCACCGCAAAGAGGCAAAGTTCGCGAAGTTTTAAGGCCACATTGGCTAATTGTAACACAATGTCTCACAAAGTTAAACACAAGGTTTCACAAGGTTTTTTCACCGCAAAGAAGCAAAGGCTCCGCGATGTTCGCGAAGTATTAATTGTATAAAGGTGCTGCGTTATTGACTCATTGACTCATTGACACATTGACTCATTGACTCATTATCAATTCAGTAACTATTTTGTTCGGAGTTTGTTCGGAAGCTGTTCGGAAGTTGTTGCGTAATTGCCCCTGTTTACCGAAGCGCTTCCGAACAAACTCCGAACAAAACCAAAACAAAACCCTAAGATAAAGTGAGAAGTTATGAATTATAAATTATGAGATATGATTACGACTTTCAAAAATTCTTTCCTTTTACGTCACTTTTAAAGTACCCCTAATTCATAATTCATAACTCATAATTCTAAAATTCCTTTTTAACGACTTATAGTAAAGGTATAGTAACCTCAACCAAAAGGTATATATTAGGTAACCACGAGGATGATACGAGGATGATACGGGGTTAAAGCGAGGTTGATCCGAAGTAGTAGGTTGGAAATTGGAGTTATTAGTGACTAGTAATTAGTGACTAGTGATTAGTAATTAGACTGATGACTGATGACTGATGACTGACAACTGATGACTTAAGACTTTTTCGACTTACGACTTCATTGACTTACGACTCTCTGCTTGTCGATTAACAAAAAAATACTACATTTATACTTTCTGATTGATTTGTACCTATCCGCCGCAATATTGGAGTCATAGCATGAATTCTTCAGAGGTATAAACGAGTTACCGGCAAGCTTAAAACCCTACATTTCAAAATGAAATATATCGTAATCTTCATATCTATTTTCCTTTTTTCGTGTAGCGAAAAGCCGAAACAGCAATCAACAGATTTTAATGAAAAAGTCGTAGACTTCGCAATTGAAAATTCTAATGATAAGTTTATAGAACTTCCAGATTTATACGATTCGTTGCCCAAAGAAATTATAGCCAAAGATGAAGATGAAAAACTCATTTTAGTACAGATTCTGAAAAAGAAAGGTTTTGAAATCAAAGATTTTGGACGCGGAAATCATCCATTGGGACCGAGAATAATTTCATTGAAATTGAAAAAAGGAAGTTGTGAATGCGAAGTGCAGAAAACATATTATTCGACAGATGATTTACCAGGAGAAATTTATAAGACAACTGAAAGTATTAAATGTAAAAAAAAGCCAGCCGGTAACAGCCGCTAGCCGCTATGGCTGGTATGTGCTAGTTCGGTGTTTGGTTTACACGACCCGAGCTTTGCGAACGGTGCGAAG
>CAYNDK010000139.1:0-7766 GCA_964395965.1 uncultured Flavobacterium sp.
GATTCATTTGATGCTGAAGTTCCTGCAGAAACCGAAGAAATTAAGGTGGTCACGTATTTGGCCATGCCTTCGCGCAAAGCAAAAATCAAGATTTCAAGTGAATTGTTGAGTGAGTTGGAGAAGTTGCAAGTCAATTTTAAATTAAACTAAGTATCAGTTTCAATGATTAAAAAATAATTAAAAGTAATCCAAAGGGTTCCATCTCGCATTATTAATTAAGTATCTTTGTCCCTTAAAATTGAATACATAACTAAATAAAAACAAATATTATGGCATTAGCAATTACCGATGCTACGTTTGAAGAAGTAGTGTTAAAATCTGAAAAACCGGTATTAGTAGATTTTTGGGCAGCTTGGTGTGGTCCATGTAGAATGGTAGGTCCGGTTATTGATGAAATTTCTTCTGAATATGATGGAAAAGCCGTTGTAGGTAAAGTAGATGTGGATGCAAACCAAGAGTTTGCAGCAAAATATGGAGTTCGCAATATCCCAACAGTTTTGGTATTCCAAAATGGAGAAGTGGTAGGTCGTCAAGTAGGTGTGGCACCGAAAAAAACCTACACCGATGCAATTGATGCGTTATTGTAATGAATCACTTAAAGAAATGATAAAGCCTGAAGAAATTCAGGCTTTTTTTATTGCCAACGTAAGGATATCGTAGTTCCTTTTTCCGGATTGGATTGAACTTCTATAGTACATTGAATCAATTGTGCTAAGTCTCGAATGAGATGCAATCCTAGACCTGATCTGGTCCCTACAGGAGCTGAGGCATCAAAAAGCGCCCGAAATTGTTCTACAGTTGCACCCGGGCCATTGTCTACTATGCGTAAACAAATCCCTTGTTCATCTTGCCATGCCGACCACGTAATACGAGCCTGTTCCGCTTGAACAAAGGCATTGATGGAATTACTGGTAAGGTTTCGAACAATCGTTTTTAAACAATTTTCATCAGTGAGTAAAGTTAATTGTTCTGGGATATCGTACTCAAATAGAATGTTTGCGTATCCCGAAAATACCTTACGTGTATCAGCAAAGAGTTCGGCAAGAATTACTTGAGAGTCTTCTGGCTTAAATTGCTCCATTTGTCCTTTACTCCACAACAAAATGTCTTCCATTGAGTGCAATAGATCTTCTACACCTGTAATGGTTTTACTTTCCATTCGCGTTTTTGTAGCTTCATCCATGAGTTCAGGATGTTCTTTTTGCAAATGCAAAAAATGAATGAGATTCGAGACAGGTGCTCGCAAATCGTGATTTAATATATTGAAAAATCGCGTTTTTACTTTATTGGCTTGGTCCAAGTCTTGGTTAAGTTGAAGCAGTTTTTGGTTGATTTTTTTTCGTTTATAATTTTGATATATTAGAAAAAATCCACCAAGGAACAAGACTATGATTCCACCAAAAAGTAGTTGTTGTTCCTTTTTTTTATTTTCTAAATCCAACGCTTTTAATTGTAACTCACGGGATTTTTGTACAATGATGTAGCGGTCTTCAAGATTTTTTAAAGTGGCTTTAGTCTTGGCATTGAAAATAGCATCATTATACTGACTCCGCAATTGAGCATAGTCGTATGCTTTTTGAAAATTGCCTAACTTTTCGTAAACACTTGCGATTTTGGTACAGGTGTCAACTGCATCCAAATTTCGCTTTTGTACTTTCATTTTTTCGAAAGCACTTAAATAAAATGACAACGCCGTTTTTAGAGTTTTAAAGGTAGCGTCTTTTGTATATTTTTGGTAATAGGCGTCGCCTAAATGCTTTTCAATTAAAGCCACAGTCGGGAGGTTGGGCGAGGTTTTTACTAAGAATAACGCTTCTTGTAACCGTTTCAGTGCCGCTTCGGTATTCGATTGTTCCAAGTAAATCCTCCCTTGTTTTAAAAGGGCATCCGCTTTTTCGGGGTCATTTTTCGCAAGAGTAGCTTCTTTGATTTTTTGTGCATAAAATAGAGTATCCCATTCTTTTTTTGCTTTTTTGGATTTGTGTTCAATGGTAGGTCCAGAGGTGAGGGGTATCACGGTTTTGGGTACTTCTTTTTGCTGCGATTCAATTTGTGTTTTAACTTCTAATGCCTTGTTTTTATAATTTGTGTAGCGGGTGGCATCGCCCATTTGCAAATAGGTATTGGCTACGTTGTATAAGGTGATGTATTGCAACTGTAAATCACCAATGCTTTCAAAAGCTCCCAATGCTTTAAATTGATACTCAAGGCACTTGTCAAAGTCCGAATTTTCCGAATAGGTTCTACCGATGCTGCCGTAAATTTGACCTTTGATTTTTAGGTTTTTAGTGCAGGACAATGCTTTTTTAAAGTACGCATGAGCAGTTTCAAATTGGGATTTATTGGTAGCAACGATGCCTAGATTTCGATATGCAATGGCTTTTCCGTCGGGATATTTTTCTTTTTCAGCCCATTCAATGGCTTTGTTTGAAAGGGATTCCGCCGTGGCAAAGTCTTTGGTTTTGTATTGTAATGCCACGGTATTGTATTCATCCACTTTTTGCGTGCCTGAAAACTTTTTTTCAATTGCTAAGGCGAGCGAGTCCGCAAGGGTTTGTTGTGCCGAAAGCCAAAATGGGAATACAATTCCAAACCATAAAAACAATCTAATTTTCATAATAATTGCATGGCGAATTCTTTATAACTTCTTCCAATCGGAATCGTGACACCGTTTTCCAATTCAATTTCTTGAGGTTTTTTGTGTTTGACAACTGAACGTTGAACCGCATAACTCCGATGAATTCGAACAAACGATTGAAAATGGGATTCTTTCAATAAATTACCAATGGAAGCGAGTACACAGTGACGTTTGTGTGTTGTGATTATCAGGGTGTAATCTTTCAAGGCTTCTAGATAAAGGATTTCGTTGAGCTGTATTTTTGATTCGGTATGGCCTTCTTTGATCACAATGTGATCGGTTCCCATGGTTTTGTCTAAAAAACTTGCCTTTTCACGCAGGGTCAAATACTGCTCAATGCGCACCATGGTTTGTTGAAACCTATCGGCTTTCAGAGGTTTTACAATAAAATCTAAGGTTTCCAAGGCAAACGATTCAGCGGCATATTCAGGGTGTGCGGAAATAAAAACACATACTGGAATTTCTTTTAAAAATTGACGCAAATGCAGGCCACACATCCTGGGCATATCAATATCTAGAAAAGCAATATCTAAGTTTGAAAAATCGATACTCTGCGATAAAACCTCTTGGGCGCTGCTATACATACCCACGATTTCAAGTGACTCCTGTTTTTGGGCATAAGACCATACCGTTAATCGATCAATTTCGTCATCGTCTACAATAATACATCGGTAACGTGGCATAGTTTAGGGTTTTACCCAAAATTACAAAAAAATACCACCGAAAAAGCAAACGCTGATGTCCTTCGTCTATTTAAAAAGTCGTTCGTCTATTTGCATTTTTTTTAAGATCCTTTGCCTCTGAAATTTGAGCAAAATTCTTGGGATATGCGGCTGTGTTTTTTCATTTTGTGTGTTTTTTATTTAGGTTTGGGGTATGCTCAAGTTGGTGTAAATACAACCAACCCACAGGCGCAATTGGATATTCGCTCCTCCAATCAAGCAGCTCCTTCCTCAACCGATGGCTTGCTGATTCCCAAGATAGATGCCTTTCCAGCGACCAATCCCACGGCCGCTCAACAAGGGATGCTTGTGTATTTAACGACCGCTTCGGGAAGTAATTTGCCTGGGTTTTATTTTTGGGATAATGTGTCATTGAGTTGGTTGCAAATCACTAAATCTGATTATGATTTTTTAAATGCATCTGGAAATGCACCTATTAGTATTAATGAAAGCATGTATCATTTGGGAAATGTAGGTGTTGGAACAAATTCTCCCAGTACAACCACAAAGCTTGATGTTCAAACAACTACAGGTTCTTCTGTTTTAACTGGTGAGTACATTCTACCGTTGAATAATTCTAATGTAAGTGTTTTTAATGCTAAACTCTTTCCAGATACTTCTATGAATACAGGTAATTTGATAGGTTTAAAAACAGAGTTGGGCACAAACGGAGGAGTGGTTTCTAATGGACTTCAAAATACAATTTCAGGTTCTGGAACTGGTAGTCAGTTTGGAGTAAATAATCAATTTACAGGTTCTTCATCTTCAAGACGTCATGGATTTTACAATTATTTTCTTAATAATGCTACAATTAATGTTGGACTTCAAAACGATTTTTTAACCAGTGGAGAACGATATGGTGTTTTTAATAATTTGACTGGAGCGCCAAGTAATTCTTATGGAATCTATAATTATTTAGATGGATCAGGTAATGCATTGAGGTATGGTAATTATACGATATTTCGTGGCTCGAGTAATGGGGATTGGTTTGGGGATTATATTGGTTTTGATCCGCTTACGGCTATAGGTACAGGAAGAAAGCATGGACTATATGTAAGTATGCCTACAGGGGTTTTAGGGTCAAATTTGTATGGTGTTTATTCTTTGGTTGGAAATACTGCTAGTGGTTTTGCAGGTTATTTTTTAGGTAGAGTTGCTTTTGGTACATCCGATACTGACAGGTATATTTTTCCTTTAAATAGAGGTACATTCGGTCAGATAATGCAAACAGATGGATTAGGAAATGTTAGTTGGAAAGATCCAGATAGTGTAATTCAAAATGTAGGTTGGTTATTAACAGGAAATTCAGGAACAGATACAACTACAAATTTCATAGGGACAATAGATGATAAAGATGTTGTTTTTAAAAGATTTTCATCAATTTCGGGTAGAATTGGCGGGTCGACAACTAGTTTTGGCAATAATTCTTTGCAAGTTGGAACTGCTCCAAACAATTCAGCGTTTGGAGCAGAGGCTTTAAAAGTTAATAATATTGGAATTGATAATGTAGCCTTAGGGACTAAGAGTCTTGTTTCTAACACGATAGGAAGCTCAAATACTGCAGTAGGCTCGAATGCTTTAGCAACAAACGTAATTGGTTCTGCGAATACTGCAATTGGTACACGTTCTTTGTTTTTGAATACTGCTTCTGAAGAAACTGCAGTAGGATTTGAATCGTTGTACAACAATACAGGAAATTCCAATGTTGCCGTCGGATACTTTACCCTTCGGTCGAATACGTCAGGAAATAATAATACTGCTGTAGGGTACCAGGTATTAAAAAACAGTACAGTATCAAATTCAAACTCTGGATTTGGGTATAAATCATTGATGTTCAACATGACAGGTTCAGAGAATAGTGGCTTTGGAAATCAAGCTTTATTATTTAATAGTTTAGGGTCCTTTAATGCTGCATTTGGGTCAAACGCATTAATGAGTAATAATTCAGGTAATAATAATACTGCTATAGGTTCATATGCTTTACATTCAAATAATAACGGGACAAGTAATGTAGCGGTGGGATACAGGTCATTATACAACAATACTTCAGGGAACAGAAATATTGCAATTGGAGAATTAACTTTAGAAAATAGTATAACTGCTTATAGTAATATAGCTATCGGTGGTTCTGCAATGAATACCAATCTTTCAGGTATTGAAAATATTGCCATTGGAGGCGCAGTAATGAGTAGTAATAATAATGGGAGTTATAATACTGCCTTAGGTTCTGCCGCAATGAATAGTAATTTGTCCGGAAATTATAATACCGCAGCAGGATATCAATCCTTATTTTATAATTCAAATGGAGTTGAAAATGTAAGTATAGGCTCAAGGTCAATGTTTAAAAATACTACTGGAAATTATAATGTTGGAGTTGGTGCGCAAGCATTGAGCGAAAACACTATTGGGGCTAATAATTCAGCTCTAGGTTATTTTGCACTCTACACCAATGTCAATGGTGGCCAAAATACCGCTGTTGGTGTTGAAGCATTAAAAGTATCAACCTCGAGTAATAATACAGCTCTTGGTTACCGAACAGCCTATCAACTCACAGGAGGGTCTCGAAATTTAGCAATTGGTTCACTTGCATTGTCGGGTTTGACCAATAACAGCTTCAATACAGCAGTAGGAAGTTCGAGTTATATAACGGGGAACTTTAATAATTCTACAGCATTAGGAGACGGTGTGACTATCACTGCAAATAATCAAGTGCGTATTGGAGATGCAGGAGTAACTAGTATAGGCGGATCAGTAGGGTGGAGTACAATATCTGATAAACGATTTAAGGAAAATATTAAAGAAGACGTCCCGGGATTAAGTTTTATTACTAAACTCAAACCAGTCACCTATCAACTTAATATACTTAAAATTTGTGATTTTGAATATAAAAATAAATTTGAAGATGAAAAACTAAGTTATCTACTTCAACTCCCTAAATCAATTTTTTCAGGTTTTCTAGCACAAGATGTAGAAGAAGCTGCACAATCTTTAGGTTTTAATTTCTCTGGAATTGATAAGCCAAAAAATGAAAATGATTATTATGGTTTACGGTATGGCGAATTTGTCGTGCCATTGGTCAAGGCAGTTCAGGAACAGCAACAGATTATAACTACTCAGCAGCAGCAAATTGAAATGCTTGCGGAAAAAATCAAGAATCTTGAGTTGTTATTGAAAAAGTAATTGTCTACAAGCGTTAAATGTTCTTTTTCCATATGAATTAATTTTCAATATCGCTAAAAATAAGATTTTTAATTCGAAAGGAAAGGTTAGTAAAGGGTTGAATTTATGTTCTTGTAATTCTATGTTGTTACGATTGTTCAGAAATTTTTAATTCTTGAACGGAATTAACTTTTTATCTTTGAAGGTATGAAGATCGAACAAGAAAAAGAACTCATCTCTGGATTTAAGCATTTGGAAATTTTAGCCAACCAAGTTGTGGAAGGTTTTATTTCTGGGATGCACAAATCGCCTTTTCATGGGTTTTCGGCTGAGTTTGCCGAACATAAAGTCTATAACAAAGGTGAAAGTACCAAACATATCGATTGGAAGTTGTTTGCCAAAACAGACCGATTATACACAAAGCGATTTGAAGAAGAAACCAATTTACGGTGTCATTTAATTGTAGACAATTCTTCCTCGATGCATTATCCCGTTTTGAAGTCGGGCCAACCCTTTTACGAAAGTAAGATTGGTTTTTCGGTATTGGCGTCGGCGGTTTTGATGAATTTGTTGAAAAAGCAACGCGATGCAGTAGGATTAAGCGTATTTTCGGATCATTACGAGTATTATGCTCCCGAGAAGGGTTCAGATCGTCATCACCGCATGTTATTGTCGATTTTAGAGGGTATTCTTGAACAGCCCAAAACGGCAAAACGAACAGATACGATAACGTATTTGCATCAAATAGCCGAAAAGATGCACCGTCGTTCGATGATTATTCTATTTACGGATATGTTTCAAGATGAAGATCATGAAAAATTATTTAATGCGTTACAGCATTTAAAGCACAATAAACATAAGGTTGTGGTTTTTCATGTCGTTGATGAAGCTACCGAATTAAAGTTTGATTTTGACAATCATCCGCGGAAATTTATTGATGTAGAAACAGGTGAAATTGTCAATTTGTTTGCTGAAAATGTTCAAAAAGAATACGAAAATAGGGTTGAAAACTATTTCAAGACGTTAGCAATGGCTTGTGCTCAGAACAAAATTAAGTACGTTCCTGTAAATGTAGGGGCTAATTTTGAAAAAATTTTAACCACCTATTTGGTTGAAAAACAAATGTTTGGTTAGGTCTAAAAAAAATAATTAAAAAATTTCTGCAAAAACGTTTGCAAAGCTCAAATTTGCTCGTATATTTGCATCCGCAATAAAGCAAGGTTTGGTAGTTCAGTTGGTTAGAATAC
>CAYNDK010000140.1:0-4191 GCA_964395965.1 uncultured Flavobacterium sp.
CCTATAGCGCGCGAGGTATAATGTTGAAAATGCCAATCGTTGACTTCGCCATTTTCAGCGCGATATTGTCCCATGGGCGCCATGACGATTCGATTTGGGAGTTGTAAATCCCGAAGTTTGAAGTCGTGAAAAGCAGCGGGTTTGGCTTCCTGGTTGCCATTAAATTCGGCCAAAACCTTATCGGTAAACGATTTGTCGCGCATCATTAAGTTTTCAAAAGTCACTTTTTTCGAACGCGTCATGCAACCAAAAGCAAATTGGTAGAAGGGATGTTGCATGTGACGATCCATGTGTTCGAACCAATCCAAAGAAACCGTTGCCGCATATTGAATCATTTCGACCGTATTACGACGCGATTGTTCGTATTGCTGAAAAGCGGCTTGCACGTTATTTGGATTGGCTATTACGGCATCAGAAAGTCCGATGGCGCAATCCATGGCTAGTTTGGTTCCTGAGCCAATAGAGTAGTGGGCCGTAGCTTTAGCATCACCTAACAATACAATGTTGTTATGAAACCATTTTTTATTAGTCACATGGGGAAACTGCCGCCAGTGCGATTTATTCGAAATCAAGCCATGACCGTCGAGTTCTTCTTTGAATAGGGCTTCGATTTTGGCAATGGTATCTGCTTCGTTGGTCACTTCAAAACCATGTTTTTCCCAGGTATCGTTGGAACATTCAAAAATCCACGTACTCATGCCAGGCTCGTATTGGTAAGAATGCGCGACGATGGTTCCGTGCGGAGTAGAGCGAAAGAAATAGGTAAAGGCATCGAGGGGTTTGGTCGAACCGAGCCACACAAAGCGGTTGCTTTTGAGTTCGATTTGCGTCCCAAATTCTGCGGCAAATTGTGATCGAATCGCACTTCCTATTCCATCAGAGGCCAAGATAATATCTGAATCGGCAAATTGGGATAGATCGTCTACATTTTGTTCAAAATGCAAACGAATGCCTTCTTCGGTACAACGTTGGTGTAATAGTTTCAATAAGGTTTTTCGGGAACAGCCGCAAAATCCATTGCCCGCGATACTCACTTCTTGTCCGTCACGCGCAATGATGATATCGTCCCAATAGGCAAAATTAGAGCGGATCAACTCATAGGATTCCATATCGCGTTTGAGGAATTCGCCCAAAGTTTCATCGGAAAAAACGACGCCAAAGCCGAAGCTGTCATCGGGACGGTTGCGTTCGTAAATATCAATTTCACAATGGGGTAATGCTTTCTTGGTTAGAATTGAAAAATATAAACCGCCGGGGCCGCCCCCGATTACTGTAATCTTCATGTTATGAATTTCGTTTTATGGAAAATTGTTCACCTAATTTAGAATAGTTGGCTCCTGCAAGACGTGCCACGGGTTTGTAATTCTCGAGATTAATTTTGTAATTATCAAGTAATACAGCATCATCAAAATGCATCATGATCACGCGACCAATAAGTACACAAGCACCGCCTTGTTGATGTCCTTCCAAAAAGTAATGATGTACGAGTTCACATTCGAGGTGAATTGGACTCTCTTTAACCCGCATGGGTTTAATTTTAAGGGAAGGAATAGGAGTGAGTCCGGCATGAACAAATTCATCTACTTCAGGGGGAAGTTTATCTGAGATTGCATTCATTTGTTCGACCACCGCTTCGGTTACCATATTCACCACAAATTGCTTTGTAGTTAAAACATTATTCAGGGTATCTTTATTGGAATTGTTATCCCGTCGAGTGGAGAACATCACATGCGGCGGATCATCACCTAAGAGATTAAAATAAGAAAATGGAGCGAGATTGTTTACGCCATTAGCATCAACGGTAGAAATCCAACCAATGGGTCGAGGGATAATAGTACCCGTTAACAGCTTGTAAATTGCGGATTGTTCCAGGTTTTCAGGATCAAATTGCATTGTGTATAATTTTTACACAATATAGATAAAAAATCCATAATAAAAAGTGTTCTGTTGGTTATGTTTTTTGAACAAAACGAATTCAATTAAACCTATTGGAAGTCATCCTATTAGGGTTGTTTTAGTTGAATAATTTTGAAAAAGGATTCGCGGTAAGTATCGCTAACAGGAAGGCGTTTATCTGCAATTAATATTCGATTTCGTTGGATTGAACTGATGCTGTTCAGATTTACGATATAGGATCGATGGATTCGGCAAAATCCTTTATTTTCCAAAGTGGCTTCAAGTTTTGACATACTCATTAACGATAATACACTGCTGTTATTAACGAAAATGATTTTGACATAATCTTTGAGACCTTCAATGTAGCTTATATCTTTGAAATCAATTTTCATCGTTTCATATCCTACTTTTACAAACATAAAATGTGTCTCCTCATCATGTACAGTTGGAGGAAGTTCCATTTGTTCAGAGGGATTATTTTGAACAAGTTTATAATGTTGTTCAGCTCGTAAAACGGCTTTTACAAACCTACTAAAAGGAATGGGTTTTAGTAAATAATCCACTGCACCCTTGTCAAAACCCTCTACCGCATAATTGGAATAGGCCGTTGTAAATATTATCATCGGTTTCGATTCCAGTGTGTTTATAAAATCCATTCCCGTGAATTGCGGCATTTCAATATCCAAAAAAATGAGGTCAATTTTATTTTGATTGACAAATGAAATGGCATCAATCGCGTTATTGAATGTTTTGACCAATGTTAAAGCATCCATTTTGCCACAAAAATCAACCAATAAGTCTACAGCTAGGGGTTCGTCGTCAACAATGATACATTTCATATTAAAATACAGGATTATTTTCGTCTAAATTTAATTGCAGATTAACTTTATAAAAACCATCAACTTCTTCAATTTTCAGTAGATGTGATTTGGGATAAAGCAATTCAAGTCGTGATTGAATATTTTGTACGCCAATTCCCGAATTCACTAGGTCTTCAGTTTGTCGACTTATAGTGTTTTCGATATAAAAATTCAACCAAGATCCTTCAAGGCTTATTTTTAATCGCACATGGGTTTTACCTTTGTAATCGGTACCGTATTTGAATGCATTTTCTATAAACGAAATCAAAAGCAACGGTTCGATCATTTTTTCTTTCATTTCTCCCGTAATATTCACCCTTACATTTTCAATATCATGAATTCGAAGCTTTTGGAGCTCGATATAATTCACGATGTAATTGATTTCTTTTTCTAAGGAAACAACTCGTTGATCAGTTTCATACAACATATACCGCATCAATTCTGATAGCGTGACAATAGCATCTGGTACGAGATCTGACTTTTTGATGGCTAATGAATAGATGCTATTTAGACTATTGAATAAGAAGTGGGGATTGGTTTGTTTTCGCAAATAATTTAATTCGGCTGTTTTGCGTTCGCTTTCAGCCATAATTCTGTTTTGAAAATTATGGTTGAATTCATACAATATTTTTATAATCGTACTAATAAAAGCAATGACTAAGTAATTAAATGAAAGCGCAAAATGCATGAAAGGAGGTTCAGGACCCTGCATTTTTGGAATTTTTATTTTCATTCCCTCATGAACCATAAAAGGTATTTCTTTTTTTTGAAAAAATGGTTCTACCCATTGAATTCGTAACCAAGTTAGTGAAGCGATGACAATAACAATGGTGAGAAAATAAATGAGGTATTTTTTCTTTAATAAATAACGGGGGACTAAAAAAAGATAATTAAGATAAAAGAGTGCTACATAGGTAAGCCATTCCATAACAAATAATCGTAATGAAAAATGTTGACTCATGTAAAGAGGTAATCCGAGTAAAATACTTAAAATAATCCATAACATTCCATGGAAAAACAGTTGTTGATAGTCGGATACTTGTTTTGACTTATTCATGAGGGAATTGAATCTGAAGCGAATCTAAGTCTTCTTTTGTTAGCGTAGGGTTACCAAAATGTTTAAGTTTTCTTAAAACACAGTTGGCTGTTTTGGAAGCATCTTTTTTACTGAAAAATGGATGATTTCCGGGTAATGTCGGAATCACCGTCTGTTGAATTACTTTTTTTCCATCTATTGAAATGGAATATCCCCAACCTTTTTCAATGGGAAAAGTAGCTGCCGAATATTCAGGGTCTTTTCGACAGCTATTTAGAACTAAACCTATACTTGCTACAATAAAAATGGATAGTTTCATTGTTTTAATCATTATCAACTTGTTCAACATCAGGATGAAATTCCCATACATCATCATAATAGGAGGTGCCGTTTCTACCT
>CAYNDK010000140.1:4201-7753 GCA_964395965.1 uncultured Flavobacterium sp.
AAACCACGATTGTTAATAGTGAGTCCGACCGCATCATTTCTGCCCGAAGATTCCAAGCTGGTCACTTCGTACCACAAATCATTACTCGGATTATACTGCCAAGTTGAAGTCCCTGAACCACCACAGGTGATATATCCTTTTCCATCAATGGCAAAACTCGAAGCATTACCACGAATAATTGCATAGCCTTCATTGTAATCACCGTCATCACCTGAATTGATATCTCGTTTTTGTGTCCAAGTTTCCGTTGTTCCGTCAAATTCCCAAAAGTCAATTTGTGAGACACCATTATTTAGACCTGTAGCGAGGTAGGCTTTGTCGCCAATGGTGAATACTGTTGCATTACGACGTTTATTTCCACCAAATCCATTGGAAACCGTCCATGAATCTGAGGTTGGATCGTATTTGTAAAAATCTTTCAAATAATTTCCATCATAACCCGTGCCTATAAAGCCTTTTCCTGCCACTTGAAATCCGACGGCTCCATAGCGGGCTGTTCCTCCAAAGTCTGCCTTTTGTAACCAACTATTGGTGTCTGGATTGTATTCGTAAAAATCTTTAAGTTTGTTTGTTCCGTCATAGCCCAAACCGATATATCCTTTTCCATTAATTTGAAAAGCAGATGCCGAAGTGCGTTTAACTCCAATAAAATCTGCTTTCTGCTCCCAATAATCGTTTTCAGAATCATAGATCCACCAATCTTTGAGGTAATCATCCCCATTGTAACCCGTACCTACAAATGCATAATTTCCGATTACGAGTCCGACAGCTCCTGTTCGTGCTACACCATCAAATGCGGATCGACTCATCCAATTTCCATACAATTCACTCGAACTGTCATCTTTATTACAACTGACAAGTGAGGTTGCTACAAGAAGAAGCACTATTCCTTTTTTCCAATTTTTAAGCATGATTGATTGTTTTTATTATTATTTAAATTTTATGGTAATTCCCGAAAGCCAACCCGAAGATTTAGCGATTACGGTTGATTGATTTGCATTCCATAATGTCATTCGACTATTGGTGAGTAGCCCTGTGTGCACTGCAACACTGAAATAACGATCAAATTGATGTTCATAAGTGATTCCACTTTGCAATGTTGAAAATGAAAAAGTGTTACCTGTATGGGTTAGTTGAAATCCTTGAGCGCCCAACTGATAACGTTCACCAAACTGCTTTACAGTTAGATTATAGCTATTGTTGCGGTGTTTTTTGGTTAGCGTTGATGCTGGAAAGCCAAGCGTCCATGTCCATGATTGATAGTTTCCTTTCCAATAAAAAAATGGAGAATATTCAATTTTTCCGTAAAGCGTATTGCGTTGAATTCCAATCCCAATACTTTGGTTGTTATTTAGTTTTCGTGCAACATGTAGATTGCCTAGCATTTGATTCCATTGGGTGCCACTTTGATTATATGAATTCCATTCCGTTTGAATTTGAAGTGTGAAATCCCATTTTTTCGCAGTCAATTTTAATGCAATTGGTACAATCGATTTACGAAATATTTCTTGGTGAAATAAGGAATTATTCCAATCCGAAAATTGGGGTTGAAAGTAATCGAATTGAAATCCTATGTTTGCCGAAAATCGCGTTATTAGTGGTAGGCTTAGCTGACTTGAAAAGGAATAGGATGTGGCATCAAATGCGCTGGAATTGAAAACAGTTGCCGAACCACTTGCTTTCAAATCAGTTTGAGTCCACCCACGAACGGAGGTCACTACGAGTAGGCTAAAAATTAGTTTTCTCATTTTTTATAATCAATGCATCAAAAGTAATTGGAGGCTTATTTTCTAAAAAAAAAGATAGATTAACCCCTGTGTTGAATCGATAGAAGCTGAATTTGAATCGACAACTCCGAATTAAAACTAGAAACAGCGTTGGTCGATTCCATGTTAAAATTGGTCGATTGAATTGCACTCATTGTATAAAATATTTAGGTCTAGTGAAGTATGCTCCTACATTTGACTTCATTAAACAGAAAAAAATGAAGCAACTTCTTTTTGTCTTATCAGTACTTTTTATCATTATTAGTTGTGATTCGGATGTGTTGGAGGAAGACGTTACAACAGGGACTGGTATTTTGGCGATTAATGATAAAATTGTATTGATTGACACCATGACCTTACAGTTATCCACAATCAATTTTGATTCACTACAAACATCATCCTCAAGTCGTTTATTGATTGGCGGGTACACTGATCCATTGATGGGGCGCGTTCGGGCCGAAAGTTATTTTGAATTTTCACCGTCAAGTTTAAAATTAGGCTCTAGTGATTCGGATACATATACTCCAAATTATGTGTTTGATTCGATCGTGATGATATTACGTCATGATCGGTATTTTTATGGAGATACTACGCAAATGCAACAATTGTATGTGCATAAACTAACCCAAAAAGTAAAACCGTCAGGAGAGAATGCAACAGCATTTTACAATAGTGCAACCTTAAATTATGATACCAATCCAGTTGGAATAAAGACTTTTTTTCCGCGTCCGACAGAAAATGACTCATTGGTTATACGACTTAACGATAGTTATGGACTTGATGTATTTCAAAAATTAAAGAACTTTGAATTTGGCGACATCAATCAGTTTCATGATTATTTCAAAGGAATTGTTGTTCGAAATGGTGCTACCGTGTCACCCGAGGCCGTTTGTGGTTATACAACTAATTCTGTCATTCGATTGTATTATTCAATCAATGATGATTCTGATGAAAATGATGGATTATATAAAGATTTTTCGATAACCGATTTAGGAAAACAATTCAATTCCATCACACTGAATCGTTCGGGAACCGTTTTGCAAAATTTACCTGCATCCACTTCGTATTTGAATAGTTCGTTGAGTAATAATGCAGCCTTTATTCAGTCGGGGACAGGATTGGCGTGTCGGGTTGATTTTCCTCATTTAAAAAGTTTGTATTCAATTGATCACAAGGGAATAATTGTTGATGCAAAACTGATTTTAAAACCGGTTAGAACTTCACACAATAAGCGTTTTGCATTACGCGATTCTTTACGACTTTATGAGGCTGATCATTTAAATCGAATTCAAACAAAATTAACTACAGCTACTGGTGAGGATTTATTGGGAATTCTTAATGATTCGAGTAATGAATTTGGCGATAATGTGTATTACAGCTTTTCAATTGGAACTTTTTTAAATAAAGAATTACAAAAGGAAGGCAACAATCCTTCTTCACTTATACTCACCTTGCCCGATTATCAAAAAACAGTAAATCGTATTGTATTGGGGGGACAAAATAACAATGAAGATCGCGTTCAATTAAAAATTTATTATTTACCCTATCCATGAAAATAAGGTTGTTTGTTTTTTTTATTTGCATAGTTAAACTACAGGGGCAGAGTGTCATGAGTTCAAGTTATTCTCAGTTTGGTTTAGGTAGTTTTTACGAAACTGATTTTGGTAGTATTCCATCTATTGGTGGTGCTGGTGTAGCAATTTTTAGTAGTCGGTTTATCAATAATTTGAATCCAGCTTCGTTAAGTGCCATGGGTAGAAATGATTTTTTCTTTGAATTAGGAGGA
>CAYNDK010000141.1:0-7498 GCA_964395965.1 uncultured Flavobacterium sp.
TTTTTTTCACTCTAATTGCCTCTTTTTTATCTCAAATAATTACACCCAACGGGTTAGTTTCATATTTTTTATAGTTAAATTAAACTGATAGCAAGGACTTTAGGGGCAATTGTGGGTTAACAATTTGATGACGATTATTCAGTCCTTGTATCAGTTACACTCTAATCATAAGACAAATTTATTGGAGTAATATGTATTGACAATGAAAATATTTTCTATATTTGATATAGATATTGTCAATATATGAATGTACAACAATTAGAATATATCGTCGCTTTAGATACCTTTAAAAACTTTACCAAAGCAGCCAATTATTGCCATATTACACAGGCTACTTTAAGTGCTATGGTTAAAAAATTAGAGGAGGAAATGGATGTTGTTTTGTTTGATAGAAAAGCAACTCCTTTAGTTACTACCGAAGTCGGTCATCGAATTATTGAAGAAGCAAAAAAGACACTATTTCACATACAAGAGATTAAAAATTTGGCTTCTAGTGGTGTAGAAGTATTGAAAGGTCGTATTCGTTTAGGAATTATTCCAACAATCGCTAATTCACTTTTACCCAAGTTGCTCCCTGAATTATTAGCGCAATTTCCCGATTTAGAATTGGATATTGCTGAAATGACAACACCCACAATTATTCATCAACTAAAAGAAGGGAATATTGATATGGGAATTTTGTCCACCCCACTAAAAGATCCATTGATTGAAGATGAAGTGCTTTATTATGAAGCGTTGATGATTTATGGAAAAGAGGATATACTGAAAAAATATATTATTCCAGAAGAAATTCGGTTAAATCATATTTGGCTTTTGGAAGATGGTCATTGTTTGAGTGATCAATTCATGAATCTTTGTTCGTTGAAACGGAATGTTACTTTACCTCAAAAATTAAAATTTGAAGCCAATTCATTTGAAACATTGTTACAAATGGTCGATCATTTTGGTGGACTAACCATGATACCTGAGTTGTATTACCAACAATTACCCGAAGATAAAAAAAATAAAGTATGCCAATTTCAATCACCAATTCCCGTGAGGGAAATTAGTTTAGTATATTATCGACCCTATGCTCGAATACAAGCAATAGAGGTGTTGTCTAAATTCATAAGTGATCTATTACAACCGCAACTTTTGGCAAATACTTATCAAAAAAATGAATTAGTGATTACGTCAATGCATTAAAAAAGGGAAGACTAACTTCCCTTATATTTTTAATACGTTACATATTCCGTTATCTCCAATCCATATCCAATCATTCCGACCCGTTTCGCTTGAAAACTATTCGTGATAAGACGAATTTTAGAAATGTCAATGTCGTGTAGAATTTGAGCGCCAATACCAAAATCTTTGGTATCCATTTTCATTTGAGGGGCTTCCATAATACCCTCTGACTGTAGTTGTTTTAATTCTGAAATTCGATTCAACAATTCAGAAGGTTCTCTCTCGCTATTAATAAAAATAACAGCTCCTTTTTCTTCTTTATTTATCAATTGAAACACATCATCCATTTTTTTATCCATACAGCCTGTAAGAGCATTTAAAATATCGCTGTTGGCCGGACTTGAAATAATTCGGGTCAATACAGGTTCACCGCTATTCCAACTTCCTTTGGTTAAAGTGATGTGAATTTGTTTATTGGTAATTTGTTGATAAGCGCGTAAACGAAAAGATCCGTATTTGGTTTGAACTTGAAAATCTTCTTTTTTCTGAATCAAACTATCATGCTGCATACGATAAGCAACGAGTGCTTCAATGGAAACCAATTTTAAGTCAAATCGCTTAGCAACTTCCACTAATTGTGGCAAACGAGCCATGGTGCCATCTTCATTCATGATTTCAACAATCACTCCCGCTGGTTTGAATCCGGCTAATCGCGCAAAGTCAATTGCGGCTTCAGTATGCCCTGTTCGACGCAATACACCCCCTTGTTTAGCAGTTAATGGGAAAATATGTCCTGGTCGCGCTAAATCAAAAGGTTTCGTATCTTCATCGACTAATGCGAGAATAGTTTTAGCACGATCTGCCGCAGAAATACCAGTGGTAACTCCATGACCTTTCAAATCAACAGAAACAGTAAAAGCCGTTTCCATGTGATCGGTATTATTCTTAACCATGGAATGCAATTCAAGTTCATGGCAACGTTTTTCAGTCAATGGAGCACAAATTAATCCTCGACCATGTGTGGCCATAAAATTGATCATTTCGGGGGTTACCATTTCAGCTGCCGCCAAAAAATCACCTTCATTTTCACGATCTTCATCATCGACAACGATTATAACTTTTCCTTGACGAATGTCCTCGATCGCTTCTTCTATGGTGTTGAGTTGTATGGTTTCTGTAGACATGACTATTTAGCAAGTTTTTTGTTGAGTTGTTTTTTTAAATACCAAAAGGTTAGGGGATAAAAAGGAAAAGCTGTGATGACACTAATGCTCATTCCTGGTTCTATTTCAGTTGTTTTTCGCTTCAGTTCCAATTGACTTTTGATTACAAAAAAATGGAATACAAGAAGGGTTACACTACAAATAATCAATAAAATTGTTGATGGAATGAAGAAATAGACGATACAAAGGAGTAAAGCGATACAATAACTCATCAAAGCAAAACGATTCAATTTCATCACATAATCAAAATTTGAGACAGGTTGTACCTCAGTACTACTTTCTATATTTTCCTCTAAAGAAGATTTCGATGAAGGCGTTAAGCTAATTTGCTCTTCAATGGGTTGGGGTAAAATTTCTCGTTCTTCCTTTTCGTTGTTTTCTTTACTAAAGCGTTTGAAAAATTGAAGGATTGGATCGGTAATTACATCAAAAGTAACCATTCCTCCAATGTCATTAATGGCACGATAAGTTAATGTTACTGCTAATGGTAATAAAATAATTGTAGACAACCATACGCCTAGAAATGGAGTGGTCCCATTTTCTTGAGCTAAGCGTTTACCAAACGTATTAATAAAGTGAAAAATGATAAAAATAATAACAGAAAAAACAATGGGTAAACCAATACCACCTTTGCGGATAATCGAACCCAATGGAGCACCAATAAAGAACATCAATATACATGAAAACGCAATCATGAATTTATCGTAAATCGCAATCCAATGTTTATTGATATTTTTTTGTTTAGCCTCCATTTCAAATGCGGCACCATCTAATGTAAAGCCAGCGTTTTCAATATTGCTGTAGGCAAAACGGTAAACTTCCTTTTTTTGTGCAGGTGTGAGATAGGCAGTAAGATCTTGCGTAGGCATCGTCTTTTCAAATTTTGGCATATCTTGATTTGTGGCAGCAATTCCGGTGCGGGCATAACTGTTTTCACCATAGGATTTTGCTTCTTTCACATAGTTCGCATTCAATGAATCAAGCGTATAGCGCAATTCGCTAATGTTGAGCATGGTGAAAGTATTGGTCAAATCCATGCCACTTTGGTTATCTTGGTTCAGTTTTGATAAATCGATATTAAAAACGTCTCGCTTAAAGGTTCCTTTTGCAAACGGGATTTTATTTCGATTTTCAAAATTTGTGGCCACATCTTCATAATAGGTGCCATCATGTAGCACCAATTTAAGTGTATTGGAATCTTCACTACTTATTAATTCACCTGATTTTGCCTTGATAACCGTTGTATTTCCACCTCCATTAATATCTGTTTTATGTATGGTGATGTCTTCTAAATAATTCCCCTTTTCACCTTTCTTTTTCATTACTTTAATGCTGTAATTGCCAATTTCACTAAACTGACCTTCAGCAATAGCCAATGCTGGTTTTAATTGGGCAATATTCCTGCGGAAATTTATGAATTTGTATTCTGCGTAGGGAATTACATTATTGGCAAAAAAGAAGGAAACTACTGAGAGTACCAAAATAAAATAAGTGAGATAACGTAAGGAACGCTGAAAGGAAATCCCAGAGGATTTCATTGCAGCAAATTCATAGTTTTCAGCCAAACTACCAAACGTCATGATTGAAGCAAGGAGTACTGATAGGGGTAGTACCATCGGAACAATTCGTGGCATTGCAAAAAGTAAAAATTTGATGACCATAAAAGTGTCCAAATCTTTACCTGCCAATTCAGAAATAAATAACCAAACTGTTTGCAGAATGAAAATAAAAAATAGGATTACAAAAACCGAAGAAAATGTAATCCAAAATGATTTTAATAAATACCGATCGATTATTTTCACCGAAACTAGTCTAATTTGTTGATGAAGTATTTAGGATACTTGCTTGCCACAAAAGTAAATTGATTTTTCGAAAGTGGCTGGTTGGTTTTAAAAGAATTAACAGTTAACATGGTGCGTGTTCCGTTTTTTCCAATTTCAATCAAATTGTAAATTGTTTTAGTTTGGGTATCAATCCCTAAAAGAATTTCTTTACGTTGGTCTTTACTGTTATTGGGAACCAATTTTATGATTTGGATTTTTCGTCCATTAATATTCTGCTGTATATCCCAAGTATATTTATAACCACTGTTGAAAAAGGTCAACATTTTGTTGGGAGTTATTGCTTTTTCATCATTTTCATTAACACTAGAGATGGTGACTTCTTCATCTTCAGGTACAATTGTGTAGGTTTTTTTTCCATCAAAAATTTTAGTTGCTCCCATAAAATTGAGCACATATTTATTACCTTGAAGCGTTACATTACCTTTGCTCTCTTGATTGATATTTTCCTTAGAATTAGTCAATGTGTACTTGAAATCGATGACAATATTGTCAAAACTCTTGATTTTTGCTGTAACTTGATCCAATAACGCTTTTGCTTTTTTATCTTGGGCATGCCCTGATAAAACAAAGGTTAGTGTTACCAGTACTGCTAAAAACTTTTTCATTTTAATTTTCGTTTTGTTCGTTATTAAAAAAATGTTCTAAGGCAACTAAATCAGGTATATTCACTGATCGCGCTTTACTGCCTTCAAAAGGACCCACAATACCAGCAGCTTCTAATTGGTCAATTAAACGTCCTGCGCGATTGTAGCCCAACTTCAATTTACGCTGCAATAATGATGCCGAACCTTGTTGAGCAGTTACAATAATTTCAGCTGCTTCGCGAAACATCGAATCTCTCTCAGAGATATCAAATTCTAAATTGACATTTGAGCATTCCTCGCCAACGTATTCAGGCAGTAAATAAGCAGTTGCATAGGCTTTTTGTGAACCAATAAAGTCAACGATTTTATCAACTTCAGGTGTGTCCACAAAGGCACATTGCACACGAACTAAATCATTGCCATTAGTATAAAGTAAATCACCGCGTCCAATTAACTGATCGGCACCTTGTGTGTCCAAAATAGTACGTGAATCAATTTTGGAAGTAACCCGGAATGCAATACGTGCAGGGAAATTCGCTTTGATAATACCTGTAATTACATTTACTGACGGTCGTTGTGTAGCAATAATCAAATGAATTCCAATAGCACGAGCCAATTGAGCTAAACGGGCAATGGGAGTTTCTACCTCTTTACCTGCTGTCATAATCAAATCGGCAAACTCATCGACTACTAAAACAATATAGGGTAAAAAACGATGTCCGTTTTCAGGATTAAGTTTTCGTGATTTGAACTTTTCATTGTATTCTTTGATATTTCGAACCATTGCATCTTTAAGTAAAGAGTAACGGTTGTCCATTTCAATACATAAGGAATTCAACGTATTAATTACTTTCGTGTTGTCGGTAATAATAGCATCTTCCGTATCAGGAAGTTTGGCTAAATAATGGCGCTCAATTTTATTGAATAAGGTCAATTCCACTTTTTTAGGATCGACCAATACAAACTTAACTTCTGCAGGGTGTTTTTTGTATAAAAGTGAGGTCAACACAGCATTTAAACCAACCGATTTACCTTGTCCAGTAGCACCTGCCATCAACAAGTGAGGCATTTTTGCTAAATCGACAACAAAGGTCTCATTAGAAATGGTTTTTCCTAATGCGATTGGTAATTCCATTTCGGCCTCTTGAAAACGAGATGCTGAAATTACCGTTTTCATGGGAACCATAGTTGGGTTTTTATTGGGGACTTCAATACCGATAGTCCCTTTACCCGGTATAGGTGCAATGATACGAATACCTAATGCAGATAAAGAAAGCGCAATATCATCTTCTAAACTTTTAATTTTAGAAATACGAATTCCCGCTTCTGGAACAATTTCATACAAAGTCACCGAGGGTCCCACAGTTGCCTTAATTTGTGCAATATCAATTTTATAATTGCGTAAGGTTTCGACTATTCGGTTTTTGTTTTCTTCTAATTCTTCTTGATTAATCGTGATTCCTACACTCGCATATTCTTTGAGTAAATCGATAGTAGGAAATTTATAGTTTGATAATTCAAGCGTAGGGTCAAAAAGACCAAAGTCTTCAACAAGTTTTGCGGCTAAATTTTCTACAATCACATCTTCATCCAGCGATTTTTCAATCACAAAGGCCTCATCATTGGTTGTAATGATTTCTTTTTGAGCAGGAGCAGGAGGTGGAGTGGGGGGACTTGGTACTTCAGGTGTGAGCAATACAGGTTCAATATCCGGTTCATGTAGGGGTTCGATTCCCGACTTGTTCGGATTTAAATCCAATCCCGAATAACTAGAAATTGTGGGTTTAAGCGCTTCTTTATTGATTTCAAATTGCGATTTAGGTTGAACCAAATCTTCAATCTTATAATCAGGCGCTACTTCGTTATCTTCAATTGCATATTCTTCAAGATTGTAGGCGGCACCTGAATTTTCAGTGGTAGGTTGCTCATTTAAAGTATCTATATCAGCTTGGATAGCCGCTTTTTTCTTTTCATAAAATGCTTTGACTCCATCAGGTGAAAGTCGAATTTTGAAAATTAAATAGACTAAAACACAGAAAATAAGTACTAAAAGCGTTCCTGTTTTTCCGATATACTCTTGAATGAAAGTATTTGTTTCATAACCAATTTTGCCACCTAATTCAGGAATAGAGTTGGCAAAAAAGCCAAGTAAAAGGGAAAGAATGATAAGTGCGAATAGATCCCAAAACCAAGTGTTTTTTAAACGCTTAACGGGAATATCCAAAACTAAAAAGGCCCCAAGGGTAAAAAAAAGTTTCACAAAAAGAAAGGAAGCTGCTCCAAATCCATTGTAAATGAAAGTCTCTGCCAACCAAGCGCCAAGTTTGCCCAGCCAGTTCTGCGCTTCTTTACTACGGTCAATAAATGCATTTGCGACACTTTGATCTTCTTGTCCATTGACAAAATAGGAAATGAAGGATACGAGTAAGGCAACTGAAAAAAGCACCAAAAGGCAACCCAAAATAAATTTGTATTGCCTTTTCATTTTAAATTTTTTCAGGTTCTCGGTTCCTGTATCTTGTGGGGTTTCTTTACTTGATTTCTTGGCCATTATTCAGCTAAATTTCTTATAAATGTAGCAAAAAATTTTATAGGAATTTTGGAATGTATATCATTGCTCCAATGGCTACACCAGTTAGCGCTGCAAACATTACAGCACCCGCAGCAATATCTTTGATGAATC
>CAYNDK010000142.1:0-7488 GCA_964395965.1 uncultured Flavobacterium sp.
TTTGAAATACAGAGTTGAAGTGGCTGCTAATACTGAATTTTCAGAAAATACAGAGTTTTCACCGTCTTATGATCGTGGTTCACAATATAATTTGACAGCCGATTTAAATGAACGTAGACAAAATTGGTATTCAACTAATATCAAAAATTTATTGACTTATGACTTTACTGTTAACAAACATAAATTTACTTTACTAGCAGGTCAAGAAGCAAACGATTCACATTGGGAAGGTATACTTGCCACAGCGAGCGGTTTTCAAACCAATGATATTTATGGGCTAAACCTTTCAGATGTAGACAATCGAACTGTAACAAGCTATAAAGGAAGTCAATCCCTTTCGTCGTTATTTGGACGTGTCATCTATGATTATAACAATCGATATGGGTTGTCGGCTTCTATTCGTCAAGATGTTTCTTCAAAATTTGACCCAACTACCAATAATCAAAAAGGGTATTTTCCGGCAATAGCATTATCATAGAAATTATCTAATGAAAAATTTATGGAGTCTGTAAATCCCTACATTAGCGATATTAAGTTTAGAATTGGGTATGGAGAAACTGGAAATCAGCAAATTCCAAATAATAGATACAGCGCTTTATTAGGGCAGCAAAATTCAGGTCTGGGGGCTGGTTTTTTACCTTCCAATTTCCCAAATCCAAATTTGACATGGGAATCGTTAAAACAAACAGATATTGGTTTGGATTTTTCAATTCTAAATTCAAGATTAACATTTACACTTGATTATTATAATAAAAAATCAAGCGGATTCCTTTATCAGATTCCATGGCCTGATTATTTAACAGGAGGGACTTCTCAATATGGTGGTATTGATGCTCCTTATTCTAACATTGGTGAGGTTCAAAACCGAGGATATGATATTGCAATTAATTATAATACAAAAAATACTGGAAATTTCTCGTGGAGTTCTTCCTTCGTATTTTCACATTATAAAAACGAAGTATTATCACTCGTAGAAGGACTTCCGTTGACAGAAGATGTTAATACTAACGGTTATTTACCTGTTGTTGTTACAAATACACTAGTAGGTCAGCCAATTGGAATGTTTTATGGTTATCAAACAGCCGGTTTATTTACTAATTTAAGTGACTTAAATAGTGCTCCTTCTCAATTTGGTCAAACAGTTGGAACGGCACCAGGACAGACTTATTTGGGAGATGTACGTTATGTAGACGTAAATGGTGATGGTGTTGTTGATTCACGAGATAAAACAGTTATTGGAAATCCCCATCCTGATTTTACATTTGGTTTCACCAACAATTTTAAATACAAAAATTTTGATTTATCTGTGTTTTTACAAGGTTCAGTTGGGAATGATATTATGAATCTTACACGAAGAAATGGGACAAGTAATTCAATGTTATATCAAAATCAGTTAGTTGATGCATTAAATTTTTGGACTCCAACCAATACAAATACAGATATACCTAGACCAATAAACGGGACAAGTAATTATAACTTAGAAATTTCTGATCGTTATATTGAAGATGGTTCCTATGTGCGAATTCAAAACGTAACACTAGGATACACCTTACCAGAGAATTTGATTTCAAAACTCCGATTCAAACGAGTTAAAATCTATGGAAGTGCACAAAACCTGTTCACTTTTACAAAGTATTCTGGATATGATCCTGAGATTGGATCATTCAATCAAAATGTTTTATTATCAGGAGTTGATAACGGAAGATATCCTTCACCAAGAACCTATTCATTAGGTGTTAATTTAGAATTTTAAAAAAAAACAATATGAAATTAGTTAGTTTTTTTAAAAAATACAGATTACTTACAGCGTTAACTTTACTTACTGCTCTAAGTTCATGTACAGAAGATTTTACTGATAGACCAGCTGAAGATGCAATTAGTTTGGATAGTTATTACAGTACAAATGATCAAGTACGATCCGCTACAAATGGAATGTATAGTAGAACATGGTTTCAATTTCACAACAAATTTTTCTTTGCAATTGCTGAAGTAGGATCTGGGAATATGTATACCAATTCTGGTGATGTGAATGCCATGCGAAATTTTTCAATTACAGGTAGTGATCCTGAATTAAATTCAGGGTGGCAATCTTTATGGGCAAATGTAGCCCAAGCCAACGCTATTATTAATTTCTTAGCTGATCGAGTAGGGCCCAATGTGTCTCAAGATGTATTAAATAATGCCATTGGAGAAGCCTATTTTATGCGTGCTACAGCCTATTTTTATTTAGTTCGTCTATGGGGTGCAGTGCCTATTATTGAAAATAATTTAAGTTATGCAAATTCACCGCAATTAAACACCAATCGTATTGAGGATGTATATGAATTGATTAAGAGAGATTATATTAAGGCTTCGGATTTACTCTATTCAAAATCAAGGGGAGCCAACTATACTGATAATGCTCGAGTTTCAAAAGGTTCTGCAAAAGCGATGCTTGCAAAAGTTTATTTGTATCTTAAGGATTATGCAAATGCAAAATTAACAGCCGAACAAGTAATCAATAGTGGTGAGTTTAAATTATTGGGTGGTACATCTTTACCTACAAAGTCATTTGGTGATTTGTTCAGATATCCAAATAATAATAATGAAGAATCCATTTTTGCATTACAATGGAAAGGCGACGGTAATTATGGTTCGGCGAGTAACTGCAATACACAATTTGGAATCAGTAATGGTAATGTTTCTACATCGAATGCATCTTATGGTGGGGTATTTGCTCCTTCGCAAGATATTTTAGGATTGTACTCTACTAATGATGTTAGAAGAAGAGAAACCATAATGTTTCCAGGAGTTACCTATCCAGAGGTGAAAGCTAAAATTGGGTCAGGATTTGGTCCATTAGTTGTTCCTTCAGCTAATGAGATTGGAGGACAAGGTGCTGGAGCTGCTATTAAAAAATATTGTATTGGTATAGTTAACGGTGCTGAAACTGGTCCTGTTGATAATTGGAATATGATGGAAAATAATACCTACATAATGCGCTATGCTGAACTTTTGTTAATTCATGCAGAAGCAGTTCTAGCAGGAGCCGGCGCGACATCTGATGCCAATGGATTAGCTTCATTAAATGCAGTTCGCAATCGTGCAGGTTTAACTTCAATCGCAACCTACTCTTTTGATGATGTATTTACAGAAAGAAGAAAAGAGTTAGCTTTTGAAGGGGATTATTGGTTTGATTTGGGACGTATTCCAAGATCTCAAGCCATTTCAATTATGTCAGCTCAAAATCGTGGAGACCAATTTAATGCGCAGTATTTTACTCCTACAGATAGCGATTTTACATTGCCTTATCCAACAAATGAAGTTGCTAAAAATCCGAAGTTGTTGGATCCACCCGTACCTTATGTCTTTAATTAATCAATTGCATACTATGAAAACAATTTTTAATAAAAAATACCTATCTCTTTTAGGTTTAGTACTTTCATTGTTTACATTATTTTCATGTAGCAATGATGATGATAGTGGTTCCACGCAACCACCCGTAATTAATAGAGTTGCTGCAGCAGTAGATGCAGATGGTCAATCAATTCCTCTCACATCTACTACAATTGGATTTGCAAATAATACATACATTATTCAAGGTTCTGGTTTTAAAACCTTGAAGAAAGTATATTTTAATGAAACTGAGTCAGCTTTTAATCCAAATTTTGTTACCGACACTGATATTATTGTAACTATTAATGTTAATACACCATATGCGAATGCAAACAATAAATTGAAAGTGGTAACAGCTTATGGTGAAGCTGAATATGATTTTGTCGTAGCGCCTCCCGCACCACAAATTTCTAGTTATACTTCAATTAATGCAAATCCCGGTGATGAGATAACTATTTTTGGAAATTTCTTCCTTAATCCTACCGTTACAGTTGGAACTGCTCAAGCAACTATAGTTTCTACCACATTGACTGAAATACATGCAATCATGCCTTCTAATACTTTGTATGAGCAGGTAAAAGTTACAACAATTTCAGGAACAGCTATTGCATCGCAACCCGTGGGAACATCAATTTATGATGATGAACGAGCAAGTTTTGTTGAAAATTGGTTAGGCCCTTGGGACGGTAGTGGATTTACGGTTGATACCGATGTAAAAGCTCAAGGATTGAGTTCAATTAAAACAGTTTTTGGAGCTTATGTTGGATTTAAATTCCCTATGTATGCTTCTTCTCCGTTAACAACAAATTATAGTGGTATTAGAATTTCAGTGAAGAGTATAAAAGAAACAGGAAAATTTAAAGTGGTATTGAATGGTAATTATGGAGCAGGTAAAGTTATTGAATTTACAAATAGTTGGACAACCATAATAATCCCATTCTCTGATTTAGGGGGCGATCCTGGCTTTGTAAATGAAATTGTTTTACAAGAGTTCGGTAACACAGGAGGTGACACCATTTTCATCGATGATCTTGGTTTCGTCTTAAATTAAACAATATTAAATTTGGTATTGAGTTATTATTTTGCGAAAAAAGAATCCAAAGAAATTTGGGTTCTTTTTTATTTTAAAAACATACAAAATGAAATGGGTATTTATATTTTTGACAACATCTATTTTAAGAAGTCAAACAGTTTCATATCATGGACAATTACAAGTTAGTGGAACTACTTTGGTAAATCAATACAATCAGATTACACAATTACGTGGTATGAGTTTCGGATGGCATTGTTTTCATCCGAGGTTTTATACCAAAGAAACTGTTGCCTGGTTGAAAAATGATTGGAAATGCACAATTATTCGTGCTGCAATCGGAATAGAACCTGAGAATAAAGGCTATTTAGCTCAACCAAAATTAAGTTGGGAATTAGTAGAAAATATGGTTGAAGCTGCAATTCAAAATGATATTTATATTATTATTGATTGGCATAGTCATGCTATATTTCAAAAGGAGGCTATTCAATTTTTTACAAAATTGGCTCAAAAATATGGTGACCGACCAAATCTTATTTATGAAATTTTTAATGAACCCGATGAGGAGAGTTGGGATCAAGTAAAATCATACAGCGATGCAGTAATTGAAACAATTCGAAAATATGATCCCGATAATATAATTTTGGTAGGTACACCACATTGGGATCAAGATATTCATTTACCAGCAAATAATCCTTTGAAACAAAGCAAAAACATAATGTATACACTTCACTTTTACGCTGGAACACATGGGAAATGGTTGCGCGATAGGGCCGAAGAAGCATTAAATAAAGGATTGCCAATTTTTGTTTCAGAATCTGCAGGTATGGAAGCCAATGGAGATGGTGCGATCAATTTACCTGAATGGAAAGCCTATATTGAATGGATGGAAACTAAAAAAATAAGTTGGCTAACATGGTCAATTTCCGATAAAGATGAAAGTTGTTCCGTATTGCAGTCTTCAGCAAGTTCCACTGGAAATTGGAAAGAATCAGATTTGAAAGAGTCTGGGAAATTGATAAAAGCCTTTTTAAAGTTTTATAATTAAATTAAATGATTTGGAAACTTTTTCAGTTTCCAATTTAGTTCAAGAGAAACTTTTTAGTGAGTTTTCAGTCATATGATAAAAAAAAGTCGTTAGTTTCCTAACGACTTTTTTTTTCTGTGGGGAGAGCAGGATTCGAACCTGCGAAGGTGTAACCAGCAGATTTACAGTCTGCCCTCGTTGGCCGCTTGAGTATCTCCCCAACGCATTTAGCGGTTGCAAATATAACAACACTTTTGAGCTTTCCAAACCAATTTGGTGAAAAAAAACTAGAAAAAAACTAATTGTTTGACACACAGTAGTCAGGAAATTTATTTATTTAAAATTTCTTCAACTTTTTGACGTAAACGTTCTCCAGTGAGGCCTTTTGCTATAATATTTCCTTTACTGTCCAAAAGATAGGTGTTCGGAATTTCGTTAATTTGATATTGAAGTGCAATTGGATCTTTCCAACCCTTTAAATTTGACATTTGTGCCCACGTAATTCCATCTTTTTCTATTGCTTTTTTCCATGCATTACGATCTTCATCAAGGGATACACCAACGATGTTTAATCCTTTTTCATGAAGCTCAGCATACATTTTTACCATATTTGGATTTTCTTTTCGACAAGGATTACACCATGAGGCCCAAAAGTCAATTATTGTTACTTTTTTTCCCAATTGTTCCATTAATTGCAATGATTTCCCATTTGGATCTTGAGCACTAAAATTAGGTGCAGGTTTGCCAATCTCAGCTGTTGAAGTAGTGGAATTCGAACTTTTGGAAGCTTCCATAACTTTTATTCTTGATTGAATTACCTCTCCGATTTTGGTTACTTTTAGATTTGCATCCAATCCATTAAAATCTTTTTTCATTGCTTGAATAGCCGTGTCACCACTAAAAGCACGTTGCTGTAAAACTAATAGTGAAATAAAGCTTTTTGGATTTTTAGCGGGAAATGTACTGATAAAATCAAATTTCTTTTTATTCAATTCAAATGCTTTATTCATCAATGCATTAACCATTGCTGTATCCTTTTTTTCAACCGCAGTCAAGTATTTTTGTTTGTTTTGCGACTGAAAATTGAATAGATTTTTTTCTAAAGCTAAATAGGAATTGTTGAATTGTTGCAATTGGTCATTATTTGGCGTACCACCAATAGTCGTTAATTCAGTTGGAGAATTGGCAATGTGTGCTTTAATTGTTCCCGGTTCAGAGATAAAACTTAGACCTGAATTGCTTCCTTTTGCAGCGATATAATATAAGTCTAATGCAGTTGCATCACCTTCAAATGTAAATTTACCATTGCTAACTTCTGTAGAGTCAATATTTACAATTTCGCCATTTTCATTTTCATGACGTAAATACACTTTTGCACCGTTAAGTTTGCTATCAATAGTTCCCTCTAAAGTGAAGGTGTCCGATGAGTTACAAGCTAAGAATGTACTACTAATTAAAACAAAAACGGATGATTTTTTTAACATATTCATAGATCAAATTTTGACAAAAATAAGGCTATTTTCCCTAGTATTTAGGCTATTTAAGCTTTATTTAAGTACAGTATTACAATATTAGACTTACCTTTGTTTGAGAATATAACGAAAATGACAAACCGATTACTACAATTAGTTGCACTTCTGTGGAGCTTTTTTGCGCCTGCCCAAATCGTAATTAACGAACTGGATGCGGACACTCCAAGTACCGATGTAAAAGAGTTTATCGAACTAAAATCGATAACCCCCAATATGCCTCTAGATGGGTATTGTTTGGTTTTTTTTAATGGTGGTTCAGGCACTTTGAACGCAAGTTATTATGCTATTGATCTCGATGGATTAACCACTGATGTAAATGGTTTATTACTTTTAGGAAATGCTCAAGTAACACCAGCACCAGCCTTTGTAATACCCAATGCAACGATTCAAAACGGCCCAGATGTTGTAGCCATATATCAAGCAAATGCTACTGATTTTCCTTTAAATACCGCTGCAACAACTACAGGCTTGATTAATGCGTTGGCCTATTCAAATGCGGCAACAACTACACCTGCTGCAATCAT
>CAYNDK010000143.1:0-7417 GCA_964395965.1 uncultured Flavobacterium sp.
TGGAGCTCACGCTGGAAACCCTACACGTCAATGGTGTGTTGGGCGACAAAGCGCAAGCGGGCGACAAAGTCACTTTTGCAGTTCCGTCACGGGTACGCTTATCAGACAAAGTGTATTTGATTTTAAACTAAAACATGACAACATCCGGAAGAATGGAGCTAATGGCTCCTGCAGGGAACTTTGAATCCCTGCAAGCGGCGTTGGACAACGGTTGCGATTCGGTGTATTTTGGTGTCGAGCAATTGAACATGCGGGCGCGAGCCACGGTGAATTTTGTGATGGACGACCTACCCGAAATTGCGCGACGTTGCCAAGCCAAAAACGTGCGTACCTACCTCACACTGAATACGATTATTTACGACCACGATTTATCAGTCGTGAAAACCCTTTTGACCCAAGCGAAAGCTGCGGGAATAACCGCCGTGATTGCTTCAGATCAAGCGGTAATTGCGATGGCACGCAGTATGGGTATTGAAGTACATATTTCTACACAATTGAATGTGACGAATATCGAAACAGTGAAATTTTATAGCCTTTTTGCGGATACGATAGTATTGTCGCGCGAACTGAGTTTGCGGCAGGTGAAAAAAATTACCGAAGCGATTGAAAAAGAGCAAATCAAAGGTCCGTCGGGAAATTTGGTCGAAATTGAAATTTTTGGTCACGGCGCCTTATGTATGGCGGTTTCTGGGAAATGTTATTTGAGTTTACATTCCCATAATTCCTCGGCCAATCGCGGAGCTTGCAAGCAAAATTGCCGAAAAAAATATACGGTTATCGATCAGGAAAGCGGTTTCGAAATTGAAATTGACAACGAATACATGATGTCACCAAAAGACTTATGTACGTTGGACTTTTTGGATCAAATTGTCGATTCGGGCGTGAAGGTTTTAAAATTGGAAGGCCGTGGACGGGCAGCGGATTATGTAGCCACCGTTACCCGAGTGTACCGCGAAGCGATTGATGCCATTGCTGAGGGAACGTATACGAAAGAACGAATTTCTGTGTGGATGGAAACCCTTTCAACGGTGTACAACCGCGGTTTTTGGAGTGGGTATTATTTGGGGCAAAAATTGGGCGAATGGAGCGACAATCCGGGTTCGAATGCCACCCAGAAAAAAGTATATGTGGGCAAAGGATTGCATTATTTTCCGAAATCGGGAATTGCCGAATTCAAGATTGAAGCCTACGACATAAAAAAAGGCGACAAACTGCTGATTACGGGTCCGACCACCGGCGCTCAAGAGTTGGATTTGGACGAATTCTTCGTTAACGATACGGCAGCAGAAAAAGCGACCAAAGGCGACAGTTGTACCTTGAAAGTTCCTTTCCGCATTCGATTATCGGACAAAATGTATAAAATTGTAGCCAACTAATGGTCATCATCACCTTACAACGCGACAAGTGCATTGGCTGTAATTACTGTGTAGAAATGGCCCCAACGTTATTTCAAATGTCGAAGAAAGACGGGAAATCGGTCTTATTAAAATCGGTCAATACCAAAGGATTTCACACCTTAAAATCTCCCGACCACACGCTAGCCGAACCGGGCGAATTGGCGGAAAAAGCCTGTCCGGTGCACATCATTTCGATGAAAGAAACCTAAAAACAAAGTGAAGCTATAGCGCCTGATTTCGTTGGAATTCAGGCGTTTTTGTATAAAAATTCACGCCGACTTTTTGCATATTCCATAATTGAAAAAATACTATCTTTACAAACTAATCGTTTAGCGTAAACGTAGTCGTTTGAAAAATAGCGACGATCACTATATATCGTTCAATTTATGGCATGTACAAACTGTTCTTGCGGTTCGTCAAAGAGTGACGGAGCCAAAGGATGTGGAAATAATGGCACTTGCGGCGCCAATAGCTGCAACAAACTCACGGTTTTTGATTGGTTAGCCAATATGAGTTTACCTTCAGGGGAAACTCCGTTTGACTGTGTGGAAGTTCGTTTCAAAAACGGACGCAAAGAATTTTACCGCAATACTGAAAATTTAACGTTAAGCATCGGCGATATTGTGGCTACGGAGGCTTCTCCTGGGCATGATGTCGGTATTGTGACGTTGACGGGTGAATTGGTAAAAATTCAAATGAAGAAAAAAGGGGTGGATTACAATTCAGCTGAAGTGCTGAAAGTATACCGTAAAGCCTCTCAAAAAGATATTGATATTTGGAGTGCAGCCCGCGATCGCGAAGAACCGATGAAGGTTCGCGCACGTGAATTGGCAATTCGTTTGAACTTGGAAATGAAAATTTCCGACATCGAATTCCAAGGCGATGCATCCAAAGCCACGTTTTATTATACGGCTAGTGATCGTGTGGATTTCCGTCAGTTGATCAAAGATTATGCGTCTGAATTTAAGATTCGTATCGAGATGAAACAGGTTGGATTCCGCCAAGAAGCATCACGTTTGGGCGGTATTGGATCTTGTGGTCGCGAATTGTGTTGTTCGACCTGGTTAACCGATTTCCGAAGTGTGAATACTTCGGCGGCGCGCTACCAACAATTGTCGTTGAACCCGCAGAAACTGGCAGGTCAATGTGGAAAATTGAAGTGTTGTCTCAATTTTGAATTGGACACCTACATGGATGCCTTGAAAGACTTCCCTGACTATGAGACCCGATTAAAAACCGAAAAAGGAGATGCCGTTTGCCAAAAGCAAGACATTTTCAAAGGGTTGATGTGGTATGCCTATACCGATAATTATGCGGCTTGGCATGTGTTGAGTATTGAGCAGGTCAAAGAAATTATCGACATCAACAAAGACGGTGGACTGGCGGCTTCGTTGGAAGATTTCGCGATTGAAGTGGAACAAGAAGTTGAAAAAACGTACAACAATGTAGTCGGTCAAGAAAGCATCACCCGTTTTGACCAACCCAAAAAGAAAAACCGCAGCAAGAGCAAAAACCGCAACAAAAATAAAGGTCGCGAAGGGGCTGTTGTAGAAGGACAAAGCGCTCCATCACCACAGAAGAACAATCCGTCAAGAGGCAACCAACCGCAGCGTAACTCACAAAATCGTTCCCAACAATCAGGTGGTAATCAGCCGCAAAAGGAACGTCAAAACAATGCGCCAAAGGAAAACCCTAACCCACAAGTCCAAGGACAGACCCAAGGGCAAAATCAAGGGCAAAACCCACAAGGAGAACGCACAGGAAACCGCAACAAACGCAATAAAAAACGTCCTGGAAATAAAGACCGTAAAAATAATAATGACGCCAAAAACAACAATGAAGGTTCGAACTAGTTTAGCGCTTTTGGGAATGGCACTTCTGCTTATTTCCTGTGATAAAAAAGGCGTTTTTGACGAATACAAGTCGGTAGGCAATGCATGGCATAAAGACAGCATTGTGAGTTTTGATTTACCTAAAATGGATTCGTCAAAGAAATACAATCTGTTTTTGAATATTCGGGACAACAAGGACTTTCCTTTCGACAATCTTTTTTTGATTGTTTCTATGGAACAACCCAACCACAAAGTTAATGTGGATACTTTAGAATTTAAAATGGCCAACCCTGACGGATCCCTGATGGGTAATGGTTTTACCGATGTAAAAGAAAGTAAATTGTATTACAAAGAGAACTTTATCTTTTCTCAAAAAGGAACCTATAAAGTTCATATACAGCAGGCCTTACGCGAAACTGGAAAAGTTCCTGGAGTTGAGCGTTTGAAAGGTATCACGGAAGTTGGATTTAGAGTGGAAACGACCGAATAATTATGGCACAGAACACAAACAAAAACACAACAGTTGTAAAAGACATTGCTTACTATCAAAAGAAATTTTGGCGGTTATTTTTTTACACATTGGGAAGTATAACTTTATTTTTTCTATTTGCTTCATGGGGTTTGTTTGGAGCGATGCCTTCTTTTGAAGACTTAGAAAATCCTAATTCAAATTTAGCAACCGAAATCATCTCTAGTGATGGTGTGGTTTTAGGAAAATTCTATAATGAAAATCGAACAGCCGTTAAATATAAAGATCTTCCAAAACACCTAGTAGATGCCCTTGTTTCTACTGAAGACGAACGTTTTTATGAACACTCGGGTATTGATCCTAAACGAACTGTAGGCGCCGCTTTAAAATTAGGAGCAAACGGTGGAGCGAGTACGATTACCCAACAGTTGGCCAAGAACTTATTTCATGGTGAAGGTTCAAAATTTCGTATTTTCCGTATGGTTCAAAAAGCGAAAGAATGGATCATTGCGGTGCGACTTGAACGACAATATACCAAAAACGAAATCATTGCTTTGTATTTAAATCAAGTTGATTTTGTGAATGGAGCAGTAGGAATTCGTTCCGCAGCCAAAGTATATTTCAACAAAGAACCTAAAGATTTAACGGTCAATGAAAGTGCGGTATTAGTGGGGATGTTAACCAACCCTTCGCGCTTCAATCCAAAACGTTTTCCAGAGCGCTCTACCAAACGTCGAAACATTGTGTTGCACCAAATGGTACGCAATGACAAATTAGAAGAATCGGCTAAACAAATGCTTGAAAAACAACCCATCAAATTGGATTTCCATCCAGAAAATCACTATGATGGTTTGGCAACGTATTTCCGTGAATACTTGCGTGATTTCATGAAAAACTGGGTAAAAGAACACAAACGCCCTGATGGAGAAGAATTTGATATTTATGGTGATGGTTTAAAGATATACACCACGCTAGATTCCAAAATGCAAGAACATGCTGAGGAAGCTGTTCGTGAACACATGAAAAACTTACAACAAGAGTTTTTCTTGCAACAAAAAGACAACAAAAATGCACCTTTCGTAAATATTACGCCTGAGGAAACCGATAAAATCATCAATCAATCCATGCGTAATTCTGAACGTTGGCGCATTTTGAAAGCGGATGAAAAAACGGATGAAGAAATTATCGCTTCTTTCAATAAAAAAACTAAAATGACCATCTTCACTTGGGAAGGAGAACGCGATACGATCATGACACCCATGGATTCCATTCGCTATTACAAACACTTTTTACAAGCAGGATTAATGTCTATGGAGCCGCAAACTGGTCACATCAAAGCATGGGTGGGCGGTATCAATTACAAATATTTCCAATACGACCACGTAGGGCAGGGTGCACGACAAGTAGGTTCTACTTTCAAACCCTTTGTCTACGCCACAGCTATCGAGCAGTTGGGTATGTCGCCTTGTGACACCATTATTGATGGTCCATTCATGATTCGTAAAGGGCGTCATCACGTGACCGAAGACTGGGAACCGCGCAACTCCGATCATCAATACCGCGGAATGGTCACCTTGAAAAAAGCCTTGGCGTATTCGATTAATACTGTTTCGGCAAAGTTGATTGATAAAACAGGTCCAGAACCCGTAGTTGAACTTACAAAAAAATTAGGGGTTTCAACAGAAATACCAATACAACCTTCTATTGCATTAGGTGCTGTAGACATTACCGTTCAAGACATGGTGGCTGCGTATTCTACCTTTGCCAATCAAGGCGTTTACATCAAACCGCAATTTATCCAACGTATCGAAGATAAAAACGGCGCCGTAATTTACGAACCCGTTCCAGAATCGCACGATGTGTTGAATAAAGATGTCGCATTTGCTGTTATCAAATTATTAGAAGGCGTTACTGATGAAGGATCGGGTGTGCGTTTACGAACCCAATCTGGAGGTAGTGGCGACACGCGTTGGACTGGCTATCCTTACATGTTTACCAACCCAATTGCAGGGAAAACAGGAACTTCTCAAAATCAATCCGATGGTTGGTTTATTGGGATGGTGCCCAACTTAGCCACCGGTGTTTGGGTAGGTTGTGAAGATCGTTCAGCCCGTTTCAAAAGTATCACCTACGGTCAAGGAGCAACAGCTGCTCTACCAATTTGGGGGTATTTCATGGAAAAATGCTACGAAGATCCCGACTTACAAGTCTCCAAAGACGAATTTGAAAAACCCGAAGGATTCAATATCAAAGTGGACTGTTGGAGTCCGCGTAGCTCATCAACGAGTACCGATTCCACCGCTGTTGATCCCGTCGATGATCAAAACTTGGATGAATTTAAAGGGATTTAATTAGGAGCTATTTCCTGCTGTCCGCTGTACCTGCCTGCCGGCAAAGGCAGGTCCCTCCACTTCGTTACGGGGATGCCGCTTCCATCAGGGCTAAATACCAAATCCTGCTCAAAATTGGGCAGGATTTTTTTATGGCGCTTTCCCCTATTCTTGGGCTTTATTTCCTAAATTTACGCCACAAACCAACGATTTTTCTTCATGATTAATAAAAAAGTAAACTCGGTAACCGAAGCACTTCAGGGTATCGAAGACGGCATGACTATTATGTTGGGCGGCTTCGGACTTTGTGGTATTCCCGAGAATAGTATTGCCGAATTGGTACAAAAAGGAACAACCAACCTGACATGTATTTCCAACAATGCCGGCGTGGACGATTTCGGCCTTGGACTGTTGCTTCAAAAACGCCAAATCAAAAAAATGATTTCGTCCTATGTAGGTGAAAATGCCGAATTTGAACGTCAAATGTTGTCGGGCGAACTCGAAGTCGAACTCACTCCTCAAGGTACTCTTGCTGAAAAATGCCGCGCCGCACAAGCCGGAATTCCCGCCTTTTTTACGCCCGCAGGCTATGGAACCGAAGTGGCAGAAGGTAAAGAAACCCGTGAATTCAATGGTAAAATGCACGTTATGGAATTGGCCTACAAAGCCGACTTTTCCATCGTAAAAGCTTGGAAAGGCGACGAAGCGGGAAATCTTATCTTTAAAGGAACCGCCCGAAACTTCAATGCCGTTATGGCTGGAGGGGCCAAAATCACCATCGCAGAAGTAGAAGAATTGGTCCCCGCGGGAACCCTTGACCCCAACGAAATCCATATTCCGGGCATAATGGTACAACGTATTTTCCAAGGTGAAAAATTTGAAAAACGAATTGAACAACGAACGGTTAGACTGAAATGATTTGAAAATGTGTTAATTTGAAAATTTGAAAAATGAGGAATGATAAAGAAAATATCATCGTTACACTAAGTTTCGAGTTTGCTCTTGAAATTATCAATTACTCAGAAGCAATTAAAAAAACGAATCGTTTTGAAATGGCTTCCCAAATTTTCAGAAGCGGCACATCTATAGGGGCTAATATTCGTGAAGCACAAAATGCAGAAAGCAAAGCTGATTTTATTCATAAATTCAAAATTGCAGCCAAAGAAGTAGAAGAATTAAACTATTGGTTAGCACTCTGCAAACATTCAGAATTCTACCCTACTCCAAGTGAAGAATTATTTCAAAAATTACAATCTATTCATTTGATCATTTCTAAAATTATTTCTTCATCCAAGAGAACCTAATTTTCAAATCATCAAATTTTCAAATCGCAAAACTATGGCTTTAGATAAAAACCAAATTGCAAAACGCATTGCAAAAGAAGTACAA
>CAYNDK010000144.1:0-7006 GCA_964395965.1 uncultured Flavobacterium sp.
AAATTCAAAGAATCAAATTTTTAAACAATAATCATCATCAAAAAACGAATCGTATTATGAAAACAATTTTTAAACTCTCTGCTATGCGTATCCCCCAATGGATTACAGTATTGGTTGTGTTATTTGCTGTTAATTTGGCTTCAGCACAAGCTATTTTTGAAAAGTTTGATAACCAAGACGATGTGCGTGCGGTTATCGTAAACAAAAAAATGTTTGCCTTAATGGCTAAGATGGAAGTCAAAGATAAAGATGGACAACAGTTTTTGGCTTTGATTAAGAAGTTAGATAATCTACGTGTTTTTGTTACTTCTAGCGATAAACGTACAAACGAAATGAAAGCAGAAGCGATGAAGTATATCAAAACTGCTGGTTTGGAGGAGTTGATGCGGGTAACTGAAAAAGGGAAGTCCGTTCGTATTTATGTACGTTCAGGTGCAAATGAGTCACAGGTTAAGGAACTGTTGATGTTTATAGAAGGAACAGGGAAGGATGAATCCGTGTTGATGTCATTGACAGGAAATTTTGATCTAGACGAATTATCAGCGTTGACTGAAAAGATGAATTTACCCGGAGGAGCCGAATTAAAAAAAGCTGGTAAAAAATGAGAATCATGAGTACAGTTGTGCGATTATTTTATGTTCTAACTTTTTTGTTGAGTTTGTTGTTGGTGAGTTGCCAATCAGAGCCTAGTATGCAAAAGTATTTTGTAGAGCACCAACAAAAACCAGGGTTTAGTGTATTTGATGTACCTTCAAGTATTATCAATACTAAAAAGGCCACGTTGACTGCCGAACAAAAACGTGTTTTGGGAACCTTTAAAAAACTAAATGTTTTATTCTATAAGGCAGATCCCAAAAATCCAAAAGCTATGGATGTTGAGCGCAAACAAGTTCAAGCGCTTTTAAAAGATACCCTTCAATACCAACAGCTCATGAAATTTGGATCAGGTAAAGATGGCGGTTCTATCAGTTTTGTGGGTACCGATGATAAAGTGGATGAAATTCTATTGTATGGTTGCAAAAGTGATGGAGGTTTAGCAGTTATTCGGATATTGGGTGATAATATGAATCCTGCAGATGCGATGACTTTTTTATCTGTATTACAGCAATCAGATGTCAATATGCAACAATTGGAACCTTTGAAAGGAATATTAAAACCGTAATTGGGTTAGTTATACAAAAAATCCCGACTTCTTTACAAGTCGGGATTTTTTATGCTTTAAAATATTTAAAGGGAACAATTAACATTCCAAAACATTCTCCATGTTCTTTGCCAATATGTTTGTGATGCATTTTGTGCGCGCGACGTACGGCCTTTGCGTAACGGTTGTTGGCATTTCGGAATAGTTTAAACCGCTGATGAATAAAGATATCATGAACGAGAAAATAGGTAAGGCCATAAGCAAAAATTCCTAAGCCAATAGCCAATCCAATGGAAAGAATATCGTATTGCCAAAGCAAGAAAAATAAAATGCTTACCACGGCGTAGAAAATGAAAAAGGCATCATTTCGTTCAAACCAAGAGTCGTGGTCTTTTTTGTGGTGGTCAGCATGTAGTGACCATAAAAATCCATGCATTACATATTTATGGGTAAACCACGCCATAAATTCCATCATGAAAAAGGTTAGAAAGAATACAACAAAATGAACCCACATAATTATAAGATATTTAGTCTATAAGAAACGTAACAACGAGCAAGTAATCCGATTTTCTCATAATCGGGAACGCGAATACGTGTTGATCGAATTTCCATTGATGGTGTACGTTTTAATTTCGTTAATAATTTTTTATAGTAAATATAAGCCGTGTACACACCAAATTTAGCTTCTAATGGTAACTTTACGATACCTAAATAAGCGGCTTCAAAATCGGCCTCAATATCGCGAATGATTTCAGCTTTTGCTTGTTCATCAAGACGGTTTAAATCAGTATTTGGGAAATACGTTCGACTCAAACCTTCAAAATCGGCTTTTAAATCACGCAAGAAATTCACTTTTTGGAAAGCAGACCCTAAACGCATGGCCGAATCTTTCAATTCATTATATTTCTTTTCATCACCATTGACAAATACCATTAGACACATTAAGCCTACCACATCTGCTGAACCATAAATGTATTCTTGGTATTCAGAATACGTATGATAAGTGCTTTTGTGCAAATCCATTTTCATACTTTTCATGAAAGCAGCAATTAAATGCTTAGGAATATTGTATTGATGAACCGTTTTTTGAAATGAATTTAAAATCGGATTTAAACTGATTCGATCGTTTAACGCATATTCCAAATCTTTTTCAAAACGATCAAACAATGCCGCTTTATCATAATCATGAAAAGTATCTACAATTTCGTCGGCAAAGCGAACGAAACCATAAATATTGTAAATGTCTTGCCGGATTGATGGAGCCAACATTTTTACTGCCGATGAAAACGAGGTACTGTATGCTTTCGTTGTTGTTCGGCTACAATCAAAAGAAACTTGGTCAAATAGCGATTTCATGGTATATGCGTTTAGTTGTATTTTTCTATTAATTCCGAGACTAATTTTCCTGAAATCAACGAAGGAGGAACACCTGGACCAGGAACGGTTAACTGTCCTGTAAAGTAGAGTTGTTTCACCTTGTTGCTTTTTAATTTTGGTCGTAAAAATGCGGTTTGTAACAGCGTATTGGCCATTCCATAGGCATTTCCTTTATAGGAATTGTATTCTTTTATAAAGTCATTTACACAGAAAGATTCTTTGAAAATGATATGCTCCCGAACATTTTGTTCGGTCAATTGTTCCAGTCGGGTAATTATTTTATCAAAATATTTTTCCCGTAACGCTTCCGTATCTTCCAAGCCTGGTGCAAGAGGAATCAAGAAAATGGCAGCTTCTTTACCTTCGGGGGCACTATTGGCATCCGTTTTTGAGGGGAAGCTAGCATAAAATAAAGGTTCTTTGGGCCATTCGGGGTGGTCATAAATTGATGCAGCATGTGCCTCAAAATCCACATCAAAAAACAAACTATGATGTTCTACCCGGTCTAATTTTTTGTTGAGTCCAACATAAAACAATAGGGAAGAAGGTGCAAATGTTCGTTTTTCCCAATACTGTTCTGAGTAGGCACGGTATTGCGGTTCTAGTAATTGTTCACTATGATGATAATCGGCCCCTGATACAATAACATCTGCTTTTTTATAGCTTCCATTTATCCAAACGCCTGTAGCTGTTTTTTGAAATACTTCAATTTTATCAACAGCAGCGTTTGTGATAATAGTAACGCCCAATTCTTTTGCTAATTGTTCCATTCCAAGAATAACTGAATACATTCCATTCTTGGGATGCCATGTTCCTAAACCAAAATCAGCAAAATTCATAAAGCTGTAAAAAGAGGGAGTGTCAGAAGGTTTGGCACCTAAGAATAGAACTGGAAATTCAAGAATAGAAACCAGTTTTGGGTTCTTAAATTGTTTTCGAATATCTCTTGAAATCGTGCTAAAAAATTGACTTACGCGTGTAGCCGTTTGTAAGGTAACCAACTCCAGTGGCGATTCGCCTGGACGATAAACCAATTCTTTTATTGCAATGTTATAGTTGTCTTGAGCAACTTTCATGAATGATTTTAAACGAGCGCCTGCACCTTTTTCGTGGGACTCAAAGGTTGCTGCAATAGTGTCTAAATTATCACAAATTGTTATAAAATCACGAACACCAAAATAAACTTGATAAGCGGGATTGAGTTTGATCAACTCATAATAATCTGCAGGTTTTTTGTCAAAGTCAGCAAAAAAACGCTCAAACACATCAGGCATCCAGTACCATGTTGGTCCGATATCGAAAGTAAATCCGTCGCGTTTTAATTGACGCGCTCGTCCACCAATGGTGCTATTCTTTTCGTAAATAGTAACTAAATGTCCTGCTTTCGCCAGATAGCATGCTGCTGCTAGTGACGAAAATCCTGATCCGAGTATGGCAATTTCTTTTCTCATATTGTTTAACAAATATAGTAAAAAGTTAAACAATATTTGTGCTTTAAGAAAATTTTACAATTGTCCGAGTAAATCGGTAAGGGAATGAAAAATTTTCGTTGTATTGTTTACGCTTTGTTTTGTAATGTGTTCGGTCATGCGTCCAATGAGCCAAAGTTCATTGTTCTCATTTTCTGTTGCTTCTTGAAGTTCCTTAACGTAGGTGTTTACTTCTTCAGCAGTGGGTTCTACAGTGATGTAGCCAATGAAAGTGATGTTGTTAAAATATTTTTTCACATCAGCTAAATTGTCTACAGGTACACTTTCTCCTAAATATACGGTAGTATAGCCTCGGTAGTTTAATTCGTAATTGAGGTACATTAGACCCAATTCGTGGATTTCGTTTAAAGGTAGGAATAAAACAAACGTCTTCTCATCATGCACGGCAGGTTTTTTTATTACTTCCTCTGTATTTATTAATAATTTTAATTTTATGAGGTAACTAATGAAATGTTCATGTGCGGGCGTAATCGTATCCGATTGCCACAATTCGCCCAGTTCTTGCATTAAGGGTATGAATACCTCAAAAAACACTTCATTGAAACTTTTTTCTGACAATAACTCATCGTAGGTTTCAAAGAATAGTTTTTGATCAAAGTTCATCATTGCCATTTTGAAAGCACTGATAGCGTGGTGTTTTGCGCTTTTTTGTGAGATGATTCCTCTAACTTTCTCTTTGATTTCCTCTTCACTTAGCGTTGATATTTTGGAAATTTTGTAACCATAATCATGCAGTAAAGTAATGTTTAGTAATTTTTGTAAAGCATGAATATCGTAAAATCGAATATTTGTATCCGTACGCATCGGTTCGAAAACATTGTAGCGTTTCTCCCAAATTCGAATTGTATGGGCCTTAATACCGGATAGGTTTTCCAAGTCTTTGATACTGAAAGTATTCTTGACGTTATTCATTGTGTATTCATTTTGTTTAACAAAAGTACATAAATAATTAAACAAAAAATAAAAAATGATTTTTTATTTCATTTTTTAACCAACTACTAACATTTTATTGGGAGGATTTAAGGGTTGTAATCATTAATTTTATACAAGCATTCAGGGTTCATTGTTTAATTTAAAAATTAATAAGTATGAATCGATTTCTTTTATTTGTAACTAGTTTTTTTAGTTATTTGGGTTTTGCACAGCAGTCTTTTGAAGTGCCAATTGAAGTTACCCAAAACTTAGCGGTACAATTTCCTAATCATACAACAGTTCAGTGGGAGCATGATTTTATGGGTAAAGAAGCCGAAAATGAGGTGTTTATTGCTCATTGGGTTGAAAAAAGTAAAGCTTTTGAGATTGTTTTTTCGAAAACAGGTGCCATTCAAGTGATTGAAGAGTCTGTAGCTTATGATGAACTTCCTAAACAAGCAAGAAAGTATTTGGCGGAAAATTATCCATCTGACCATTTTAATGTTGCCTCAAGAGTCAGTGATGGAAAACAGCTAACCTATGAAGTTGGAATAGAGCGAGACGGAAAGTTTATAGATATCCAATTTGATGATACGGGTTATTTTCTTCAAACAGTTGAAAAAAATAGTTAGGGTTTAAATTCTCTATTCATGTCGGTGCTCAAATCATACAGTAGCCATTGTTTTTGTTGGACTGCTGTGTATTCTTTGTGAAGTAGATTCAAGAAGTCTTTTACTCCAATGGGTTCATTGCCATTGCCATGGATGAGAACTATACTGCCGTGATTGACTTCTTGACCTTTTGCTAACCAGGCATCGCTACCAACAGGAATTAAACCCATTGTAGTGATTTGCGTTACTGCATTAGCATTAGAAATTAGACCAGGAAAACGAAAATAGACTGATGGGACTAGGTGATGTTCTAGGAGTGCGACTTCATTTTTTAAGACTTCATCCATTATTGAAGTTCCCTTTTCAAGTATAAAGTTTTGGTTTAAAGGAAGATGTGGGTCGTAATGATGATTAAAAGTATGGTTAATCCACGTTATTTTAATCTTGTTTTCCTTTTCTAAATCGGTTAACCATTCAATATCTTGTTCGTGTGACAATAAAAACTTTCCTGTAATGGATAATCCAATAGGAAGGGGTTGTTGATTGGCTGGAAAGGTATTGATAAGCGCAACAAACAAATTACGATCTAAAGGTTTGTGTGATGGACAAAGATCGATCGTGAGTGTAATTCCTTTTTCATTTGGTATCCTATGACTTATACCGGCATCTTGCAATGGTAAAGCATTGGTTTTTGCTTCTTCAATGGCTTCTGAATAAGGTGAAGGTATGGATGTCACTGTAGTTAATGGTTGTACTTGGAATGTCTTAAGTGGGATGACTTTTGTATGAAGTGAAGTAGCATTTACTGCAAGTCCATATTTTATACCAAATTGGTTGAATTCACGTAAAAGCACCCAAGTGTTGTTTTGATCCATAAATATTCCCAACCGAACGGTATAGTTAGAAATGGAGTTGTTTTGAGCAACGCATAAAAGACTGGTAAACAGCAGTATGCTTAAGAAAAAAGAAAGTTTCATTGCTGTAAATTTAGTGTAAAGTTACGACAAGTCAACGAAGCAGTACTTTAAGATTTGAGGTGTAATTTTGAAATAGTAATTCCAATGAAATTGTAATTTCAGAGGTCAAAGGAGTAAATACACGAGGGATTCTGCTACGCAGTTCCTATAAAGCTCCGCTTTGAAAAAGAAAAAGGATAATAGAAAATTTAAAATGAATTTTATTTTCCTTGAAGTGAAAGATGTTTCACGAATAGGGATTCTGCTGCACAGTTCCCACAAAGCTCCGCTTTGAAAAAGAAAAAGGATAATAGAAAATTTAAAATGAATTTTATTTTCCTTGAAGTGAAAGGTGTTTCACGAATAGGGATTCTGCTGCGCAGTTCCCACAAAGCTCCGCTTTGAAAAAGAAAAAGACAAACAAAAAATCTAAAATAAATTTTATTTTTTGTTTGTCTTTTTCTTTTATTCGTGACCACGATGGGATTCGAACCCATACGCCTTGCAGCACCACCCCCT
>CAYNDK010000145.1:0-6964 GCA_964395965.1 uncultured Flavobacterium sp.
AGCGAAACGACACCAAATTGTAGAGGGGAGTGGTGTGAATGGCTAGGGGTAATTGTTCATCGTTTGGAAAGGGAATATTGGCTTGTTGTAAGGGCGCAGCGATGGCTTGACTTCGGAGTAACGGATTCTCAGGAATTCCTTTTCGTACCCCTGCAGCTGTAGAAAGCCAAAGGTTTTTTTTGGAATCTGCAAAGACGTGATAGATTTCAGTGGAGAACGGAAGTTCGGTAACTTCTAATGTTTTTGGGTTAACCCAAATGAGTCCTTTATCACTTCCCGCAACAATCCATTTCATTCCCGTTGCATCTTCATAAACGGTGATGTCATGAATAATTTGTCCCTGGGTTTTGACCTGAAATTGGGTGCGGGTTGCAGGATTAAATCCAACTATTCCGGCTCCCCAAGTCGAGAGCCAAAGGGTTTGGTCCAATCGACAAAAATTGGTGATGCCCTCGTGTGGTTGCGTTCCTATTAGTTCGCCACCCACAGGATGCATGGTTTGGGGATCCAGTTGCAATAAATACCGTCCATAGTTTCCCCAAAACGTCCCGCGGTGGTCTTCAATGGCACCAAAGAGTCGTTTGAGGGAGCCTCCTTTAGTGATGTTGTATTGTTGGGGAATACGGTAACGGTATTGTTGGACGGACGTACCCGTGATGCGGTAAAACTGTTCACTTCCAAAGACCCATAACCGATTGTTTTGTAGGGTACAATGGGGCAAGAATTCTTTTTGTAGGGCTTTGGAAGCCTTCCCTTTGGGTTGACCAAATTGTCGGGTTGCTGTATTGTAATAACACAATCCTGATGTGGTTCCAATCCAAAGGAGACTGTCTTGGGTAAACAAGCTCCCAATTTCGTTGTTGATGACTCCCTTTGTGGGATTGGTGTGGTAATAAAAATGGGCAATACGATAGCCTTCCAAGCGGTTGAGTCCGTCACTTGTTGACACCCAAATAAACCCTTGATTGTCTTCCTTGATTTCACTCACTATTCGATTACTCAATCCATCGCTAGTCCCGATAGCTGTCCATTGCAATTCGGGGTATTGCGCCCAAAATGGCCCCGCGAGTAGTAGGAAGAGTCCGATTATGTAGGGAGTATACTTCAAAGACGTTATTTAATTTGGCTAAATTTAGTTTAATTTCATCAGATAGTCATGGGATACTCTGTGAAAAGAGGGATTGGTTTAGTCAACAGCGATTATAAAAAACGTTAATTCGGTTGAAAGCTACTGACGAAATGTGTATCATTGCCAAAATTTCTTCCATGAATCACATCGTACGTACTTATTTACTTTTCGGTTTACTGCTATTCGTGTCATGTACTTCGACAAAGCGCTACAACCAACGCTTGGCTACCCCTATACCGGTTGAAAAATTACAAAAGGATATTTCATTTATCCAACGAAAGTTAAATCGGTTGTACCCCAATTTGCATGGCTATATCACCAAGGAACAGTTGGATCATAAATTTGATAGTATTCGTTTGGTGGTAAACCATCCCATGACCACGAAGGAATTTTATTTTGTAATTGCCCCGGTTATTGCGGCTGTGCGTCAGGGACATATGAGTACGGTTTTGCCCCAACCTTTGTCCACACGTGCGCAACGAAAGCATTTAAAGAAAATGGGTGAGGGACCGTTGTCTCAGTTTACTACTGAATGGATTGATCATAAGATGATCGTGTTAAAGCATCGTTCGGATAAAAAGCATTTGAAACCGGGTGTTGAAATTGTATCGGTGAATGGGATTACGCCTCAGGATTTGTATACGCGTTTTCGTCCCACCCTTACTTCCGACGGATTTAATGAAACCTATATCCGCCGTGGTTTTGGTAAACGATTGTTAACCTATTACACCGGAGAGGTAGGGGTGCAAGATAGTTTGTTATTTGTATTCAAACAAAATGACTCCTTGTATACCGAATGGGTGAAACGCAAAGTGAAAACGACCAAAAAGAAGGTTAAACCTGCTCAAGATAAAACTGTAACTCCCCAACCCCAAGATACCACAAAAACCAAGGTAACTCCGGCGGTAGCCACCAAAAAAGAACGGCAATTTACGCGCAAAGAGCGTCGTATTTTTAGTTGGGATGCTACCAACAAAGAGTTTGCGGTAAGTTTGAAGAAAAGCGTCTTGGACTCTACACTTTATGTACTTCGTATCAAGAATTTTTCGGAATCACGACATAAAAAGGCGTACCGCATTTTGTTTGATTCCATCAAGAAGTTGCAGTTAACCGATTTGGTGTTGGACCTACGCGAAAACCCAGGGGGACGCGTAGCTGATGCGGTGAATTTGTACCGCCATTTTATGGATAAGGAAACCATTTTGTTGCAACCATCAGAAGTTACTTCCAAAACCAGTTTATGGAAGTTGGGGGTTTTACCTAATATTTCGCCGATCGGCTATCCCTTTTTCTGTATCGGTTATCCTTTTTATATGGGGTATAGTTATTTTCGAACAACCCGCACTGCTAGTGGGGGGTACCAGTATAAATTGGTAGGTAGTCGTCCTATTAAACCTGCTGAGAATGCCTATTTAGGAAAACTCTATGTCTTGATTAATGGCGGTAGTTTTTCTGCAGCTTGTGTAGAGTCGGCTGGATTAAAACAACGTCCCAAAACTGTTTTTATAGGCGAAGAAACGGGCGGTGCTTATAACGGTACGGTGGCCGGAATTATGCCTTTGGTACGTTTACCGCACTCGCGCATTGTTGTTCGCCTCGGACTCATGAATGTGGAACCGGTGGTTCAATTGGGTCAAGATGGACGTGGTGTTTTTCCAGATAAAGAAATTGTTCCTACCCTTGAAGATCGTGTAAAAGCGAGAGACCCAGAGATGGAGTATATCGTCAAGTTGAGAAGATAGAGGTTGGATTGGTTTCAGGTATTAAGTTTCAAGTTTCAAGTTTCAGGTTTCAAGTTTCAGGTTTCAGGTTTAAGGTTGGATTCTAGTAAATTCACGACAAGAATTACTCAGAATCTCAGCGGCTCAGCTTCTCAGAATCTCAGCGGCTCAGCGGCTCAGAATTTCAGTAACTCAGAATCTCAACTTCTTAGCGGCTCAAAAATTACTCATCAAAATTCACCATCCAGTGTACCCCAAAGGCATCGATACACATCCCGAAGTAGGCTCCCCAGAAGGTTTTGGTCATGGCCATGATTACGGTACCGCCTTCTGCGAGTCCGGTGAATAGGCGATCGGCTTCTTCTTGACTTTCAGTGTTGATAGAGATTTGAACGTTATCCCCCATTTTTGCGGGTCCGCTCTGAGTCGTACTATCGCTGCCCATTAATACGGTCTCTGGACTGATGGGGAGGGAAACATGCATGACACGGTTGCCTTCTTCTTCCGAAATTGGATCGCTTCCTTCTGCAGGGGGCATGTCTTTAAATTTGCCCATATAGGGGAATTCACCACCAAATACTTTTTGGTAATGTAAGAAGGCCGCTTCACAGTTGCCGTTGAAAATGAGGTAGGGGTTTACGGTTGGCATTTTTTGTAAATTATGAATTATAAATTATAAATTTTAAATGAATTGAGGGTTTAAAAGTTTAAAGGTTTAAAAGTGTAGCGGGATAGTGTATCATATCGACACATTTGCTCATTAATAGGTTTCAAGCTCAGCATCTCAGCAGCTTAGTGGCTCAGGAGCTCAAATACCCTTTCAACGATTCCAAGATACTTTGCCAGCCTGCGCGTTGGAGTGCGGTAGGGTGGATGTTTTCGGGTTGGAAGGTTTGGGTCACATAGACGGTATCTTCCATGACATCAAAACTGACGGTAATTTGGCGGTGGTCTTCGAAATGATAATGCAGGAACTGCATCGGTTCGATTTCATCATAAATTCCTACTAAGTCAAACGCTACGCTACTGTCTTTGGCGGCCATGGTGTAGGTGAATTTTTGTCCCACTTCCAACACACCTTCCGCTTTGGGACAATGCCAGTCGGGAGACGCTTGATTCCAATGCACGACATGCTCGGGTTGTGTAAAGGCGTTCCAAACTTTTTCCAAAGAAGCTGGAATAGCTACGGTTACGGTAATGGATTGCTCAGGTTGTTCGGCGATTTTTTGTACGATAGCAAATGCTTTTGGAAAGACTTCTCTAAAGTAATCGGCATAATGATCGAGGGTTTCCAAGGTCATTTTGAGTAGGGTACCCTTTTCCGTTTCAACCAATTCATAAATTTCTTTATAGCCGTTCCATGTTGGACCTGTTGTCACGATTTCACCTTTTTTGAGTTGGTGCAAATGGTGAAAAGCGATGCGTTGGTTGGGTATAATTTCCCCAATTTCCGATTCCATGCCGTCTCCTTCGGTGGTGATGAAATAGACTTTACTGCCCAATTGCCAGTCGGAGAGTGCCCGTGACTGCACGGAAAACGCTTCCATCCATTGTTGGTAATTGGCATCATCCCATAAGGCATTCCATACGCGTTCGGGTGTTGCTTGAATTGTATGTTCAAAATGTAAGGTAATCATTGGTATAGCTTGTTTGGGTAAAGATAGGGAATTAGTCGTTAGTCTTTAGACGTTAGACTTTAGACTTTAGACATTAGAAGAGTTGCAGGTTTCAAGTTGGTTTCGTTGAAAAGTAGTGTTTTGTTTAAAAGTGTAATTGAGTTTAAAAGCGTAATTGGAATTGGTGTAATTCATTGACGTATAGATAAATTGGAGCACAAGGTTACACAAGGTTAAGCACAAAGTTTCACAAGGATGGATTACCCATTATTCTAAGTGGAACAATTATTTTTTTTTAAACATTAAGGGATTAAGAGTTGTGTTAAGGGCCTTAAAATCTTAAATTTCTTAATGGTTTAAAATTTAGTTTTTTTTTTTACCGCAAAGAGGCAAAAGCTCCGCAAAGTTCGCGAAGTTTTAAGTATTTAAAGACGCTGTGTTATTGGCACATTGGCACATTGCCACATTGACTCATTATCAATTCAGTAACTATTTCGTTCGGAGTTTGTTCGGAAGCTGTTCGGAAGCTGTTGCGTAATTGCCCCTGTTTACCGAAGCGCTATCGAACAAACTCCGAACAAAACCAAAACAAAACCCTAAGATGAAGTTAGAAGTTATGAATTATAAATTATGAGTTATGATTACAGCTTTCAACAATTCTTTCTTTTTACGTCACTTTTAAAGTACCCCTAATTCATAATTCATAACTCATAATTTTAAAATTCCTTTTTAACGACTTATAGTAAAGGTATAGTAACCTTAACCAAAAGGTATATAGTAGGTAACCACGACGTTAATACGAGGATGATGCGGGGTTAAAGCGAGGTTGATCCGAAGTAGTAGGTTAGAAACAGGAGTGACTAGTGACTAGTGATTAGTCATTACTTACGACTTACGACTAATAGACTTACGACTCAAATGGCTTACGACTAATCACTTAGAAAGGTATTTTTCAACCATATAATGCGTAATCTTGTGTAATTCTTTATCAGGATAGGCGGGGTGGTTGCCGTCTTGGGTAAAGAATTCGGGTTGGCCATTTACTTTGGCATAAAAATATAAGGGTTTGCCGTCCTTAAAGAAAACGGTACTGTCTTTTAAATTGACTTTTTTTTGTAAAAATTCCTCGGCATCATAGGCTAAGATAGGTGCAGCCGCCGCTGGGGTTACAGCTGCATTTTCTACCACTTCATAATGGTCGTTTTGCCATTGCATATAGTCCGGACTTTTAAGTGCATTGATTCCCCAGAATGTGAGTGCGAGCACTAGCATTCCTGCGAGGGTAAATGTGATTTTCTTTGACCACTTCGTCTTAGGGAGTGGGGGTAGCGGTTCGGGTTTGGGATTTGCTATACTGTCTTTAACTTCTTGTGGCCTAATCGGCTTTTCAGTTTGTAGTAGTTGTTCTTCAATACTATAGTGGGTATCTCGGGTACGGAAACTCGCAAACGGCCGGTGGGGAAAATCAATTAGGATGGCTGCCAATTCAATGACATTGATTGAAGAGGGAACTCTGGTTTCTTCTTTGATAAAATTCTCCACATTACGAAAGGCTTCGGCGGATACAGTTTGCAGTTCTTTCGTTAGGGTGTCACTATTTATTTTGAGTTCTAAACCGATAAAGTGACAATCCGATTGGGTGAGATTTCGGGTTGCTTTTTGTTGAAGGATACTTCTTAATTCGGATCGTTTGGCTTGGTTTAAAGCAATACCCAATTCGGTGTTGTTGCCTTGCTTTATGATGTAGTCCAAGACGGCTTTTTTATAGTCCTCTATCGTTTCCATGGCGTTAAGGGTTAGGGTTTTCTGTGACGAAGTTACGGAAAAACAGGAAATACTAGGAAAGATAGGAAAAACAGGAAAGGATTAGTGTTTGTAGGGGTTTCGGGGCGTTCCTTTGCCTCGTAATTGATGCGATTCCCAAGCGCTTTGGAATCTTGTACACCATCCATTACACCCCTGTGGGTTGATCGGTAACTGCCGTTTTTTTCGGGAAGTAAAAAACCAGGTTGCCGTTTCGCTCACAGTACTTCCCAACACTTTACGGGGGATGCAATTGTTCCCTTCACCTGATTCCGAACGTCTCGGACAGGCACCTTACTGTTTAACCTTTTTAAAATCAATCCTAATGAAAAAGTTAGTTATTGCCGTATGTTGTATGGCAACTGTAGTGCTGGTTTCGTGCAGCGCTGATGAAACTTCAACCGATAAAAATACGACCACCACGATGCAGAAAGACAGCACGGGTGGGCAAACGGGCGACCCAAGTAATCCGCGTCCAAAATTGTAACGAATTTCTTTACAAGATTGTAGAAATTTAGTAGTTTCGGGAAATGAAAGTTCGCCTTCATTTCCCGTTTTTATTTGCCCTATTATTCAGTTTACTTTTGGGGTGTACGCCTCAGCATCAGGCGGATAAAGCCGCTTATTACCGTTGTTTGGATTCGGCGGATACAGCAAAAAATCATTTTAATAGTACCCAAGCCTTTCGTTTTTAC
>CAYNDK010000146.1:0-6909 GCA_964395965.1 uncultured Flavobacterium sp.
CCATTACTAGAACTTCACCTGTACAAGTTGGATCTTCAAATGATTGGAATAGAGTCGAGTGTGGAGGTGATTTTTCAATAGGAATAAAAAATAATGGCACCTTATGGGCTTGGGGCGATAATTTTTATTATCAATTGGGTAACGGTACAATATTTAGTAGTTTCACTCCTATACAAATTGGAACTAATTCAGATTGGGTGAAAGTTTCATCAGGTTCGGATCATACAATTGCCTTAAAATCTAACGGTACCTTATGGTCATGGGGAAGGAATACTTCTGGGCAATTAGGCGATGGGAGTTTTGTGAATAAATCAACACCTGTTCAAATTGGGAGTTCTAATCAATGGGTTGATATTGAAACGGGCTCAAATTTCAGTGTTGCTTTGCAATCAAACGGTTCACTTTGGAGTTGGGGTCAAAACTCAAGCGGACAGTTGGGAATAAATACCCAATCAAGTAGAAATACCCCACAATTAATTAATTCAAGTTTACCTTGGGTAGCATTTGCTGCAGGAAATTTTTCTTGTTATGGAATTAAATCTGACGGCACTTTATGGTCGTGGGGACAAAATTCTTCAGGTCAATTAGGAATAAATTCAACAACTAATAGATTGATCCCTACTCAAATTGGTGTAGAATCTAATTGGTCAAAAGTTGTTTCCGGTGGTTTTCATTGTTTTGCAGAAAATAATCAAGGAAATGTTTTTTGCTGGGGATCAAATAATACTGGTCAACTTGGTAATGGCACAACAGTAAGTCAAAATGCCCCAATTTTATTTAGCTCTTGTAGTTTAAACAACCCAAATATTAACTCAGAAGACGATATATTAATTTATCCAAATCCAACTTCGAGTGCTATTAATATTTCAATAAATGAAGATGTATCAAGAATACGAATTCTAGATATTTATTCTAATATAGTTTACGAAAATGATGGAAATACCAAACACATCAATATTGATTTTTTACAATCGGGAATTTATTTTTTAAAAGTAAGTTCAGTAAATAAAACTACAACACATAAGATTATTAAGAATTAATCGTGACCTAATATTTACTTATTTTCCGTCAAGACATTTGAATGCTACTCCCGTATTAAGCGATTATTTTTTCGGTAGAAGTATTTGAAATTATGCTTATTTTTAAACTACTGTAAATCACTATCCGCCCAAAAAACGGTATAATGAAATATTTAACTACCATCCTGTTTTTATTGACTATAGTTCTAACTTCTGCACAGGATTTAGATGATGCAAACTATTTTTTTAAAGATAATTATGAATATCATTTCTATGGGAAAGTAAAAAGTATTCGAAGAAAATATTCCTATTTAAAACCCAACATCAGCACGCAAGAGTATAATGATATAAACTTAAGAGCAGATGCTACACCTAAATTTGATTTTTATTATTATCCAACAGGACAGTGTAAAACCTTCTGGGGTGGAACTATTGATACAGTATACCAAAATAGAAAGAAAGATATTTTTACTTATTATTATGATAATTCTATTTTTAAGAAAAATATAAAAAGTAACTTAAAAAAAAGATACCTTAATGTATATGACAAACCTTTATTGCCGCAATATGACTATTGTATAAAAGGACCTGAACCCGGTGAGGTAAAAGATGCATTTAATAATGCAAAGTTTAGTTACATTTTAGACAAGCAAAACAGAATACTCATTGAAAATGAATATGAATGGGGTGTTTCGACAGATTCACTTCAATCTTTGAAGGATTCCAAAAAAATAATACATTCCTTTGGTTTGTATTATTATAATGAAAAAAGTCAAGTAATAAAGATAAAATATTCCATTAAGTTAAATCCCAAGTATGATATCGATAGAGCAAACATTTATTTTTTTAGGACTGATTTTGAATTGAATGAATACAATCCTGAAATGGTTGCTAACTTTAAATACGATGCTCAAGGGAGAATTGTATTCGTAAGCTTGTCATCAAAAGAAGAACTTTTGTGTAGTGAAGAATATGTGTACCACCCAAAGTTGGATTATGTTGAAAAAGCTATCTACTATAATATTAAAGGAAATTATTCTGCTGATGTAAAAAAATCAATTCGGTATTACAATGAATATGGTGATTTAATTCAAAATGATTTCTTACCTGATTTTGAGGGGCAGCCCATGACAAGAGTTTCCCGAAGACCACGCTTTTACGACTATGAATACGATGATCATAAAAATTGGATCAAATGTTATATGTATTTAGAAGGCACAAAAGAAGGAAAACCATCACTGATAGCAGAACGGGAAATTATCTATTATGACGAATAATACTTTGTATTTAGGCATAGCTAAATCACTATTAAATTGCGGCATCACGCGATTGCATTTTCGGTCGAAGTATTAGAAAGCAAAGCAGTTTTATTTATCTCGATAAAAACCAAATCAATACACTACGCTCCTTTTTCTAGTAGAATAAAAAACTGGAAGAGTAGCCTTTAAAATAAAATGTACTAGCCAAAAGTCTATTGCTCAAAATACAATCAAATGAAAAAATACTTCACTTCCCTATTACTTGTTATCCTTTTGTGTTCCTGCAAGTCAACCCATACTAACCTACCACTTAGCTCAAATCAATCTGAAAAAGCCAAAAGGTTGGATTCGCTTTACAGCGAAATGCAGCAATACGGTGAATTTAATGGAAACGTCCTTATTGCCGAAAACGATACCATTATACTCCATAAAAGTTATGGAATTGCAAATAGAGAAAAGGAAATACTTCTTGACACCAATTCCGTTTTCAACCTAGCCTCAATTACCAAACAGTTTACAGCAACTGCCATTTATTTACTCGCAAATGATCATAAACTATCGCTTGATGATGACCTCACTAAATTTATTCCTGAACTTCACTATTACAAAGGGATTACCATTAATCATCTTATTCATCATACCTCAGGGTTGCCTGATTATATGGATCTTTACAGTGAAAAAGGAGATCAATCTAAACTAGCAACAAACGATTACATAATCGAGTTATTCGCAAAAGAAAAGCCCGAATTACTCTTCAAGCCCAACGAAAAATGGAATTACAGTAACACCGGATATGTTTTACTCGCTTCAATAATCGAACGCGTTGCTCACACATCCTACCCCGATTTTTTAAGAGAAAGGATTTTTATCCCTTTAGCGATGACCCAAACAAATGTCTATTGTATACATAAAGATAACTTGAATGTAAAAAATCTAGCTATTGGCTATGAAGAAGATGCTTCAGGAAATTTTGTTGGAAATATAGCGTATGCCAAATCGTTTGATGGTGTGTATGGTCAAGGGAGAGTATATTCCACAACCGCTGATTTATTCAAATGGCTTAAAAGTTTAAAACGGAATCAATTCCTTTCAGCAGCACAAATTAAGTCGCTCTTCACGAATTACCAATTAAATGCTGGGGAAAACACCAATTATGGTTTTGGTTGGTTCCTAAATACACACAAAGATTATGGTAATTACATTGACCACACAGGCAATTGGGCTGGTTACATCACATTGATTGAGCAGCATTTGGACAATAATAAAACGGTCATTATCCTTCAAAACAACGGAAATGCCACTGGTAAAACAAAAATCCCATTTGCAAATACCCAAAAAATAATGTACGACCAAAAAATCGAACCCAACCTAAGACTTTCAGATGAAATTCAAAATAAATATGCGGGGATATATGTATCTGAAAAAGGTACTGAGACTAAAATCGTCTGTAAAGACAAGTCACTTTGGGTTATAATGAATTCAACTATGAAGTTTGAACTGCTACCCAACACAACAACTAAATTTACAGTAGATGGTTTCAGTCCTACAGTTACGTACGAATTTTTAACTAATCCGGAGGGAGTTGTTGAAAAATGCATCGTTCAACAACCAGCTCAGGGAGTAAACCTAACATTAATAAAGAAAAATTAGAAAATTATTGAATTGATGTATACATTATAAAATTGGATAGTAAAATACCGCATTGAATCTTTAATAAAACAATGGCGTGGTTCATCAAATCGGAATCGCAATGAACCACAGCCACGTTTTAAATGTATTCTAAGTTAATATTGGGATTTACACCGGAACATTCACAAACGCAATTCGCACACCACCATCTTCGTCAATATGCGTCAACTGCACTTCGTGTAACGTATTCACCAATTCGGGATTCCAAGGTGTTTTTACTTTCACATAGTTTTCGGTAAACCCATAGATATAACCTTCTTTGTTTTCCCCTTCAAACAAAACTGTGCGGGTGGTACCCAACTGACTTTCATAAAAAGCACGGCGTTTTTTGACCGATAAACCACGTAACATCTTACTGCGTTTAGCGCGTACGTTATTCGGCACCACACCGTCCATCAAAGCCGCTTCGGTATTATCGCGTTCAGAATAGGTGAAAACATGCAAATACGAAATATCGAGTTCGTTCAAGAAATGATAGGTTTCCAAGAAATGCTCGTCCGTTTCACCCGGAAAACCTACAATCACATCCACGCCAATACAGGCATGCGGCATCACTTCACGAATTGTAGCGACGCGTTCTGTATAGAGTTCGCGCATATAACGGCGCTTCATTTTTTTCAAAATAGCATTGCTACCCGATTGTAAGGGAATATGGAAATGCGGCACAAAGGTCCGACTCTGGGCGACAAACTCAATGGTTTCGTTTTTCAACAAATTGGGTTCGATCGACGAAATACGTAACCGTTCAATTCCGTCCACTTGATCCAAAGCTTGCACCAATTCCAAGAACGTATGTTCGTGTTTTTTGTTGCCAAATTCGCCCTTACCATAATCTCCAATGTTGACACCCGTCAAGACGATTTCTTTGATGCCTTGTTTAGAGATTTCAGCGGCGTTTTGCAACACATTCGCCATGGTATCACTACGGGAAATACCACGCGCCAACGGAATCGTACAATAGGTACATTTATAATCACAGCCGTCTTGCACTTTCAAAAATGCGCGCGTGCGATCACCGATGGAATAGCTGCCCACATAGAAGTCCGCTTCTTCAATTTCACAAGAATGCACTTCGCCCATATCATTTTTGGACAAATCGTGAATGTAATCGGTGATTTTGAATTTTTCGGTAGCACCCAAAACCAAATCCACGCCATCAACAGCGGCTAGTTCTTCCGGTTTCAATTGGGCATAACAACCTACGGCTGCCACAAACGCTTTTTCGTTGAGCTTTAAGGCTTTCTTTACGACTTGTTTGAATTGTTTGTCGGCATTATCCGTCACCGAACACGTATTGATTACATAGATATCGGCTACGTCTTCAAAGTCGACACGTTCGAATCCTTCATCTTGAAAATTTCTCGCGATGGTAGACGTTTCGGAGAAATTGAGCTTACAGCCTAAGGTATAAAAGGCTACTTTTTTTTGCTGTTCCATAAATGTACACAATCCTAGAAATCGTTGTCAAGTGATTGCGGTCGCAAAGTTACATATTTTTTATCGTAAAAATGGATTGAATATAAATCACAAAGAAAACCAGCACTTTTCTTAAGAGCGTATAGAAATTTTCAAATCTAAAAATTTTCAAATTTTCAAATCAACTCTTATTCCTTCCGATATTTCTTCGTCTCCTCAAACACATGTTCCAAAATACGGGCTTCGACTTCGTCAAATTCCACATGACGGCGTGCCATAACTATTTTGGCGGTTTGAAACGCCTTGCTCGTGAGATAGGTCGTCATCCCTGAAGCGCCACCCCAGCTAAAACTAGGAACAAAGTTGCGCGGGAATCCCGATCCGAAGATATTCGAAGAAACACCCACAACCGTTCCTGTATTGAACATGGTATTGATCCCACACTTGCTGTGATCCCCCATCATCAAACCACAGAATTGGAGTCCGGTACGTGCAAAACCTTCGGTTTCGTAGCTCCATAAGCGAACTTCCTCGTAGTTATTTTTCAAATTGGAGTTATTACTGTCGGCACCAATGTTGCACCATTCGCCTAGCACCGAATTTCCTAAGAAACCATCGTGTCCTTTATTGGAATAAGCAAACAGCACCGAGTTGCTCACTTCGCCACCAACACGACTATGTGGCCCTACGGTAGTCGCTCCATAAATCTTGGTGGCCAACTTCACTTGGGCTTCTTCGCACAAGGCAAACGGACCGCGAATTACGGAACCTTCCATGATTTCGGCATTTTTACCAATGTAAATCGGACCCGTAGACGCATTCAACGTCACAAACTCGAGACGCGCGCCTTCTTCAATAAAAATATTTTCGGGGGCAATCACATTGACCGACTTCGGAATGGGTTGCGAATGACGATCGGCTGTTAAGAATTCGAAATCCTCACGTATAGCCGCATCATTTTTAGCAAAAATATCCCAAGTATGTTCGATTTTCAAACAGTCATCGGTATACTCTAAAATTTCATACGTATCAAAATCTACTTCCTCTTGCGAATCTGTGGTGTAAAAAGCAACGACATCTTCTCCACGAAAGATGGCTTGGTTGGGTTCCAAATTACGCACCATTTCCACCAAAACAGGATTTGGGAAATAGGCACCGTTGATCATCACATTGGCCTCCATTTCCACCATGGGAAACTTTTCAGACAAATAGTCTTCCGTTAAGGTAGTGGTGGTGTACCCCAAATGTTTTTCCCATTTTTCACGAATCGTCAAAATCCCAACCCGAATATCACACACAGGACGGGTAAAGGTAAACGGAAGCAAGGCAGTACGGACGGGACCGTCGAAAAGAATATAATTCATGGTAGTTTGTTCAGCTAAAGCGTCAAAAGTACGAAGTTTTAGGCAATAAAAAAACCACCCCGAAGGATGGTCTCTTTGTATTTGAACACACAATAAATATCAAATTACTTACCGTGTTTAGCGTATTTCGTTTTGAATTTATCAATACGTCCTGCAGTATCG
>CAYNDK010000147.1:0-6788 GCA_964395965.1 uncultured Flavobacterium sp.
TTTCAACCCAATTTATGATCTTTTTTTTGAGGGGTATCACGACGATCCCAACGGTTATTTCTTTATTCTTCTACTTATTCTAGGTTATGGTTGTTCAAAAATGTTCATCTTTGTACTGCGAAAGCTGTTTCGATTTTGAAAAAAAATGCCTGATTTATTCCAAAAGTTTGAAAAACCTTTCTCCGAATACCCCGTTCCGGAGCGATTTACCTTTCCATTTTATTACGACCCTCATCCGCTGAGTCTTGAGGCAGCACGTTTGCTTCAGGAGTATTTGAAAAAGCAAACCGATTTTGAGCACAACTTCGGACTTGAAGTAGGTCAATCGGGAATGGTGATTGGTAAAATGTTTGGTGTGTTGGTGGTACAAAATGAATGGGGTGAATTGGGCTATTTATGGGCCTTTTCAGGGAAACTAGCCGATCAAAATCATTGGCCCAAATTTGTTCCCACGGTTTATGATATGTTAGAAGATAATGGCTACTTTATATCGGAAGAACGTATACTTAACAATCTTAATTCAAAAATTGAAAACCTCGAAAATTCAATTGATTACAAGAATTTACTTGAAGCAACTAACAAAGCAGTAATAGATGCCAATGAAGCGATTACTACCTATAAACAATCTATCAAAAAAGCAAAAAAAGAAAGGGCTATATATCGTGAAAAACATCCTAATTTGAATGATGAAGAAGCATTACAATTAATTCAAGCCAGTCAATTGGAAAGTATTCGCTTACGACAATTACAACTGGATTGGAAAGATAAAATCGCATCACATACTGCTGAACTGATCCAATTTGAAGATCAAATCAACCAACTCAAAGAAGAACGCCGAAACCGTTCTGCCGCGTTACAGCAACAATTATTTTCTGACTATGCGTTTCTAAATCAATACGGCACAACCAAAAGTTTACAAACTATTTTTCAAGGCAATCCTCCTGCAGGAGCTGGAGAATGTGCAGCCCCGAAGTTGTTGCATTATGCTTTTGAACATCGATTAAAACCGATCGCAATGGCTGAATTCTGGTGGGGCCAATCGCCCAAATCTGAAGTGCGCAAACACGGCCAATTTTATCCTGCTTGTACAGGAAAATGCGAACCTATTTTAGGTCATATGCTCGAAGGCATTCCCTTAGATGAAAATCCTTTACTGATCAATTTAGGTGCCGACAAACCCTTGGAAATTATCTTTGAAGATGAATGGATTGTAGCTGTAAACAAACCAAACGAATTATTATCTACTCCGGGTAAATCAATTATTGATTCCGTTTACAGTCGCTTACAAATGCGTTATCCAGAGGCAACTGGCCCCCTGATTGTCCATCGATTAGACATGTCAACTTCAGGTATTTTACTTTGTGCAAAAGACGAAAAAACATATAAACTGCTTCAAGCGCAATTCATTAAAAGAAGAATTCACAAAAAATATACAGCCCTTTTATCAGGTATGCTTGAAGCAAATGAAGGTAACATACAATTACCTCTTCGCTTAGATGTTGACAATCGACCTTTTCAAGTAGTTTGCTTTGAATTTGGTAAAGCTGCGGAAACCCATTGGAAAAAACTAAAAATTATAGCCAATCAGACCCTTGTAGAATTTACACCAATAACTGGTCGAACGCACCAACTTAGAGTTCATGCAGCACATCAGCTAGGATTAAATACACCAATTGTTGGAGATGATTTATATGGAACTAAAGGTGAACGTTTACATCTTCATGCCACTAGTTTAACATTTTGGCATCCTTACGAAAAAAGAGAAATTACACTAAACGTACCTGCTCCCTTTGCTGAAAATTAGTAAGTTTGAACAACTCAATTAATTCTTCTATGAAAAATAGCTTCCACTTGCTACTTTTTTGCCTCTGTATTTCAGTTCTTGCACAAGCTCAGGCAACGCGTAAAGATTCTTTGATGGGTGGATTTTCTAAAGAACGTATGTGTTTTGATGTAAAACATTATACGTTGGATATCGCAATAAATCCCGATGAGAAATCTATAAAAGGTAGCAATACTATTGATTTTGACATTGTACAAACTACCCAACGAATTCAATTGGACTTATTTGCAAATATGCAAGTAGATTCAATTATTTGGAATCAAAAGCAATTAAAATATACCCGCGAATTCAATGCTGTTTTTATTGATTTCCCCAATACTCTCGAGGCTGAAACAAGTCAACAAATTCAATTTTACTATTCTGGAAACCCACTCATTGCCAAACGTGCACCTTGGGATGGTGGGTTTGTATTTACTAAAGATAAAAACAATCGACCATGGATTGCAGTAGCGGTTCAAGGTACTGGTGCTAGTTTGTGGTATCCGGTTAAAGAAGGTCAAAGTGACGAACCCGATACTGGTGCCGACATTCGCATAGCTGTTCCTAAAGAATTGACCAATGTTTCCAACGGACGTCTGAAAGCCACTACTCCCATGCCAAATGGCTATATTCGTTGGGATTGGGAAGTAATAAACCCTATAAACAATTATGATATTACAGTCAATATTGGGCATTATGTGGCTATCGAAGATCAATTGGACGACTTGAAAATCACCTACTATGTATTGGATTACAACAAAGAAAAAGCCCTCACCCATTTTGAAGAAGTTAAGCCAATGTTGCGCTGTTTTCAAGAAAAGTTTGGCCCTTATCCCTTTAAAGAAGATAGCTACAAACTCGTTGAAACACCCTATTTGGGCATGGAACATCAAAGTGCTGTTGCCTATGGAAATAAATTCCTAAAAGGGTATCTCGGTAGTGATCTTTCGGGTACAGGTGTAGGTCTCCTTTTTGATTTCATTACCATTCACGAAAGTGGTCACGAGTGGTTTGGTAACAGTATTACTTCCAAAGATATTGCCGACATGTGGATTCATGAAGGTTTTACTCAATATTCTGAAATGGTATTTATTGAATGTCAATTTGGTTATGAAAAAGCCATGCGCTATGGTAAAGGTTTACAACGCAACGTAACTAATGACCGACCAATTATCGGCCCCAAAGGCATCAACCAAGAAGGTTCCGGAGACATGTATCCGAAAGGTGCTTTGTTCTTAAACACTATTCGCCATGCACTAGGTGATGATACAAAATGGTGGGAACTTCTATTTAAATACAGTACGACTTTCAAACACAAAATTATTGAAACAGCAACTGTATTGGAGTTTTTCAACCAACAAACAGGTCGCGATTGGTCAACTGTTTTTGAACTTTACCTCCAAACCACCCAATTACCTGAACTTCAATTACGTAAACATGGTAAACAAGTAGAGGTTCGTTGGGAAAGTGCAGTTCCCAATTTTAATATGCCAATAGTCCTTGATTTTGAAGGTAAAACGTATAAAGTTACTCCAACAACGCAATGGATGAAAATCCCTATAAAAACCAAAAATATAAAAACAGTGACTATTGATCGTAGTCATTTTTACGTCAATGTTTCCTATTTATAAAAAAGGAGTCTAATCTGAGACTCCTTTCGTTTATTCTTTTAAAGTTGCTTTTCGCATTATTTTTCCATTTTCTGTTTCCTTAAACTGAGCAACAAATAGGATTTCTTTTGGGCGTTCGTATTTATCCAATTTTTCAAAAAGTTTAGGTTCAATTGAAAATGGCTCTCCTTCAACAACCAGTATAACTTTTTCACCCAACTCTGAATCTTCCTTAGATGCAATAAAGAATCGGCGCTCAATTGCACCATCTAATTTATGTTCAACCGCTTCTGGCATAATTTTCACACCACCACTGTTGATTACATTATCTATTCGTCCTAAAAATTGAAATTGATTTTCACTGATTAACTCAACTAAATCATTGGTAACAACTGTTTCCTCTGCTATAATATGTGGTGCATGAATAACCAAACAATTTCGATCATCATACGACAACGTTACATGAGGTAAAACGGTAAAAGCTTTTTCGCCTACCCGCTTTGCAGCAATGTGTGTAATGGTTTCGGTCATTCCATAGGTTTCAAAAACAGCTGTCGGCAGTTTCATCAAATCGTTTTCCAATTGTGCATTAATGCGAGCTCCACCAACAATTAACTTTTTTACTAATGGTAATTTATCCAATGAATTTTGTGCTTGTAAAGGCACCATAGCAACAAAATCATAGCGATCATCCAATCGATCCATAGGATGGGATGTTGGAGCAACATAATCCAAATCCAAACCCAAAATAATCGAACGAATTAACATCATTTTACCTGCCACATACTTAACGGGTAAACATTGTAAAGCGCGGTCACCAGGTTTTAAATCAAAAAAATCACCCGTTGCCAATGCTGAATTTACCATAGCCTGTTTGTCAACAGTGATAATTTTTGGCACTCCAGTGGACCCAGATGTTTGCATCTCGATATAGGGTTTATCATCAAACCAATCCAATAAAAATTCACCAACTGGTTTTTCAAATTCCTCGCCTTCTTTAATAAAGCTATAGGCGACACGACACAAATCATCTTTGTCGAGATGAAAACCATTTAATTTAAATTGATTGTGAACATTAAGATACGTTGGATTCATACGAAACTGTTTTAAAAGTGGGTTCAATAGGGACTGGACCAGTTAACCTAGATTTCCAGGAATTCCAGTGGTATTTTTTTGAAAAAATAACTAACATCAAGGGAAAAAAGAGCACTAACGGAAGAAACAATTCAAACCCTAATTGTGGTTTTTCAGTCTCTTTAAATAAAGCATATGTTTGAAAAACAGACCAATCGGAAGTCACCAATAAGGCTGTAAATAAATTGTTTGCTGCATGAAATCCCAAAGCCAATTCCATTCCATCGTCCATTAAGGTCATAATCCCTAAAAAGAAACCTGTCCCGATGTAATACAATAATACGATATACCCCATTTCTTCAATTTCGGGATTGGCAATATGCAACAATCCAAAAATTAACGACGTCCAAACCAATGGAAACCATCGCCGTGGATAAAGTTGTGCAAATCCTTGCATCAAATATCCGCGAAAAATATATTCCTCCAATGAGGTCTGAATGGGAATCATGACAATCCCAATTAAAGCCAGAACTGCAAATTTTGGCCCATTAAAATTCCAAGTCATTGAACCTTCAGCACTGTAATAGGATAGTAAAGTGGTTGCGATTGTAATAACTCCCCAAGTTCCAAAGGAAAACAAAATTCGATTCCAATCAATTTTTGATCGTGATGTAGTTACATTGGTGAGGGTTTGCTTATGAAGCAGTCGCAGTACCAAATACAACACAACAAAACCTGCTGCAAAGGATAGAAGCAATAAAAAAAGTGACAGATTTAAATCCATACCGCGTAACAAGTCAACGGTTTGTGTGGGCATAGACCCTCCCTTTTTTATCGAACTGTAAACCGCTACAATGCCAAAAGGTATTTGTCCTAAAAAATTACCCATGATAATCAATACAGATCCAAGTAGGTACCATCCAAAACTAACCTTTTTATCTACGCCAAAGAGTCTATTCATTTTCTAAAATTATTGCCCCAATTTACTTAATTTCGCGAAATAAATCCCCACTCATGATCACAATTTATCATAATCCTCGCTGTGGAAAATCAAGAGACTGTGTTGTGCATTTTGACAACCTCAAAACGCCCTATACTGTGGTGAAATATTTAGAACATCCTCTATCGGTAGCAGAACTCGAAGAGCTTCTTATAATGCTTTCTATTCGCCCAATAGAATTGGTGAGAACTAAAGAAAAAATTTGGATTGAAAACTACAAAAACAAAGAACTTTCTGATCAAGAAATTATAGCCGCAATGGCTCTTCATCCTATATTAATCGAACGACCTATTGTAGTAAACAAAGATAAAGCCGTTATTGCCAGACCTTTGGAACGAATTCACGAAATTCTTTAATGAACTGACCTTTTAAGATTAACAAAACTTTGTGAAAGTAGGGTTAAACGTTCGTTTACTTTTGCATTCCAACAGGAAAGCAAAATAAATTTTACATGAAAATTTTCAAAATTGTATTCGCGTTAGTCGTACTCTTCATTGGATTTACGGGACACACTCAAAACCCAAATCCCAATCGCCAAGGCGCAGGCAACCGTGTTAAAGTAAGCGGAAAAGTTATCGCCAAAACCAACAACCAAGCTTTAGAATATACCGAAATTCGGTTTATCAATGTAGCCACCAACAAAACTGTTAACGGTGGACTTACAGATGCTAAAGGTGAATTCACCATTGATGTTCCAGAAGGAAAATACACCATTAATGTTGAATTTTTGTCGTTTAAACCTTTGGTCCTTAAAGACAAAGTCATCAAAGGAGACACCAATTTAGGAGTAATAAGTTTGGAGGATGAAGCTACCAAATTGGACGAAGTGGTTATTCGCACCGAAAAAACTACAGTAGAAATTAAATTAGACAAAAAAGTCTACAATGTAGGCCAAGATTTAATGGTTAAAGGAGGAACGGTAAGTGATGTATTGGATAATATCCCTTCAGTTGCTGTGGCCACCGATGGAACAATCAGTTTACGCGGTAATGAAAATGTAAAGATTTTAATTGATGGGCGTCCCTCCAATGCAATCAGTATAAATGATGCTCTACGAATGATACCCGCAGATGCTATCGATAAAGTTGAAGTCGTTACCAATCCATCGGCTCGTTATGATGCTGAAGGTGGTGGAGGTATTTTAAATATTCTTTTGAAAAAAGGGAAAACCAACGGAATTAATGGTACCATCATCGGAACGACAGGGGTGCCTGATAATCACGGGTTGACAGGAACATTGAATTACAAAACCAACCAATTCAATATGTTTACCAATCACGGG
>CAYNDK010000148.1:0-6628 GCA_964395965.1 uncultured Flavobacterium sp.
GTACAGTTGTAGATGCAGATGATTTAATGCAAGAAATGACTAAGACAGCTGGCGAAATTGCTGAGGAATTGGGTAAACTGGAAGGATATTCACAAGAGGAAAAATCGGCATTATACAATACAATTGGTTTAGGTGCACTTAAATATTATATTTTAAAAGTAGATCCTAAAAAGCAAATCCTTTTTAATCCAGAGGAATCGGTAGATTTTAATGGAAATACAGGGCCATTCATCCAATATACTCATGCCCGTATTTGCTCCATTTTGCGAAAAGCTACCTTTGATTATCAACAAGAAGTTACTATCGAATTAGAAGCAAAAGAAAAAGAATTGATTAAAATTTTAGCGCAATTTCCTGTAGTAATTCAAGATGCTGCCAAAAATCATAGTCCGGCTTTAATTGCAAATTATACCTATGAATTAGTTAAAGAATACAATTCATTTTATCAATCCATTCCAATTTTGGGTGAAACAGAAACTACTAAAAAAATATTTCGGGTACAACTTTCCGAAAAAGTAGCACAAACCATAAAAAATAGTTTTGGATTATTAGGGATTCAAGTTCCCGAAAGAATGTAAAGCAAACAAACATCCGGTCTAGGCCGGATTTTTTTATAGGGTATAACGAATAAACACATTGACGGTTCGTTCCAGTGAAAAGGTATTGACCTGCTCCATGGATTGTGAATTGGTATTAATACGGAAAAATTGATTGATTTTATTTCGCGTATTTAGCACGTTTATCATTGATGCACCCAATGTAAGTTGGTGTTTGTTGTGAAATTTAAATAAATAACTACCAGAACAATTGAGTTGGAAAAAATTGGGTAACCTAGAATTATTAGGAGATTCAAAATCAATCGCTGATGTTCCTGTCGAACTATTATAAACCAAATTCTGGGATTTGGGCAACGTTGTGGGTCTACCTGTAAACCATTTTCCCCCCAAAGAAAGTTTTAAATTGTTTTTGTCATAAACGATACCCGAAGCCCAGTGATGCATGATTTCATTATTGCTTGGAAACGATAGTGTTGAGGTTGGTAAAAATAAGGTGTAACGATTGTAATTGTAAGTGTAGGTGGACCAAAAAATAAAATTCTTAATTTGTTTCTGAAGTAAAAATTCACCACCCCAGATGCGATAATTGCCAGTAAAATCGATATTCTCTAGTTGATTTTGAAACCCTTGGCTTCTCCCAGAAATACCAGTAACTTTCTTTAAAAACACCTCTCCACTTAGTAGCCATCCCTTATTACGATACGACAAGCTGGTTGATAATTGTTTGTTTTTTAAAATTGGGATGTCAGCATTATTACTGAGTATCCAACGCCTTTTTTCTATTCCTAAGAAATCTTGTTGACGATCTACAATTTTACTTACTGTTTGACTTTTCATCTCACCTGCAATATCTAATTGCCATTTGGGAGCAAATTCCCATGTAGCAATTACACGCGGCTCAGTTAAAAATACTCCCCAACGCTCATAATAATTTTGGCGAATACCACCAGAAGCTTTCATTTTTTTTGAAGAAGATTCCCAACGCATTTCACTTATCAGCCCATGATTTCGAATCACATTGGTGACATCTGTTTGAACTGAAGGGCTACTAACTTCATTGATGTTACGATTGCCTATTTCATCAAATTGATATCCAAAATTTACGGTAGTATTTGGGTTGAGCAACCATGTAGTTTTCCATTCTCCTCCTAAGTGTTTAATCTCATTTCGTTGGTAAACCGTTTGAGCAGTATTCAAAGATTCGTAATTTGAGTACAATTCAAATTGTGATAAAAACAATTTAAATTCACTTTTCCATTGGGTAGCCCAATTTACTTTTCCAGTTACGATACCACCCGTTGTTTCTTGGTCTAATGAACTGTTTTTTTGGATAAGCAAACCGTTTTCTTGGCGTGATTGTTTTAAATTAAGCTGATTGGATAAAACAAGTACATCAAAAATTAGTTCCAATTTAGTTCCAATTTTTTGAGAAAACTGACCCGAAAAATCGAAAAAATAAAATTTTAAATCATTCTGATACGACAAATTACCATTTAATGCTACATCCGATACTATCGTATTTTGAAAGACACGATTATAATAATTTTGATAGGTGGGAGTGGTAGTTAAATCAGTAATGGCTCTACGTGAACTGATTGCTAATTTTGATTTTTTTGAAAAGTTGTAACGAAACGTTGCGTCGGCATTAATCAAATTAATCCCAAGATTGAAAGCGTCTTCTTTTTTTGAATTCGAAAGGGTAGAAATATCAACCACGCCAGATACACTTCCACCATAAAAAGGAGAACTTCCATTTTTTACAATGGTTATTTTATGGGCCAAATTGGGATTAATCGCAGAAATCAATCCAAAGAAGTGACTCACTTGATACAGTCGCATCCCATTCCATTGGAAAAGTATTTGATCTTGAGTCCCACCACGAATACTCAAGTTGGCTAGAGTTTCATCTGAACTGATTACTCCGGGTATTTGTTTTATCGATTCAAAAACATCTGCTTCGGTTAATCCGGGTAAAATCCCAAACTCTTTCGGTTTGATTTCATAACCCATATCCCATTTTTTTGTAACCCCTTTGGTAAGAAGAAATTGTGTTACAACTTCATCCAATTGTATTTTCTTGATTTTTAAGTAAAAGATAGGTGAATTTTGCGCGCTGATGTCTTCAATGAGTAAGGGTTCATGATTAACATGCGTTACCAATATTGAGCGAACATTAGGGTCGTTGATTTCAAAATATCCTTGCGCCGAACTCATTAGTGTTTGCCCCGAAGGTTGACAAAGTATCGTTGCATATTCAATCGGTTTTTTTTGCTCAATGTCTTGAAGATATCCTTTAAATACTACCTTTTTTTTCTTGTTGTCTGATATCGAAATGTATTTCGAATTAATTTTATTGAAGGTAAGTTGTGTTTGTTGCGCAAGTTCTTGTAGCTGTGTATCTAGTGATTCACTTGGAGTAGGAGGGATAACTTTTAGCGATTCAATTTCGTTTTCTATATAACTAAATTCGACTTGATATTGTTTTTCAAGTTGTTTTAAAACTTTGGTTAAATGCACAAAGTCTCCCGATTGAGCACAAAGACTCAAAGAGGAGACAAAGCATAGAAACAAACATGAAAAATATCGTAATCGCATCATGGAACGGATTCAAAAGAATACTTTTGCGCTGCTTTTTTTACCGGTTTTAAATGGTAAGAAGACGCAAATATCTGTAAGGCAACATCAGGATTATCACCAGGCAACTTACCTGTGAATAATTCAGAGCTGGGAAGATTTACGCTTTCAATTTGGATATCGAAATGACGCTTTAATTCTTCCAAAACATCTTTAGGATGTTCTTTCTCAAACAGTAATTCTTTTGCAATCCAAGATGGATATTGTGTCGTAATTGGGTGATTTATAATTAATTCGTTGTTGTTGTAAGCAATGGTTTGACCTTTTGTAATACTAATGGTGTTCGTCCCGTTTTGAATGCTAACCTTTCCTTCATAACATGTAACATCGATACGGTTATTTCTTGCTTTTACATTAAACTGCGTACCTAATACGGCTACTGTACCAACAGGAGTGATTACTTCAAATTTTTTACCTTTAGCTACTTTAAAATAGGCTTCACCTTCAAGAGTCAGCTTGCGATTAGTGTCCCAGTTTGTGGCGGTATAGGTAATTTTGGAACCTGAATGCAATTGAACTTTTGACTGGTCGGGCAAAGCAAATGCAGTTGTTGATCCATTAGCTGCTATTTCTTCAGTAATTGATTTGGTTTGTAAATACCAACCTATACCTAAAAACACCACGAATAATGCAGCGATTTGCATTGCTTTTTTCCAAAATAATGGACGAACGTTACTTTTTGATTGTTGAGTTCGTATCTTTTCTAAAAGATGATCTTCATCAAAATTTTGCTTAACTTTTAAGTCAGCGGAATATATTTTGATTTTTTCGAGTACCGCATAGTCTTCTTCTTGGCGGAGTTCTTGCAACTCTGCTTCAGAAAGCTCATCATTGAGCCAAGACGCTAAACGGTTATTATCTTCCATTTTCATGATAAATTCTTTGCTAAAACAATTCAATAAATAAATACCCTACCTGAAATTCGAAAAATTTTTCCGAAGTTCCATTAAAGCTAAATGTATACGTTTTTCCACCGCTTTTACACTGATGTTAAGTTCTTCTGCAATTTCATGATATTTCTTCCCGTCGATTCGGTGCATTAGAAAGGCAGTTCGCTGAGTCTCGTTTAAATTTTCTATAGCAGTTAAAAGTTTCTTTTTAAATTCGGCTTCCTCCAAAATATATTCAGGCGACTCATTAGTTGTAGATGAATGATTGTTCTTTTTTTCAAATTCTAAAACTACTTTTTTGTGCGCAATTTGATTCAGAGTAAGATTGTTGGCAACAGTATAGAGAAATGATTTTGCTTTTTCAAGGGGAACTTGACTGCAATTTTGCCACAATTTAATAAAGGCCTCTTGCGTAGAATCCTCTGCTTGATTTTCATCTCCAAATTTATAATAAAGATAATTCCGGAGTGCTTTCGCATGTTTACGATAAAAAGATTCATAAATAGAATCGTTGCAAATAGAATCTTCTAAAGCCATTAGCTTGGTTCAAATTAAGTTTCTAAAAATAAAAAAAAAAAATTAGGTAGGGTATTTTCAATTATATTTGTTTAAAATGAAAACCATCACACATGAATTGGATTCGTCCGATATTGTTTTCAGCTTTGAGCGTGTTATTCTTCACTTCTTGTCAAGATGAAGATGATTACGGCAATGCGTATTCCGATGCATTGAATAAAAATTCTGCACTCACCGGTTTAGTATCACGTGTGATCCAAAATCCAACAGCTTGGGATGATGTAATGGATGATAATTCTCATTTTAGTATTGTTTTACCGGTGTCAGTAACTGTGAACAATCAAAATGTTTACGTTTCTGAGTCCAATGACGGTTTAGAAGAAATATTCGACATTAAAAATGCCTACAATACGGATGATGATAAGGTTTATTTTCAGTTTCCTATTACCATCAAATACCGAAATTATCAAACACAGACTATTTTTAATCAATCTGAATACAATGCACTTATTGCTAGTTTAGGTCCTTGTAATTTTTTGGATGAAATTTCTTGTGTGCATTTACAATATCCGGTAGTTGTGAATGCGTACAATTCCAGTACTGAACAAGCAGATAGTTATACGTTTACCAATAATTCTGCTTTGTATGCTTTCTTAAATTCATTGAATGCAACGGATTCTTTCAACTTTACCTATCCGTTGTCAATAATAGATAGTAATGCAAATACAATTGCAATTCAATCAGATACTCAATTCAATCAAGTTATAGAGGATAATATTGGGCAATGTCCTTCAGCAACAACTGTGAATCCCAATCCCGATTTTAATGCCCTATTTACAGGAAGTTCATGGTATGTGTCCTATTGTTATGATGAATACCAAGACATTACATCGTATTACAATGGCTATTATTTTAACTTTTATACCAATGGGACTTCCAAAGCCATAAAAAATAATAACCAAATTAATGGCAATTGGAGCAAATATCCAGATGGGAATAAACAAAAACTTGACCTTTCTTTTGCAGGAACTGTGCTGGATCATATGGAAGAAGATTGGGAAATTATCGAATACACTTCAACCTTAATTCGTCTGCGGCACATTAGTGGTGGTGGGTCAGAAATTGATTATCTGTATTTGACAAAATACTAACCAAAAACTAAATACTACTATGAAAAAACTAAAATTCTTTTCAATTTTAGCAGTACTCTTTTTGCTTAATGTGGCCTCCATGTGTAGCAATGATGATGCTGTAACTAATGCGCAGCAAACAAACGTGATTTCAACAGTTTCAAATGGAACATGGCGAATTACTTATTACAGCGATTCGGGGACTGTAAAAACCAATCAATTTACAGGATTTAATTTTACGTTTGGTAATACAAATGTCTTAACAGCTACCAATGGAAGCTTGAATTATTCAGGAACTTGGTCGGTTACGGATTCTAATTCTAATGACGATACGTTATCAGATCTTGATTTTAATATCTTATTTAATGCACCGGCTACTTTTGCCGATTTATCTGACGATTGGGATATTCAATCACGAACAAATACGAAAATTGAGTTAATCGATGTAAGCGGTGGTAACGGCGGAACCGATTACCTCACTTTTGAAAAAAATTAGTTAGTTAACCTTACTAATGTGTGTTTTTGTTAGAAACCGCTTCATTTATGGAGCGGTTTTTTATTTAAAATCTATTGGATTCACATAGGGTTAATTTGTATCTTTGCACTTCATTTTTTAGCATCAAATTTATGTTTCAAAATTTAAGCGATAAACTCGATAAAGCATTTCATGTTCTGAAAGGTCACGGTAAAATCACCGAAATTAACGTAGCTGAAACGTTAAAAGAGGTTAGACGCGCCTTGTTAGATGCCGATGTTAACTTCAAAATTGCAAAAGACTTTACGACAAGAGTTAAAGATAAAGCCCTTGGTCAAGATGTATTAACTACATTACAACCTGGACAATTGATGGTTAAAATCGTAAAAGATGAATTAACCGAATTGATGGGGGGAGATGCTACAG
>CAYNDK010000149.1:0-6614 GCA_964395965.1 uncultured Flavobacterium sp.
CATAACGCATCAAACGTTCCAAGGCCTTCCCTTTTTCCATAAAGGCACCCACAAAGGTGTCATCGATATACGTGGCGTATTCAAAAGCGCGAACAGCATTTTCGTAATCTTTCAAACCGTAATACAATCGGCCTGATTGGTGCCATGCAATTTCACTATAGGGATTGCGTTCAATGTAGGTTTTAAGGTATTCGACCGCTTCTTTGTTTTGGTCTAAAAACTCAAAACAGTACACCACATTATACAAAGCAGATTGGTCTAAGATATCTTCTTCCAAGCATTTGATGAAGCTTTCTTTAGCTGCTTCTAAATGATCCATAAAAAGATATTCCATACCCATCAAGTTGTATACATCGGCATGATCATCGGTAAATTCTAAAGCTTGTTGCAAACATTCCACTGCTTTTTCGTGGTTGTCGCGTTTGGAATAGATGCTGGCCCGTTGGATGAAGATTTCTTCATTGTGGGGTTCAATAGCATACAACTCGTTTAAGAGTTTTTCAGCCGCATCCAATTTGTCTTCGTAGACCAACATTTCGACTTGTACCAGTTTTAGACCAGTCGATTTTGGATGTTGTTCCAAGCCCAATTTCAATGCTTTCTTGGCTAAATTGGTTTTTCCCAAGTCGAGGTAATGCAAAATAATCTCCTCAAACTCTTCCGAATCGAAGAAGAATACTTTGTTCGTTTTCAGCATCGACTCAAAACGGTTGAGCGATAAGTTGTAGTCGTCTTCTTCGTGATCCAGATACATAGCAATTGGGGTTAACGTTATGCATACTAAAGGTACACAACCCTTTTCGGAAAACGTAAATTTTAACGATTTGTTTTAAACAATTTAATTAACAGGTTTAGGAGTTAATACGCTTATCTTCAGCGAGTATCTCATCCAAGGCTTCAAGCAGAATGGCACAACCTTCCCGAATTTCGGCTTCAGTAACCGTAAGAGGCGGAGTAATTCGTATGGCTTTTCCTTCAAATAATAACCAAAACAAAATAAGTCCTTTGTCTTGGGCTTTGAAAATTGCACGGTTGGTGATTTCCGGATCGGCCGTCATGGCAGCCAACATGAGTCCGCGGCCCCGAACTTCTTCGATCAACGGGTGAACCAATAAGGAGCGGAACAAAGCTTCTTTTTCCAATGATTGTCGGGCATAGTCTTGTTCCAACACTTCTTGTAAGGTGGCCAAACTCGCCGCCGCAATCACCGGATGGCCACCAAAAGTGGTGATGTGTCCCAACTTAGGATCGTGACTCAACAAATCCATGTATTTTTCGTTGGCAATGAATCCGCCCACAGGCATACCGCCCGCCATACCTTTACCAATAATTACTACATCGGGAACCACATTGTAATTTTCATATCCAAAAAGTTTCCCTGTGCGTCCAAAACCAGGCTGGATTTCATCAATTATTAGTAGGGCACCGACTTCGTCACAGCGTTGTTTAACTTTAGTTAGGAATCCGTTTTGAGGTTCGATAAAACCCGCACCACCTTGAATACTCTCCAAGATAATTCCTGCTGTTTTGGTGGTGATTTTCTCCAGGTCCGCTTCATTGTTGAATGTAATAAAATCCACATCGGGAACGAGGGGACGGAAGATTTGTTTGCGTTCCTCAAAGCCCATGACGCTCATCGAGCCCATCGTATTACCATGATAAGCATTATGACACGAGATCAATTGCGTGCGTCCCGTAACACGGCGAACTAATTTTAAGGCGCCTTCGGTGGCTTCGGTACCCGAATTGACCAAATAGACTTTATTTAAGGACGGATGCATGTGTTGCACCAATAATTTACAGTATTCCGTTGCAGGATGTTGGGCATATTCGCCATATACCATCACATGGGAATACTTGTGTAATTGATCAATGATGGCTTGATTGACACGCGGGTGTTGGTGTCCCAAAGAACACGCTGAGACTCCTGCTACAAAATCAAGGTATTTTTTATTTTGGGTATCGTAGATGTAATTCCCTTTGGCATGAGAAACTTCCATAGCTAAAGGATAAGGCGAAGTTTGCGCCTGGTATTTGAAAAAGTCCGCTTTACTAGACATGGTATTACGGTATTATTTTTTACGTTTTGGAGTAGTCTTTTTGTCGTAATTCAGGGTTTCCTTGCGAATGGGCATAGGTTGAGCGGGTTTAGCTTTCTCCTTTGCGGAAGCGGCCTGAATTTTGGCCTCCTCTTCATTTTCCTCTTCGGGGAAAATATCTTCTTTTGATTTTATTTTTTCATCAATTCGCCATACAAAACCGCGTAACTTCCTGACATTTTCAGGGAATTCATTCTCTGGGTAAAGGGTACCGTTATTTTTATTGAAAAAAGTAATCGTGTCAATCTTACCGTTTTCTAGAAGCATGTTGATGCGACTACAGGCTGATTTTTCAATTCCAATAAGTTCGTTTTGGTCGTTTCGGGTAAAGTAAATTACTTCATTATTTTTCACGACATCGACCTCATACAATTTGTTGTCCCTAAATTTCCCATACAAATTGACCCCTTTGATCTGATTGTACCCTGCATCCAAAGTATCTTTAGAAATGATAAAGGCATTATTAAGTACCTTGAGGGAATCCAACTTTTCGGTAGTATTATTGCCAATTAGATGCATGACATCTCCGGTGAGTTGCTTTTCATTATTCCATAATATGGGCCGACCTATGAGTTTTGTCAAGGCCAATTTTTGATCAGAATGTATGGAGTCGCATTTACCGCTCATGTCTGTTTTGAAAAAACGAACGTTCTTTTGGCCACGTATAATTCGCTCGCCCGCTTTTCCAGTCAAAAATATTTTTTTGGCGTGAACAAACATGGAGTCTTTTTCAATCTGATAGCGCACACTTGCTCGCTTTGTGATGTAAACGGAGTCTTGTTTTTTGAAGACTTCAGCATAATGACCCCGAACAATCGCTTTATTGATCGAATCGGTGATTTTGACATTGCGGGTTCCCGAAGAGAATTCACGTGTGCGGTCAAAATAGAGACTATCGCCTTCTATCAAACGGTCTTTGTATTTGATGTAGGATTTCCGCAGAAAATGACCCACATTTTTTTTGGTATTGTAAAATCCATTCTCGGTGTAGATGAAATTATCTTTTCCTGTTATGGTCGAGGGACCAAATAAATAGGAATGTCCCGAATTGGTGTAATAATCCAAATGGTTGGATTTGATCGTGTATTGTGGGTTTTTAAGTTCGACCTCTGTCAAAAAACGGTATTTCTTCTCTTTGACGTAATAGGTGCCCGAGTTACTTTTTAACGTATTATCTCGATTGGTAATAACCCCTCTTGTGCGGTAATAGGCTTCTTGTTGCATTCGGTCAAAGTGAATGGTGTCGGTAACCAAACTTGATTCAGGTGAACGCATCACTACATCACCTGTGGCGTAGGCTTTTTTAACGTTACCATTGTATTCCGCATACTTACTGTTTAAGTAGAGGGTGTCACCTTGTACCATTTGAACTTGACCGAAGGCTTTGATGTAATTTTCTTTTTGAAAAAAATACGCTTTATTACACGTCATGATTACTCCCTCGTGACTTACGCGTACGTTACCTGTTAGTAATACGGCATCTGGAATCTCATATTGATTGATGTCTTGAAAGTCGGCATTTTCCACCACAATTTTACCCGGTTGGCGTTGGGCAAATACTGTAGTAAAGCAACAAAACAGGAACAGTAGTAAATGATATTGAAATTTCAAGGGAATCTAAATTTTGAGGCAAATTTATTAAAATCAACCCAATCCACTCTTTGAATTCACAATTATTTATCATTTGGGAATCCCAATAAAAAGCGCAATTTTTATGGGAGAAAATTGCGCTTTAACTAACTAAATTACTATTATTATGCGTTTATTCTTTTTTAATTTTTGCGATAAAACTACCTTCAATTGTCGTCACTCGAATGATGTAAAGCCCTTTGCTATACATGGAAATATCCAACGTGCTGTTTAATTGATGGATAAAATTTTGCTCAAGAATTCGACCCTGTGCATCAAACCACTCTATCTTTTGTAGGGTATGAAGCGCTTCAACTTGAAGTTGGGTAGTTGCTGGATTTGGAAATACCTTAATCGATTGGTCCCAAGTACTGATGCCTTTATGTAAACTAGAAAACACAGTTTCTGTATCATTGGTTTGAAGGGGTAAATTATAGTCAAAAAAGATTTTGACATTTTTAACCACAGAATCGCCCCCTACTAAATTATCGACGGTTCGAATTCGGAACAAAATATCGCCATGTCCACCCACTGGAGGATTACCCGTAGCTTCAAGGAGATTGATCGAGTCAAAACGATATAAAAAACGGTTATTACGTAGCAGGATCTCACAAGGATGCGATGCGTTTACAAATTGATAGGAGTCAGTATTGAATTCCAAGGGATTTGAAAGTTCTTGAACAATCACCCTGTCTGCAGGTGCAGTTCCGGTATTTTCAAAGCGCACACGATAATTTAAATAGTCACCTATCCTTGAAGCATCGATACTTTGTCCTTCTATGCAAATTATGTTGTTGGGGTCAAATGAATTAAGGACAGTTTGTTTTAATTGGTTTTGATTGTCAATAGTTGTATGGTCACCTGGAATGGGGGCTATCATGGCATTCAATAATAAAACGTCCCCATCATTGGTAGGAAAGGTATCGTTGGGGCCATGCATTTGAAAGGTAAGTTCAATTGTTCGGGTTTCAAAAGGTAGAAGGTTAAAATAATCCCATTTGAGCATCCCCGTACTTATTTCATTGGGTGTCACATTCGCGGAACTAAAATCCATTTTGTCTGAAGGATAAGCCAGGATTACACCCAAAGGTTCGGACATGGTTTGATTTCCTTTGTTTTTGTAGGTTAAACGATAGGTCGATTCAAATCCTGGACGCGCAGGGTTTATAGGTGTGATTGTTATGACTAAATCGGGTGTAGTGCCCAACGGAGTGATACAAAAATGCTGTTGCTGTAACTCTCCACTGGCTGCTGTAAAAGAAAGGGTCGTTGAAGAAGGAGTGATCGTAAATAATTCAGGATTATCAATTACAGGTGTTAAGGTATAATTTCCAGCTTGTGGATAAAAGGTGTACGCCCCAGTTGAGTTGCTAAATACGGCAGAGTTAGCAACGTTGGAGTTGATGTTCAGACGTAAATTAGAAGGTTTCCAGTCAAATGCATCACAGCCGTTGGCATCCAAGTCATAGGTAAATGTACCTTCTAATGTATTGTATAAGGCTCCAGGTAATGTATTGCATAAATCATGGACAACAAGATTTTGATAACCCAATCCCGAAAAGAAATTGGTTAATGGTCCAATGTCATCTAGATCACAACAGACGTAATTTAAATTTGAAAATTCATTTGGGTTTACTGAAGAAATGGTTGGTAAACAAGGTGCCCCATTTTTTACATTAAGTTGTATTAATCCCAAGCAATTTTCGATATTTAGGCTGCATAACGCGGGATATCTACTAATATCGATTTCATTAATTAAAGGTGAATTTGTAACACTTAGGGTGCTTAGATTGGGCACATTGTTGAAATTAAAACTCACCATATTGGGCCCTCCCAAAATTAGGTGTGCATTACCTAAGATATTGGAAAGGGTAAGAGAAGTGTAGGGGTTGTCATGTAGGTATAAATCTAAATTTTGACAATTATCGGTTACAACAGTTAGTAAAGCATTTGAATTAAAAATAGCCTCTGTTAAATGGATGCAATTGCTCAAATCTATGGAGGTGAGTTGATTGTTATGCGCATCAACATTGATGAGGTTGGTCAAGTTGTTAATCGTGAGTGATGTCAATGAATTATTCCAAACAGACACTAATTCCAGTAAGGGACAGTTGGAAAAGTCCAAACTTTGAATTTGGTTATACTCGCCAAAAAAGTGTTTCAGTTGGGGTAAATTTCCGGTTATTACCGAAGTCAATTGGTTATTGTTACAGGTCACAAATTCCAGGCTATTCATACCCGTTAAGTCCAATTGTGAAAGTGGAGAGTTTTGGATATCAATACTTCTCAACATACCATTGTTACCGGTACTAAATTCATTGAGATTTCCATCAATGCTACTTATGTTTTCTAACAATGGACAACCTGAAATGTTCAAGCTAGTAATAGAACTTGGAAAATTGGCTATTTCTAAAAAAGACAGATTCTGTAGATTCAAATTCAAAATTGTTCCGCCTAAAATTACTTGGCGTAAATTGGAAAAAAGACTAAGGTCAACATCAGCATCTGCAATGGAAACTTCCAAATCTCTCAATTGAGGGAGATTGGAAATCGTGAAACTTGTTATGGGTTGGATGGGTAAATTTACATCAGGTGCTATAATTAAACTTTCCAAAAAGTTTAAGTTGGTTACATTCAGATTTTCAATTGAATTCCCGTAGGATGCAAAATGAATTAAATTAGGGAATGATTCGATGCCTACAAATGATGAAATAGATGTACTGTAAATCGTTATATTTAAAATGTTTTCAGCTTCACTCACTTCAATTTCTCCATTTCCATTTGTATCTACCATTACAGGTGTCCCAGAACCGTCAAAAGTGATAGAACCATTAACGAGAGCTGCTTTAAAATTGGGGTCAGGAATAGTAACTATCTGCGCGTTTA
>CAYNDK010000150.1:0-6574 GCA_964395965.1 uncultured Flavobacterium sp.
TGCAAAGCGCCGTCGGCGATTCTAGCTTGCGGCATGAAAAAGATCCTATTCGCCTTAGGCATACTCACCCTGACAATGGTTCAGGCTCAAGAGAGTAAAATCGAACCTCAAATTACAGTTTCTGGTAGTGGAAAAGTAAAAGTAACTCCCGATTATGCGGTGCTAACTTTTGGTGTGGAAAACACAGGTAAAGACGTTGCAGAGGTAAAAAAGCAAAATGATGAAGCAGTTGATAAAATTATCAAGTTTTTAAAGAAATTTGGGATTGCTGCTACAGATTACCAAACCTCAGATGTATCTATGGGGCGTAATTTTGACGAATCAAAAAAGAAATATAACTATCAAGCGAGTCAGACCCTGACAGTCACTTTACGTGATTTGAGTAAATATGATTTGTTGACGATGGGCTTGCTGGATAACGGCATCAATTCGATTTCTGGTGTCGAATTCAAATCTACCAAAATTGAAGAGTTACGTACTCAAGCGCGAAAATTGGCCACCCAAGATGCTATAAAACGTGCCCAAGATTATGTGGCACCTTTAAATCAAAAAGTGGGTAAAGCAATCACGATTAATGAAACAGGCGGTGAGTTTTTCCCGATGATGAAAACGAATGGATTTGCCAATTTTGCAGCTGATGCACCGCAGGAAACTTTAGCCATTGGTCAAATAGAAGTCAGCTCTTCCATTACAATCAGTTTCCGATTAGAATAAACAAAAGCCTCGCAAGAGGCTTTTTTATTTTTTGGATAGTTTCAGTTTTTTCTTTTGTTTGGCTTGATCACCATTCTTCATTACATCTTCCTCAACTGTAAGGTAATGCTGAGTGCGTTTAACGATACAATTAACATACGGTTCCTCATCACAAATGTAGCGATTTGCTCGACCAAATTCAGACCAAAGTTCATGCTGTAAGGAATAAAATCGGTACTGACCCCAGCAGCCGATAATCCAACCCGGAACAACAATTACCTCTTGTATTCCATCTTGGTTTACATCGCCAATAGCTTCGATTCCAGCATCGACTGCGTTGGATAATTGGATTTTAGCTGGAGTAAAAGAGAAAGAAATTTCAACTTCACAACCTCCATTTTTACAGTCTCCCCAGGAAGATTCGTCGATGTATTTCGGCAATCGAACGTAGGCGGTATCTACTATGGTATCCTTATTCATATCACCTAATACTACTTTTTTTAGTTCTGTTGGAGCTTGTATACTTTCGTTTACTTCAAGAGTAGTCGATTGACACCAGCCATAGGTTCCTGAAAGTAGCCAGTAGAGCAAAAGCATGTATTTTGTCATTTTCATGAGAAATCGATTATCTACAGATTTTTTCTAGTGGTTTTCCTTTGGCTAATTCATCTACTATTTTATCAAGGTATCGAACTTTTTGGGTTAATGGATTTTCAATCGATTCGACCCGATAACCACAGATAACACCAGTAATTAATGAAGCATTTGGATTGCATTGGGCACGGTTAAAAAAAGTTTCAAAAGTTACTTTTTCATGAATGAGCTCCTGGATGGTTTGACTTGAAAATCCGGTTAGCCAATTTATGATAAACAACAATTCTTCTTCGGTTCGTCCTTTTTTAACAACTTTAGCGACATAATGTGGGTACACTGAAGAAAAAGTCATTGCAGCTATTTTGGCATCATGATGAATTGTGGTAGACATAGATTACTATTGGATTGTTCTCGAAAGTAAAGAAAATTAACGAAGCATGTTGCGTTCATTTAATTCTTTTTTGATTTTATCGAGAATTGTATTGGCAATTTTTCCATTGATAACAACTTTGGCACCAATCCAAAGCAGTGTTTTTTCGGTCCAACTGTAATCAGACATTGATAATAAAAAGGATTGTACGCGTTCTTTGATTTTACCTTTATAACGGTCTAAATCATTGCTTTTGAGTTGAGGAAATTTGCGTCCATTCGATAAGGTTGGTTGGTAGGGATGTTCCGCTTCATTGGTGAATAATGGGAGAATAGGGAGTAACCCATCTTTTGTTTTATAGGTAGAAACATCACAATTTTCATAACCTTTTAGAAAAATGGGATTGATTGAAGCGGCAGGAACCGCAAAATAGTGTCGTAAAAAACGTTCACAATTTGCTCGACCTAAAAAGAAATCATGTACTCGAAAATCCCGATGTAAAAATCCGCCAAAGCCACCCAAAGCTCCACAAGCAATTGCTTTGCTTCCCTCAAATACGGTCGTCCCTTCATAGCGAACAGGACTGATTAGAAATTTACCATAATTATCTTCATCCAATGCATCGGCAAGATCTTCAGGTTTAATACGGCATTGATTCAACATTGCTGAAAAGGTGTCCAATGCTACGGCACCAATCGAAGTATCATTTTTATAATCGGTTGCTTCACTAGGGAATGGATCAATCATTAAAACGGTTCGGTCAAATTGATTGTGATCGCCATTCTTTTTAGCCTTTAATTGAAGTACATCTGTGGTTTCATGTAAAAGTTCCATGACCTTTTCAAAGGGTTCGTTGTTGATTACCCCACCATCTACAAAGGTTTGTTTTTGAGTAGGTGTCTGGGCATGTTGTTCTTGATGTAGTAAATCTGCATCGAAAGTTCTTGCTTCAAGTCCTACAGGAAAAGCACCTGTTGCCATGGCAGCTTGTTGCATTGCTTGAATGCACGCTGTATTTTGCCAATCTATAGCTATCCATCCGTTGGTAGCTTGCGATCCATTCGAAGTAAAGCCCATAAACGCATCATGACGTGTTGTTAAATACCGCTGATTACTTGGGCTTTCTGATTTAAAAGTTGTCGAATACGAACGTCCATTAAGGTGGGTAAGCGTAACAAAACATTGTAGGGAGGGATGTAAGTAAGGACGGTTGAGTACGGCTGTGCTTTTTTGAATTGCCCGATTGGCTAAGGTTTCAATAAATGAAGCGTTTAATAATGACTTGGGTTTATTTCCAGCAAGGTCATTAGTATCCAAAAGTAAGCTCATCATGTCAGGTTGAATCATGTCTACCCAACTGTGGAATAATGAATTTTCGGGATGTTCCTCAAAAGAATGGGCAATTGAACGAACAGGTTGATGAGATTTTAAGAGGTGTGCAAGCGTCATTAGCCCAGTCATACCACCAGCAGAAGCACCACCAATTACTTTGAGACGTACTTTGTGTTGCGGAATATTTGGATTCCCTGAAGCTTTCTGGATTTCCCAATTTTCAAGGGCTTCTAATAAATAATCCATAACTCCTGCCGTATAGGCTCCAGCAGATACCGCTCCGGCTAAACAGAGTCCGATTTGAAATTCAGGTGATGTACTCATTTTATTTTTATTAAAGAAGGCTAAGGTAATTGCGATGAACGTAATACCCAAGTGAAATAAGGCACCAGTCATCTTGAGTAGACCAAACTTCAACTTTTGTACCTTGGTTAAGTTTTGTAATACTGTCAAAAGTCGTATTTGGACCTTTTCTAAGATGCAGTTGTTTGGCTGTTACTTGGTGAGTGGCTTGTTCCATGATAAAAACACGATCAAGAAATTGATTCCATGCCTCGGGGGCTAGGAGCATTTTTGGACATTCTTTTTCTGTTATATCAAAATGACGTAAAACATGATTCCTGTCAATGGCATATTTTTTAGCTAGGCTTCGGGTGAGTTGTATGGATTGTTCTAGAGTAATTTCAAAATCACCATCTATATTCACACACATTTCTATTCCGAGTGTCACATTATTAGGGGACTTTTGTTTTCCCATCAATTGACGTGCTAATTTAGTGTATTTGTAATAGGCGGTTCCAACATGATATCCTACTTCATCTTCGGGTAAACATTGGATAATTTGATGGTCATCTACAATAAAATGCGCTGAAGCATAAATAAGTTGTTTGTCCAAGTAGTGTTTGCCATTGAAGTAATTTCTGTTGGCTATAGCATCGGCTCCAATTTTTTCATTAGCCGTCCAATGCAAAATAATTGCTTTATGTTCGCTAATTTTTCGTCCTGAGCGGTTATGATTGGTAAGGTACAAAGGAGTAATTGCAAACATAGGCATTCTCTTAGGTGAGATTTATAGGAGTTCTATTTTTTCTTTTTCGAAAATAACGTAAGGTAATTATTAAGGGATAAGGAGAAAAATATCCTATGGTTATAAGTGTTATTAGCGTATGGGGATAACTAATACTGTTGTTGATAAAATGTAAAGTAATGTATCCTATTAAAAAACTAATAATAAGTGAGGTAATCGGAAAGCAATACTTCCAAAAATAGACATCGTTATTTCGTTTCATTACCCAACGGTAATGCATTCCAGCTAATCGTAACCCTTGACCTAACATTCCAAGGATTCCACCGTTAATTAAAATGCATAATTCACCTGACATAAAATTAAATTAAATTCCGATTAATAGGTGATTAAGGTAAATGTTGGGGAGGGTAATTTGGTTTTTGGAGGGAGTACAGCTAAGGGTCCGAAGACCCTTTTACCGTACTTTTTAGGCGTATAAATCGAATTTGGCTTACGTATGAATAATGGAATTGTCTTTCATGTTTGACATTGTTGATACAAGATTACAATGTTTGAAAAAAATAATCGCTAGGGTTTTTCCTATTTTTAAAAAGTATTTTCCCTATTACGCTTAATGTAAAAACCCTATATTTTGTATAATCTATTATTAATCACTAGTTTGTAGTTGTTTTTAATGTGGTTATCATTTGATGGAATTCAAGGGAAAAACCCTAATTTCAACAGAATAAAAGAAACCATTTGTAAGGCTCGAACAAAATTCTTACAAGAATTTTTCTATTAGTTGGAACTGTATAATTCTAAAGGGAGCCCGTCTGGATCAAAAAAGAAAGTAAATTTTTTACCCGTATATTGATCGATGCGAAGTGGTTCGACTTCCACCTGAAATAGTTGCAATCGAGCGATTGCCGCTTCAATATCTTCAACAGCAAAAGCTAAATGGCGTAATCCTAACGCTTCGGGCCGACTCGCACGGGGTTTGTAATCTGGAAAAGAAAAGAGTTCGATGATATACACACCATTCAATGCCAAATCCAATTTATACGATTGACGCTCTTCGCGATACACTTCTTGGATAATTTCTAAACCCAAAACTTCCGTGTAGAATGCTTTGGATTTTTCGTAATTAGAAACAATAAGGGCAATATGGTGAATGGATGAAAGCATGATAAGGTTGTTATTTAGAATAAAGTTCAAATTTCTTGTATTCGCTTTGAATTCAAACTTATTTTAACCAAAATTTGATAAAATGGGGATTGCCTGAAAGAGGATAGACATAAAAAGTAGTGCAAACATTCCATAAGGGCGAGTTTTCAATAGGATCGAATAGTACACCAACGTTATTTTTATAATAGGAATGAATGAAGGCCATTTGATCTCCCTTTCGATACAAAAATCCCACATGAATGGAGCCAAATCCAATAAAATGGATGCCTTCGGGAATTTTTGATTGCAATTGAGTAATACCGTCTTCTTTAGCAGTAAACGTTAAAGTAATGATCGGTTGGTCATCACTTAACAGTTGGGCTTCTTCCATCGGACCCATTTGTGCCATTTTGTAGCGATTGATGGGAACGCCAACATCTCGAAGGGTAGTGGAGACAAAATAACTGCACGCTACCGGTTGGTTGCCGGGTAACTCAGGATGGCCATCAAACGACCATGGGGTACCCATCCAATAAGGTATGAGTTTTTGATAGAGCTGCTGTGTAAAGGCATCCGACTTTTTGGTAAAATCCGTTTCTTTTCGCGCCTTTGCTTTAATTGCAGTTGCTTCTTTTTTTAGTTGGTCATAAGAAACATTCGGCTTTGTCGGGGCTTGAAGTGGAGAAGTGCTTTTTTTAGATTCATTCGAATCTACAGTTTGGGTAGCATTGTTTTGGCAACTTACCCATAACGGAAAGCATAAAAGTAAAAGTCGGAATTGCATCAATGGTTTTTTAATACAACTCCGACTTTTTCATTTTAGTATTACAAACGGAAGTTCATCGCCAAGATCACCCGATGTTCTTGTTTACGCAAATCGGCTTTCCAGTCGGTTGGAATTGGGTCGGTAGTAAATCCAGTGGGCGAAGTTGTACCGCCACGACCTGCAAAATAAGGCACATTGGACTGACGGTAATCGTATTCCAATCGGAAAGTCACACTATCGGAAGGCATCCAATCCAAGGTCGCACTAGTTTGAAACATTCGTAATTTTTCGCCATTAGCCATCGCTAACTCATAACCATTGGGTAGCGCACTGTTGCTTTGTGCAGGAGTAAAGGCCAAATAACTTCCGGGATTGGTTACATAATCGGCTCGAGTGGTAAATGCCAAGCGGTTATTGTTCCACCAAATGCGATGGGCTATCGAACTTCCCGTCATGAAATTGGATTTACCTGAAACACCAGGTCCATTTTGAAATCCGTAATGATTGTTCATACTAAAGGCGGCTTGTGTAATTCCGTGTTTTTTGTTTTCAGGATGGTAATAGCGGTATACAATACTGTTGTCATGGTGAAAACGCACCACATCGGATAAACTACCATCGGGATTGCGACTGTCACGACCCAAATAGA
>CAYNDK010000151.1:0-6556 GCA_964395965.1 uncultured Flavobacterium sp.
CTTTATCCCGGCAAATATGCGATTGGGAGGTGGATTTGATTTTGTTTTGGATGAATACAATAAAATTTCCTTGAATGCTGAGATTGCCAAGTTGTTAGTTCCAACGCCACAAGTGGGTTATAATAACGGAGAGTATAATGGTAAAGACATGAATGGTGATGGAACCGTTGACTCTGTAGATATGCAATTGGCAACAGAAGATTACAAACGTATCAATTGGGTGTCAGGTATATTAAAATCGTTTGGAGATGCACCTGGAGGTTTTTCGGAAGAATTAAAAGAGGTAAATTATTCCGTAGGTACAGAATATAATTATCAGGATTCCTTTGCGATGCGTTTAGGTTATTTCAGTGAAAATAAAGATAAGGGAGGGCGTAAGTTTTTCTCTTTAGGAGCTGGATTCAAATATAGTATCATAAAAGTGGATGTGTCGTATTTATTTTCGGCCAGCCGTGTGAAGAATCCGCTAGAAAACACATTGCGATTTTCACTCTCGTTTAATTTTGGTGACAAATATGACGATTATTAGAATAAAGAAATTCATTACTCAATATCCAAATTTCATTTTTTGAAGTTTGGATTTTTTTTCCTCTATACACAATGAAAGAAATTAAAATTGAAACAACATTTGAGGTTTTTGACACGGTAGAGCAATTGCCTGCTGATGTTCAGTCGTTAATGGAGAAGGCAATTGAAATTCGCAAGAAAGCCTATGCGCCTTACTCGCGTTTCCGAGTTGGAGCCGCCTTGGTTTTGGATAATGGACAAGTAGTTGTTGGATCCAACCAAGAAAATGCAGCTTATCCATCGGGCTTATGTGCTGAGCGAGTTGCGATTTTTCAAGCAGGTGCCTTATATCCAGAGGCTAAAATTGTGCAATTGGCGATTAGTGCTGCTTCAGACACAAATCCAACAGTATCACCAATTCCTCCTTGTGGAGCTTGTCGTCAATCTATTGCAGAATATGAGTTTCGTCAAGAAGAGCCTATTGAGATATATTTTATGGGTGAAAAAGGGGAGGTGTATAAATCAAAGTCAATTGCTAATTTGTTGCCTTTGACCTTTGATAAGACCTCTTTATAAGCTATAACGATGTAGTTGATATTTCTGTCTTAAACAGTTTTTAATTTCTGTATTTTTAGGGCATTAAATTTTTACTTCTACAATCATTATTCTATTTTTGCATTCCGATTAACCGGCGAAATTTTCATTTTCGTAAAGGAAGGTCATCAAAAATTTGTAAAACGCAGTAATTCAGTCACAATGAAAGAAATTACCAAAGAAGTTTACCTTAAGTGGTATGAAGATATGCAGTTCTGGAGAAAGTTCGAGGACCGTTTAGCCGCTGTATATATTCAACAAAAAGTTAGAGGTTTCCTTCACTTATATAACGGACAAGAAGCAGTTTTAGCGGGTGCTTTACACGCTATGGATCTATCGAGAGATAAAATGATTACTGCTTACCGCAATCACGTACAGCCCATTGGTATGGGTGTGGATCCACGTAAAGTAATGGCCGAATTGTATGGTAAAGTTACGGGTACTTCCAAAGGTATGGGAGGATCAATGCACATCTTTTCAAAAGAACATGGTTTTTACGGTGGACACGGAATCGTAGGAGCTCAAATTCCCGTAGGTGCTGGTATGGCATTTGCTGATAAATATTTTAATACTGGTGGGGTAACCCTTACCTATTTTGGTGATGGTGCCGCTCGACAAGGTTCATTACATGAAGCATTCAACATGGCCATGAATTGGAAATTGCCTGTTGTGTTTATTTGTGAGAATAATGGATATGCTATGGGTACATCAGTAGAGCGAACTGCCAATCATACCGATGTGTGGAAACTTGGTTTGGGCTATGAAATGCCTTGTGGACCAGTTGACGGAATGAATCCTGTGAAGGTAGCTGAAGCGATGCATGAAGCTATTGAACGTGCACGTCGTGGTGATGGACCTACATTTTTAGAAATGAAAACGTATCGTTATCGTGGTCATTCGATGTCTGATGCGCAATTGTATCGCTCGAAAGACGAAGTGGAAGAGTACAAAAAAATTGACCCTATCATTCAAGTTTTAGACGTTATTAAAGCGGAAGGATATGCTACGGATGCTGAAATAGAAGCCATCGATGAGCGTGTGAAAAACTTAGTGGATGAATGTGAGCGTTTTGCAGAAGATTCTCCATTCCCAGAGGTGAATCAATTGTATGATGTGGTTTATGAAGAACCTAATTATCCATTTTTATCCCATAAATTATAAGCAACTATGGCTACAGTAATTACGATGCCCCGCTTGAGCGACACAATGACCGAAGGTACAGTGGCGACTTGGTTGAAAAAAGTGGGTGACACTATAAAAGAAGGTGATATCCTTGCAGAAATTGAAACAGATAAAGCTACCATGGAGTTTGAATCTTTCAATTCGGGTGTGCTATTGCATATCGGAATTCAGGAAGGTCAATCGGCACCCGTAGATTCATTACTTGCGATCATTGGTCAAGCAGGTGAAGATATTAGTGGGTTGTTAAATGGTGGTGCTGCAACACCTGTTGCTACTCCTGCTACAGAAACGGCTTCCGATCCAGTAGTAGCTGCTACACCAGTAGCTTCAGCTCCGGCAGGAATCCAAGTGATCACTATGCCTCGTCTTAGTGATACGATGACTACAGGGACAGTTGCAACTTGGCTTAAAAAAGTCGGGGAGTCGGTGAAAGAAGGGGATATCCTTGCAGAAATTGAAACTGATAAAGCAACTATGGAATTTGAATCATTCCATTCGGGAACTTTATTATATATCGGAATTCAAGAAGGAGAATCAGCTCCTGTGGATAGTGTGTTAGCAATTATCGGGCCTGCGGGTACAGATGTTGTTGCCTATGCAGAATCCTTAAAAGCAGGAGGTTCTAGTGTGGCTGCTCCTGCTCAATCAGCACCCGAAGCAGCAACTGCTACTACACCAGTAGTGACTGCTCCAGCTGCAATTTCAAATGAAGGGGGGCGTGTTTTTGCATCTCCTTTAGCACGTCAAATTGCAAAAGAAAAAGGTATAGATTTACATCAGGTAAAAGGTTCTGGTGAGAATGGACGTATTGTGAAGAGTGATGTGGAAAACTTTACTGCTACTCCAGCAACTGCGCCTGTTCAAACGGTTACTGCGCCTGTAACTTCATCGACACCTGCTGCTGTTAAGCCTTTTGTGCCAGCTGGATCCGAATTTGCTGAACAAATTAAAAATTCACAAATGCGTAAAACCATTGCGCGTCGTTTATCAGAGTCAATCTTTACAGCACCTCATTTCTATTTAACTATAGAAGTAGCTATGGATGAAGCTATGAAATCGCGTAGTGTTATCAATACAGTGCCAGATACAAAAGTGTCTTTCAATGATATGGTAATCAAAGCTTGTGCTATGGCTTTGAAAAAACACCCTAAAGTAAATTCCCAATGGAGTGATGATGCAATCACTATCAATCATCATGTACACGTTGGTGTTGCTGTTGCCGTTGAAGATGGATTGGTAGTTCCTGTAGTTCGTTTTACCGACCAAATGAGTTTGTCTCAAATCGGTACAGCGGTTAAGGATCTTGCTGGAAAAGCTCGTAATAAAAAACTACAACCTTCAGAAATGGAAGGCAGTACATTTACTGTATCTAACTTAGGTATGTTTGGAATTACTGAGTTTACGTCAATTATCAATCAGCCTAATTCAGCGATTTTGTCTGTAGGAGCCATCATCCAAAAGCCTGTTGTGCGTGATGGGCAAATTGTTGTGGGACATACAATGAATGTAACTCTAGCTTGTGATCACCGTACTGTTGATGGTGCAACGGGAGCAGAGTTTTTACAAACGTTACGTACTTTCTTAGAGAATCCAGTGACAATGTTGGCTTAATCCTTAAGAAATAAATAGTTATAAAAAAATCCTGCTCAACGGCAGGATTTTTTATTTTTCCTAGTGGTTTTATTATTTCGTATTGCTTGTCGCTATCACAAATTTTAATTTGTTTTTTACTCCTATTTGCAATACATCTACCAAATCTTGAACCTGTAAGTTGTAGGGTATTCGTACAACTACAGTTTCCTCAGACCCTGGAGTGATTTTAGTCATTAATTCCGATTCTAGTTGATCAAAGGCAACCTCTTGTTTGTCCAAAAAGTATTTTTTGTCCTCAGTAACCGAAAGACTGATTAACTGTTTATTTGTTTTTTCATTGTTTTGGGACTTTGGTAAAGTCATCTTAATTACATTAGGATTTGCTAACGTTGAGATAATTAAGAAGAATAACAATAAAAAGAACATGATGTCGCTCAACGAAGAAGTGGCGACTTCTGCATGAAAGCGTTTATTTCGTCGTACCATTTGGGCGTTGGATTATGTTTACAAACTCTAAAACCTGACGTTGAATGCTTAATACAAAACCATCAATCTTACCGTTAAATAAGTGATATGCAGCATAAGCAATAATTCCTACAACTAACCCAGCTCCTGAACTGATCATTTTTTCATACAATCCACCAGAGATATTACCGATACTAATGTCTTCGGTTTGGGAAATACTATAAAAGATTTTAATTACCCCAGAAATAGTTCCGATAAATCCGAGTGTCGGGGCTATACCAGCAATCAAACCTAAATGCCCTAATTTTTTTTCCATTTCACCCACTTCAATATTGGCGGCGCGTTCCATGTTTGATTCAATCTCAGCAATAGGACGTCCAATAGTGAGGATACCTTCTCTTAAAACATATCCTGCAGCCGAATTACTTCGTTCTGTAAGTGCTACGGCTCGTTTTAATTCACCTTCACCCAAAGCATCGCGAACATCTCGCGTTAAATTAGGGTCGATTTGAGAGCGTTTATTGATATACATCCAGCGCTCCATAATTAAATAAAGTGTGTAAAAAAGTAAAATTGCAATCGGAATTAGAAAAAATCCCCCTTTGGTCACAAATTCCAAAACTGAAATTTCTTTAACAGCCACTGTGTTTTGAACTACAGCGCCGGTTGCTTGTGCAATCGAGTCGTTTTGAACTTGAAGAAAAAATAGGTTCATGATGTTTCTTTTTTGTTTTTTTAGTATTGGAAATATTCTCAATTTTGCCTTAAAGATAAGAGCAGTTACAATAGTAAACTAAATTTTTTGTAATTTATTTTATCGCTAAAATAGTTATCAAAAAAGTAATGAACTACAACGAAACCATTCAGTGGATGTTTGATCGCTTGCCCATGTATCAGCAAGTTGGCGCTTCTGCTTATAAGAAAGACTTAACCAATACGTTAGCTTTAGTTAACTATCTCGGTAATCCAGAAAAAAAGCTGCGATGTATTCATGTTGGTGGTACTAACGGTAAAGGGTCGACTTCACATTTACTGGCTTCAGTCTTGCAAGAGGCAGGTTATAAAGTTGGGTTGTACACTTCCCCACATTTAAAAGACTATCGCGAGCGCATCAAAATCAATGGTGTGATGATACCTGAAGCGTTTGTTGTAGATTTTATTGCGCAGCATAAGGCATTTTTAGAAACTCAACAGCTGAGCTTTTTTGAAATGACTGTTGGTTTGGCGTTTGCTTATTTTGCAGAAGAGCAAGTAGATATCGCTGTAATTGAAGTTGGAATGGGCGGACGCTTGGATTCTACAAATGTAATTACGCCATTATTGTCAATTATTACGAATATTGGATTAGATCATACGCAGTTTTTGGGAGATACTTTAACAGCAATTGCAGGAGAAAAAGCAGGTATTATTAAAAAAAGTATCCCAGTTGTAATTGGGGAATATGAGCCAGAAACGCGCTCGGTATTTGAAACTAAAGCAACTCTAACTAAAAGTCCGATTTACTTTGCCGCTGATTTACAACACCAGACCTATCCCTCTGTTTTGCAAGGATTGTACCAAGAAGCTAATAAGAAAACGGTACAGCAAGCTTTGGATGTTTTGGTTGATTTAGCGAAGGTAAAAGTGAACCCAATTCATATTCAAACAGGGTTTCTTAAGGTTATTGCCAATACTGGTTTGCAAGGACGTTGGCAGATTTTGGGTGAACAACCAAAAATAATTGCGGATACTGCTCATAATGCCCATGGACTACGCGTGGTAATGCAACAACTTTTGACTGAAGACTGCTTACATTTACACATTGTTTTAGGTGTTGTGAATGATAAAGATTTGGATGAAGTCTTGCCTTTGTTCCCAAAACAGGCGTACTATTACTTTTGTAGACCTAATATTCCTCGTGGTTTAGATGCTGAAATTTTAAAAGTAAAGGCAGCGCGTTTTTCTTTAATAGGAGAGGTATTTGATTCCGTGTCAATGGCTTATCAGATGGCGCAGCAACGGGCATCAAGTGAAGATTTAATTTACATTGGAGGGAGTACTTTTGTGGTGGCTGAACTTTTTTGATTTTTTTTAAAAATTTACTTGCAGATACAAAAAACAGTCTTATATTTGCATCCGCAATCAAGCACTAATCGGGCGATTAGCTCAGCTGGTTCAGAGCACCTCGTTTACACCGAGGGGGTCGGGGGTTCGAACCCCTCATCGCCCACAAAAA
>CAYNDK010000152.1:0-6416 GCA_964395965.1 uncultured Flavobacterium sp.
ACCGTCATTGTTGTTGTATTTGCGCAAGCACTATTAATTGGAGTAAAAGTATAAGTAGTCGTTGTTGTTAGGTTGGGTGCTTGATCCCAAGTTCCTTGAATTCCATTATTGGATGTGGTAGGTAAAGTAAACGAAGTACCACTACAAATGGGTCCAATTTGCGTAAATGTTGGAGTAACAAGTGGGTCAACAGTTACATTTAAGGTCTGAGGATTTGCACATGGGAAAAGAACAGAATCCGGTGTAAAAACATAACTTCCCGAAGTTGTATTACTTACGGTCGATGGCGACCATGTCCCTGAAATGCCATTGGGTGAAGTTGTATTTAAGACAGGTGCGGTACTCCCTTGACAGATAGCAGCTATAGCAGGAAAGTTAGGATTCGTAAAGGTATTACATGGTGTGTTACAAGTTACAGTCATGGGGGCAACACAGGATACACCATTTGCTTGTAATGTAAACGTAACGGATGTTCCGGGGCTCAATCCTGTAACGGTAAAGTTGGATGGAGCTACCCAAGTTCCAGTCACTGGTGAACCACCTGCTACGGTGTAGGTGTAGGTAAAATTGGTTTGTCCCACATTACTAAAATCAAAGTTGATGGAAGTAGGAGTAGTGTTCGGACTAGCCATATCACAAAACAAATTCAATGAAGGTCCAGTATTGGCAATATTTACAACAATTGGCACACGGTTACTTTCACATCCGGCAATGGTCTGACTCACATAATACGTAAAGGTTCCTAAAGTCGTTGTAGAAGGTGTTGGTGCAATTGCAGAAGCAGTACCTCCAGTGGCATTTGTTCCATACCAATTTAGTGTTCCACCTGCAGTTGGTGTAGCAATTAATGGAATTGCTGTAGCGTTTTGACAATAATTTACAGGTGTAGTTACTGTTGGAGTAGCTACATTAGTAAAGTTAATCGTGACCGTTGAATTGATGCTTAATCCACAAACATTGGTTGCTGTTAGTGTTAGAACAACACTTGTACCCGTAGTTGGTAGCGTATATGTAGGATTTAATATAGTTGTCGAACTAAAAGTTCCAGCCGGAGCACTCCATTGAAGTGATTGGTAACCTTGAGCAGCACCAGAAAGTGAAATTACAGTACCACGACAAGCTGTTTGAGTTGTTCCCGCATTTACAGTAAACGGTTGCACAGGGGCTTGACAACCCGAATTTACATAAGAAGCAACTCCAGCAGGAGTAAAATTGACGGTAGCGCCATCTTGATCCGTCAAGGCTCCGCCATATCCTCCCGATGAATTTATTAGTAAGCTTCGTTCATAGGTTACTGAATCAGAACAACCTCCACCAAAGGTCATACTTAATGTACGTAGTCCAGGAACTGTATTATAATTTGCAAAGTGACCACCTATATTGGAGGTGTTATTTTGAAAAATCATGTAAACAGTTGTCGTTAAAGAGGCAAATGAATTGAAAGTCACATTTACATTTTGGCTTGTAACTAATAAAACAGTTGCATTTGCCGGAAGCACACCACCAGTGGGTTCTAAGATTTGGCCACAGTTTCCTGCGTTGGCTATACTAGTGTTGAGTTGCGCTACTTTGGCTGCCGTTGTAGCATTTTGAATCACTCCTCCCCATGGATTATTGGGCCATGTTACTGATAAATTAGCCGTATTTAATGGATTTGGACCTACTTTGAAACGAACCATTTCATTGTAACCTTCTTCATTTGTTGGACTAGTAGGAGAGCAAGCATCAACTAAAATACTTTCAATTTCAAAACATTGACTAAAGGAGGCTTGACTTAAAAAGAGTGCAAAAGTCAAAACAACCAAGCGCAAATACTTTCGTAAAATCATGTGTTTCCGTTTTTTAAAGGGACACAAAGTTACATAAAATAACTGCTTTCCCTTAGGTTGAAGATTAATTTTTCATTAGGAATTATATGAAACAATTCAAGAGTATATTTCCCCTAATTTAAAATTAAAGTTTCACTGAAAAAGGAATTATTATTTTGAATAACATCTAAATAGATATCCGTTATTTAAATAAAATTTAATATCAATTTATATCATGAATTGACACTTTTGTATTAGTGATTCCTTGACTTTAGTTCTATTTTTACAAATATTAAAATGATGTGTCTTGAGAAATATTTATCTACTTTTTTATTTGTTTAATTTTGGATGGATTCTTGGTCAAATGAATTCTAGTGCTGAATTACAAAATTTTCATTTACAAGGGCGAATTGAAGTTCAAAATCCTTCTACTTTTAAATTGATTGGACCTGCTTCTTCTGTTACATTTGAATTTGAGGGCCTTACTACACAATGTGTTTTACGAAGTGAGGATAATTGGGAACATCATAATTATTTTACTTTAATTATTGATGATCAAATACTTGGACGTTATAAGATCAAAGCAGGGAAAGGTCAGGAATTTTTGATTCAAGCAAATACTAACGGACGTCATCGAGTTACAATAGCTAAGGCTACTGAGGCCGCTAGTGGACAAATAGTATTTGAAGGTTCATCTATAGCAAACCTTATTCCTTCCAAATCATCACTAATTAAAAGTATAGAATTCATTGGTGATTCTATAACTTGTGGAGCTCAAAGTGATAATTCAAATATTCCCTGTAATGAAGGACAATATTTTGATCAACACAATGCATACTTGGCTTATGGGCCCGTATTAGCTCGTGAATTGAATGCAACTTATTGTTTAAGTTCGGTTTCTGGTATTGGTATATACCGTAATTGGAATGATGAACATGAATTGGAACCAATACTGCCAGAGGTTTATTCAAACCTTTATTTGAATAAGGATGATAATCATTCATTTGAAAATAAATTGCAACCCGATATAGTGAGTATTTGTTTAGGAACAAACGACATGTCTGAGGGTGACGGTAAAAAATATCGTCTCCCATTTGATGAGAATAAATACGTACAAAATTATTGTGCTTTTATTGAAAAACTCTTTGAACGCTATCCCAAAACACAAATAGTATTACTAAGTAGTCCAATGTTAAGTGGTGAAAAAAAAATAATTTTGGAAAAGGCTTTAAAAAAGGTGCAAAAACATTTTAAAAAAGATGCAATGCACCGACCAATACTTGTTTATGTTTTTAAAACCGTAATGGCTAATGGATGTACTGGACATCCCAACGTGGCTGATCATAAATTAATGGCTGACCAATTATTTCCATTTTTTCAAAAAATACTTTATGAAAATTAGATTTTTATTTTGTTTGATTTTATTGTCATTTAAGGTGTCAGCTAGTATTACGTTACCCGCAATCTTTTCAAATGGTATGGTTTTACAGCGGAATTCAACCGTTTCAATTTGGGGTTGGGCAACACCAAAAGAATCTATTTCTATCTCAACGGAATGGAATTCTCAGGTGTATACCACTATAACTCCAAGTTCATCAAAGTGGGAGATTTTAATTAATACTCCAAAAGAAGGTGGTCCATACAATATCAATATTAAAGGATATACTGAAATTCAATTAACCAACATACTTATTGGAGAAGTTTGGCTTTGTTCTGGCCAATCTAATATGGAAATGTCAGCAAGTTGGGGAATCGAAAATGGTGAGGTAGAAATTGCTAAAGCCAATTATCCTAAAATTCGATTTTTTAATGTCCCAAAAATGACTGCCGAAACCCCACAGCAATTAATTTCTGGTCAATGGCAGACCTGTTCTCCAGAAACAATGAAAAATTCAAGTGCTGTGGCCTACTATTTTGCACAACGATTGCAACAATTAATGCCTGATATCCCCATAGGATTAATGATTTCAGCATGGGGAGGAACTCCTGCTGAAGTATGGATTCCAGAAGAAAAAATTAGAGCTGATAACGAACTTGTAACTGCGGCCTCAAATTTGAAACCGTCCGACTATGGGCCAATTGCACCAGGTGTTATCTACAATGCGATGATACGTCCAATAGAAGGTTACAGTATTGCAGGTGTTTTGTGGTACCAAGGTGAATCTAACGTGGGTTCAACTATTTATGAAAAAACATTAATCGCCTTGATCCAATCTTGGCGTCAAAAATGGAAGGTAGACTTACCCTTTTATATTGTTCAAATTGCTCCTTTTGGAACAGGGCTTACAGAGTTTTCAGGGGTTATTTTACGAAATGCTCAACGCAAAGCTTTAGTACTCCCTAAAACTCAAATGGTAGTGACTTCAGATATTTCAACAACTGATGATATACATCCTAAAAACAAAAAGGATGTAGGTTTTCGATTGGCTAATTGTGCGTTGAAGTACCAATATCAAAAATTGAATACACTTGTAAATGGTCCATTATTTGAACGCTGTGATTTTGATAAAAATAAGGCAATAATTACATTTAATTTTGCTGAAGGTTTATATTTCAAAGATTCAAAAAAATCACATCAATTTGAAATTGCTGGGAAAGATGGACAATTTTATGAAGCTAAGGCTACTTTAAAAGGAACTACTGTTGTACTTAGTTCTTCAATGGTTAAAGCTCCACGATTTGTCCGTTTTGCTTGGGGAAATGGTACTCAATCACAACTTTTTAATTCAGCTCATTTACCTGCTTCTTCTTTTATTACTGAATAAATATGAAAATATTCTCTGGATTACTCTCGCTCTGTACTTTTTCATTATTACAGGCCCAAACAAATAATACTATGAAAGTTACAACACCTATTGAACAACGAATCGATGATTTGATGAAACGGATGACCTTAGAGGAAAAGGTTGGTCAAATGAATCAATATAATGGATTCTGGGAAGTCACAGGTCCTGCTCCCATTGGTGGTGATGCTCAACGAAAATATGAGCATTTGAAAAAAGGTTGGGTTGGATCGATGCTCACTGTTCGTGGTGTTGATCAAGTCAGAGCCCTACAAAAAATTGCTGTTGAGGAAACACGATTGGGTATTCCTCTAATTATTGGGTTTGATGTGATACATGGATACAAAACAATCAGTCCAATACCTTTAGCTGAAGCGGCAAGTTGGGATCTTGATGCAATAAAATCCTCTGCACAAATGGCTGCTGATGAGGCAAGTGCTTCAGGTATAAACTGGACATTTGGGCCCAATGTAGATGTTTCACACGAAGCCCGATGGGGGAGAGTCATGGAAGGAGCTGGTGAGGACCCTTTTTTAGGGAGTAAAATCGCCACAGCACGTGTCTTAGGTTTTCAAGGTGAATCACGAGCTGATTTGAGTAAAAATTCAACTCTTGCTGCTTGCGCCAAACATTTTGCGGCCTATGGATTTGTTGAAGCCGGTAAAGAATATAATACCGTTGATATAGGCACAGCTACACTTTTTAATACTGTATTGCCTCCATTTGAAGCGGCAAAGAAAGCAGGAGTTCGAACCTTTATGAATGCATTCAATATTTTAAATGGAGTTCCTGCTACTGGAAATGCTTTTTTACAAAGGGATATTTTGAAAGGTAAATGGCAATTTGATGGATTTGTTATTACCGATTGGGCTTCAATTCGTGAAATGATTAAACATGGTTATGCTAAAGATGGAGCCGCTGCCACTCAAAACGCAATTTTAGCTGGAGCTGATATGGATATGGAATCTCATTTGTATGTTTCAGAATTGGTTCGTTTGGTGCAAAATGGTCTTGTGGACCAGAAATGGGTTGACGACGCTGTACGTAGAATTTTAAGAGTAAAATTTGAATTAGGGTTATTTGATGATCCCTATCGTTATTGTGATTCCAAACGTGAGAAGGCTACTGTAGGCAATGCAATTCAACATGCGAAAGCCCTTGATATTGCTAAAAAATCAATTGTTTTGTTAAAAAATGAAGGGGATTTATTACCCTTAAAGAAAGAAGGGCAACGAATTGCTTTACTAGGTCCTCTAGCAGTAGATAAAAATAGTCCATTAGGGAGTTGGCGTATTGCTGCAGAGGATAATTCAGCTGTTTCCGTTTTGGAGGGAATGCAACACTATAATGGAAATAAGTTAACCTACTGTGAGGGTGCACCATTAACAGTTGGTAAAACTTCATTTATAGATGAATTAGTATTTAATACTTCAGATAAAAGTGGATTTGATGCAGCAATACAATTAGCAAAAGAGTCAGATGTAGTGGTAATGGTTTTGGGAGAACATGGCTTCCAAAGTGGAGAAGGACGAAGTAGAACAAATTTGGATTTACCAGGGGTTCAACAAGAACTACTTGAAGCGGTTTATGCTGTAAATAAAAAAATTGTTTTGGTTTTGCAAAACGGTCGACCCTTGGCATTACCTTGGGCCGCAGAACATATTCCTGCTGTAATTGAAGCATGGCATTTAGGTACTGAATCTGGAAATGCCATTGCACAAGTACTATATGGAGATTATAATCCTTCTGGTAAATTACCAATGACCTTTCCAAGAAATGTGGGACAATGTCCGATATACTATAATCATTTCGCAACAGGTCGCCC
>CAYNDK010000153.1:0-6409 GCA_964395965.1 uncultured Flavobacterium sp.
GTAATATCACTTTGAGTAACCAAATATCCGTATGTAATCCAAAGCCTCCCAACAATTCTTGAAAAGATAGTGCAAAAAAATTGTAGTATTTAAAGAATCCCAGAAAGCCTAAATTGATTCCAATACTCAACCAAAACCAAAACTTACGCCCTTGAGGCGCTTGGGACTGACACATTTTCAATCCTGTGAAATAATCTAAAAATGTTGAGAAAAAAAGTAAGAATAAAAAACGCCAATCCCAACAGGCATAAAAGAAGTAGCTGGCAACCAACAGCAAGAGGTTTTGCTTACGGTAATCGGCCGCAAATACTTTCCAATAGAGTAAAAAAACAATAGGAAGGAAAAGTAAAAAACCTAAGGAGTTGAAAAGCATAGGCTACAATTAAACGCGTCCTTTTAACGAACTAAATACCCAGGCGTTGGCTAAGAAACCTACTCCTACTGCAGCAAATCCCCATCCAGCAACGTCGTTGTAGCGGAAGGCACCCAATCCAATCAATAGTAATCCCATGACAATCATTATCGTAGTGGCCCAAGCCAAAACCGTATTTTTATTCATTGTTTCGTTTTAGTGTTAAAAAAAACTAGAACTACAAATATCGTAAATCATTCAAAATTACAGACCCTTTTTACGAATTTGTTTTGCAATACCGTAAGCCAAACTGCCCAATCCATTTATGGCGAGGTCCTTGTAATCAGCTGCATCTAAATCCAATAAAGGTAAATGACCCCATGCGTTTTGTACAATTTCATTGACTACCCCCAGGGCATTAAACCCGATGATAAGCACCAACAAACGGCGCATTGGGTGCTCGGTTTTGGGTTTTATTAATTGACTAACTTCCTCCAAAAAAGCGCATAAAGTCACCGCAAATACAAGGTGTTCAAATGTATTGTACGCTTCAACTGCTTCAAAATAGTAGGGCATCCACCGATTGCGCACGCACAAAACCAACATGGGTAATCCCAACCACAAATAGAGTAACTGACTTGTTGATGGCCCATAGCGACGGGCTTTTTGTTTCTGTAAGGCTTCAAAGCAAATCCAGTAGATAAAAAAATAAAAAGGCAATGCTCTAAAGGAAGATTGAAGGGCCAATAGCTGGAGAAGGGCCAGTCCGATACGACAACCCATTAAGGGGCGCATCAATTGAAAATGGTGACTAAAAGTTCTTTTAATAAATCGGCTTGACTCACATTGTTGGCGCCTACACCTTTCCCTTTTGCATCCACATCCCGAAGTTTGGCCACTACAGCCGATACTTTTTTCATCGGAAAATTACGTGCCGCCAATTCATAATCTTTCACAAAAAACGGACTCACGCGTAATGTTTTTGCAACATTTCCCTGACTCTTATCTTTCAGTCCGTGGTATTGCAATAGTTGAGCGAAAAAAGAAAAAACCATTGCCGTGGTTACTACAAGCGGATTGTCTTTCGGGTTTTGTGCAAAATGATCGGCAATGCGATAGGCTTTTAATTGATTGCGTTCGCCAATAGCAGTACGCAACTCAAAGTTGTTGTAGTCTTTACTAAATCCAATATTGACTTCGATATCTTTGGGTGTCACAGTGTGCCCTTCAGGAAAAATGATTTTTAATTTGTCTAATTCATTGCTTATGCGACTTAAATCATTCCCTAAAAACTCAACCAACATGGCAGCGGCTTTGGGTTCGATACGCAATCCCTTCCCTTGAATTACACGGGTAATCCAAGTTGCTACTTGGTTTTCATACAACTTTTTACTCTCAAACACCAACCCATTTTCTGTCAATGCTTTGGTAACTTTCTTGCGTTTGTCGAGTGTTTTGTATTTGTAAGCCAAAACCAACACTGTGGTAGGCTGTGGGTTTTCAGCATACGCTTCCAATTTGTCGATGTTGCGCGACAATTCTTGTGCTTCACGTACAATTACCACTTGACGCTCTGCCATCATCGGATAGCGTTTGGCATTTGCTACCACCTCTTCCATAGTGATATCCCGACCATACAACACCATTTGATTGAATCCCTTTTCGTCTTCAGTCAATACGTTTTTTTCAATATAATCGGTGATAATATCAATGTAATAAGGCTCATCACCCATCAAAAAATAAATAGGTTTGAGTTGTCCGGCCTTGATATCGTTGATGATTTTTACTGCTTCATCCATGTTGAACTCCTAATTGGAAGCTGTTAAAAATTGACTACTTTTGCAGCATGCAAGAACTCAATTTTCCGCGCTTTTCCTTTCGCTTCAAAAATAGTGAAAATAAAACGGCAATTTTCGACGAAATACGGAAAAAATTTGTGGTACTCACTCCTGAAGAATGGGTGCGTCAACATACCGTAAAGTTCTTGTTGGAGTATAAAAAAGCCTCCAAATCATTTGTCAATGTCGAAAAATCTATTCAGCAAAATGGTTTAACTAAACGCTACGACATAGTTGTATTTCAACAACTTGGTGGTATTAAATTGTTGGTTGAATGCAAAGCCCCTGATGTAAAAATCACGCAAATGGTTTTTGATCAAATTGCACGGTACAATCTCGAACTCCAAGCAGAGTATTTGATGGTAACCAATGGCTTACAGCATTATTTTTGTCAAATGGATTTTGCACAACAAACCTATGTTTTTTTAACTGATTTACCCGAACTCAACACCCTTTAAACCCTTGAAAACTATTGCGGTTGTCATCTTAAATTGGAATGGCCAACAGTTGTTGGAACAGTTTTTACCTTCGGTTGTTGCCTTTTCTGAAAAAGCGCATATTTATGTAGCCGATAATGCGTCAACAGATACGTCGGTGGCGTTTGTACGGGAACATTATCCCCAAATTACCATTATTGAAAATGCGGGTAATTATGGATTTGCCAAAGGTTACAATGAAGCCTTGCAACATGTGAACGAACCCATTTATGCCTTGGTCAATTCCGATATTGAAGTGACCGAAGGTTGGTTAGATCCTTTCCTATCGCACTTTGCTACACATCCCAATACAGCCATTGCACAACCTAAATTGCTCGATTACAAAAATAAAACGTATTTTGAATATGCAGGTGCTGCAGGTGGATTCATCGATCAATATGGATTTCCGTATTGCCGAGGACGGGTATTTGAAACCTTGGAGCAAGACACGGGACAATATGCCGAACCTGCGAAGATTTTTTGGGCTACTGGGGCTTGTTTCTTTATCCGTAAATCGGTCTACTGGGAAGTGGGCGGTTTAGATGGTGATTTCTTTGCCCATCAAGAAGAAATTGATTTATGTTGGCGCGTATTTAACCGATCCTATGATTGCTATTACCTACCCGATGCCTCCGTGTATCATGTTGGTGGTGCAACACTAAAGACGGGTACTCCACGGAAGACGTACTTGAATTTTAGGAATTCCTTGTTGATGCTTTTAAAGAATTTACCTGCCCGAAATTTGTTTGGATTACTCTTTATTCGCTTGTGTTTGGATGGCATTGCAGGCATACATTTTCTTTTTAAGGGAAATTTAAGGCATACATTGGCAATAGCGAAAGCGCATTTTTCGTTCTATGCTAAAATCGCCCCAACTATGAGAAAACGCAGCTCCTCACAGCGCAATGACTACTTTCAAGTCACCAGTATTGTATGGAATTATTTTGTTCGAAAACAAACCCATTTCGAGCGCTAATTAACAATTCTTAACCTTTTTACTTTTATTTACCTGTTAACATATTGTATTTTTGTACTGAAAAAATAGAAACAACTTATGAAAAGAGCACTTTTAATTTCCTTTGCCGCCTTGAGCTTAGCATCGTGTGGAGCCAAGAAAAAAATTGCAGCCTTAGAGCAAAAAAATAAAGAATGTCAAGATTTATTGAATTCAACTACTATGAAGTTGAACTTGTGCTTGACCGAGAAAGAAGCCTTAGCACAACAAAATGAATATTTAAAGAAAAACAATAGCGACTTAATCAACAGTTCGAAAGAATTGACAGTATTAACCACTAAAGGTGCTGAAAACTTAGAGCGTTCCTTGGAAAGCTTGAAAGAAAAAGACCTAAAGATTAGTCGCCTACAAGATGCCATCACTAAAAAAGATTCTGTGACGCTTGCTTTGGTAACGAGCTTAAAGAAAAACGTAGGCTTGGATGACCAAGATGTCAATATCAGTGTTGAAAAAGGTGTGGTATTTATCAACATTTCAGATAAAATGTTATTCAAAAGCGGTAGCTATGTAGTTACTGACAAAGCAAAAACAGTATTGGAAAAAGTGGCCAAAGTCATCAACGACAAGCCTGATTTTGAATGTATGGTGGAAGGACATACCGATAATGTACCCTTTACAGGAAATGCCATTTTATTAGACAACTGGGACTTGAGTGTCAAACGTGCAACCGCTATCGTGCGTGTGTTGACAAAAGACTTGGGCGTGAATCCAAAGCAGTTGATAGCTGCTGGTCGAAGCGAATACATTCCATTGGTTGAAAATAAAACCGCTGAAAACCGTGCTACCAACCGTAGAACGCGTATCGTTATTTTACCTAAAATCGATCAGTTCTATGATATGATTGAAAAAGAAATGAAAACCATGACCAAATAAGGTTTTCATTTTATCTATAAAAAAAACGTCCTGATAATTTCGGGACGTTTTTTTTGTTTAAAAGATATCGATAGCTCCTTTTCCTTCGCGAATGACAACCGGTTCATAGCCCGATAAATCAATCACTGTAGAGGGTGTATTGTCGCCATAGCCTCCATCGATGACTAAGTCGACAACATTTTGCCACTTCTCAAAGATTAATTCAGGATCGGTAGAATATTCTAATACTTCGTCCTCATCATGGATAGAAGTCGAAATGATGGGATTGCCCAATTCGTTGACTAAAGCACGAATGATGTTGTTGTCGGGAACGCGAATCCCTACGGTTTTTTTATTTTTAAATACTTTCGGCAAATCATTATTCCCGGGAAGAATGAACGTATAGGGACCGGGTAACGTGCGTTTTAATAATTTAAAAGTTGCTGTATCAATTTGTTTGACATAGTCGGAGATATGACTTAAATCGTAACAGATGAATGATAAATTGGCTTTCTCCAACTTGATGCCCTTCAGCTTGGCAACGCGTTCTAAGGCTTTGGTATTGGTGATATCACAACCTAATCCATAGACGGTATCAGTGGGATAAATGATGATGCCGCCGTTACGCAATACATCAACCACTTTTTTAATTGCGGCTTCGTTGGGATTGTCGTTATAGATTTTGACAAATTGTGCCATACTATTGTGTTTAAACTCCTTTAAAATTAGCCAATAATATCGAGTTTAGCAAAACGTAACAAGAGTTTTTTAATACCACCTACTGCAAATTTGATTTCGGCTTTACGGTCACCTCCTACGCCTTCTAGATTCAACACCTCTCCTTTTCCAAAACGTTCGTGCATTACGATGTTGCCTATAGCCAACTTTGAATCACCCGGACTGTAGGGTGCACTGGCAGCCGGCTGACTATTAACTGGTTTTAGACGACGGATGTTGGCCGATGCGGGTGGAGCATCATCGTCAAATCGTCGAGGTGGTGTTCCCGAAACCGGTTTACTTGTTCGTAATTTAGATTTATCAACATCACCAAAGATATCCATGTCTATCATTGGTTTATAGCGGTAACCACTGGTCTCGGCTGGATTGACGTATTCTAAATATTGGGCATCAATTTCTTCAATAAATCGCGAGGGTTCGGCATCGGTGAGTTTCCCCCATCGGTAGCGGGATTGCGCATAGGTCAGATAGGCTTGATGCTCCGCACGGGTTAAGGCCACATAAAACAAGCGGCGCTCTTCTTCGAGTTCGCTACGGGTATTCAAACTCAGCGCACTTGGGAACAGGTCTTCTTCCATCCCGACGATGAATACATAGGGAAATTCCAATCCCTTGGCCAAGTGAATGGTCATCAAGGCTACGCGGTCGTCATCGCCAGTATCTTTATCCAGGTCGGTCGCCAAGGCCACGTCTTCCAAGAACTCGGTCAAGGCTCCACGGGCTCCGTCGATTTCTTTTTGCCCTTCGGTAAAGTCCTTGATCCCGTTCATCAACTCTTCGATGTTCTCCACGCGAGCGACTCCCTCTGGGGTACCGTCTTTTTTCAATTCCTGGGTCAAGCCCGTTTTCTTAGTCACATGTTCGGTCACAAAAAACGCATCTTGATTCTCATTGATAATTTGGAAACTTTTAATCATATTCACAAAATCGTGAATCTTGTTTTTGGTCCCCGAGTTCAATTTCAAGTCAATCTTGTCTATATGTTCCATGACTTCAAAAATGGAACGCTTGTAATGGTTGGCAGCAATGGTCAATTTCTCTACAGTTGTATCGCCTATTCCTCGGTGGGGATAGTTGATCACACGCACCAAAGCTTCTTCATCTTTGGGATTGATAATCAAGCGCAAATAGCACAATA
>CAYNDK010000154.1:0-6259 GCA_964395965.1 uncultured Flavobacterium sp.
TATATTTTTTGATAAAACGTATTTACAAGAGGAAAATTCTTTTAATACTGCTGCATTTGCTGCTTGACGTGCAGCTTCTGCTTTTTGTTCTTCTGCAGCAATAGCTGAATAATAGTCTGAAAAAACTTTAGGCGCATTGAACGCTTTTGCTAAAGCTCCTTTACGTATAATAGTAACTTTTTGGATATCATCATTTTGAGCGATGGCATTTACAACATCTTGCCCAGTAATAATTTTACCAAAAATAGTGTGTTTACCGTTTAACCAAGAGGTTTCTTTGTGTGTGATGAAAAATTGAGAACCGTTGGTTTTAGGTCCAGCATTTGCCATGGCTAAAATGCCAGGCCCTGTAAACTTATCATCGGTAATTTCATCTTTAAAAGCGTAACCTGGGCCACCTGATCCATTCCCAAGAGGATCACCTCCTTGAATCATGAAATCTTTGATAACACGATGAAATTTTAATCCATCAAAGAATTTTTTTCCTTTGTAATTTTCTGAAACATTCGGATGCGTTCCTTCGGCTAAAGCGACAAAGTTGGCAACGGTAATAGGTGTTTTTTGGAAATAAAGTTCAAGAAGCATTTTACCTTTTGAAGTTTCAATTTCAGCAAAAAGTCCTTCTTTTGGAGTATTTACTCCTGCATTGGCAGGATTAGCTGTTGTTTTTACTGTTGCTTTGGTCGCTTTAGCAGTCGCTTTTTTAGGTGTTTGCGCTTGCAAAAGAGAAGTGCTCAACAGGAATATTCCAATCCATTTAAGAGTCATTTTCATGGTAATAGTCAATTTAATATTAAGGTTTGTCAACTTGTATTTCAAAAATTAAATCAGTATTTGGGGGGATTACATCGCCTGCACCACTTTCACCGTAGGCAAGTTTTGCGGGGATGAATAAAATGGCTTTTTCACCGTATTTTAATAGACTTACACCTTCTGAAAATCCAGGAATAGCCCCAGAATTATCTCCAGCTTTTAACGGTAAAGGTGCGTATGCATTCATGGCGTCTTTTTGTGCATTGTATTGTCCAAACTTACGTGCGGTTTCTCGATTGCTGGTATCAAATAACTTGCCATTTTCAAAAAAACCTGCATATTGAATTGCTAAACCGTCGCCTAAATTTGGTTTTTTATCAGTACTAGGTGTTACGATATAATAGGCTAAACCACTTTTAGTTTTAGTAGCTTTCGCACGTAATGTCTCGAAATAAGCTTGCTTTTCTTTTTGATAAATACTCAAATTGGCTTTGTCAATTTTTTCTTGTTTTTGTTGGCGCTCAGCTTCATTTTTAAAATAATCTGAGAATACTTTCACTGCATCAAATTTTTTAGCGTCTTCTCCTTTTCGGATAATGGTCACCGCAATGATTTTATCAAATTGTTTTATCGAATTTACCACATCCATTCCCTCGCCAATAACTTTGCCAAAAATAGTATGTTTATTATCCAACCATGGCGTAGGAACTATCGTGATAAAAAATTGACTACTGTTGGTGGCTGTTCCAGAATTAGCCATTGCTAATAAACCACCTTGGTCAAATTTTAAATCGGAAAATTCATCCTTAAATTTATAGCCGGCATCACCAGAACCTGTTCCATCAGGATCTCCTCCTTGGATCATAAAATCTTCAGGATCACCATTGTTTTTTGAAATTACACGATGCCAACGTGTATCGTCGTAAAGATTTTTTTCTTTTAAATCATCACGTACAAATGGATTAGTTCCCTCTGCAAGTGTGATAAAATTGGCAACAGTTATGGGTGCTTTTTGATAGTCTAAAGAGGCAATAATGATCCCTTTATCGGTTTCAATCTCAGCATAAATGCCATCTTTCAAATCGGCATGATCGTTTTTACAGCCAGTCAATACTAATCCGAGCATTGCGATTAGCATCCAAAATGATCTATTCATATTATGGGTTTAATTTGTTTTCAGGTCGAAAATCGGTTAAAGTAACACGACAAATAATAGGTTCATTAGTTCCAATTCTCCTATCGTCTCCATGATAGCCATAGGCTAAATGTGAAGGAAACAAAAAGGTAATGGTTTCATTTTTACGCATTAATTTCAAACCGTGTTGTAATCCGGTAATAATAGTTTGTTTATCAACGCGGTAGGTTTGGCCCTTTAATTCTAAGTCGGAATAAATCACTTTACCGTTTAAGTCTTTAATTTCATAATCAAAATAAGCGATATCTCCTTTTTTAGGACGAAGTGTATCTGACGTATTTTTATTTTCATAATAATACCAATACCCTTTTTTCGAAGCGATGTATTGAATTCCTTTGTTGTTTTTGATGATGGAATCTATTTTTGTTTCCTCGTTTTTAATTAATTTTTTATTGCGCTCTACAGAAGCTTTCATAAAAGCACCCGAAGAATGGGAAACCGGACGACGTGCTTGCTGCTGTTGACATGATGCCAAAACACCCAACAGAAAGGTTAAAGCAAAAAGTGTAATAAACTGTTTTTTCATACCGTAAATTTAAGGTTGAATTTCTTTTACTATTTGTTCAAAACGTAAAATAGTGTTTTCAAGTGTATCGGTTGATTTTCCACCAGCAGCATTAATATGTCCACCACCATTAAAATAGTTGCGAGCAAACTGATTTACATCAAAAGATCCCTGTGAGCGAAATGATATTTTGATTATACCTTCGTCTTTGTGTTCTATAAAAATCGCTGTAAAATGAATTCCTTTTATGGTTAAGCCATAATTTACAATTCCTTCTGTATCACCTTTAACATAATGGAATTGATTGAGTTCATCTTGACTTAATGTTGTGTAGGTAGTATGGAATTCAGGGAGTACTTTTAAATTCTGCAGAGCACGCCCCATTAACTGTAAACGGTCAAAGGAGTTGTTGTCAAAAAGCAGTGTTGGAATTTCAGTGTTTGCAACTCCCAAGTCAATAAATTCAGCTACAATGCGGTGGGTAGTTCCTGTTGTTTTAGGAAATCGGAATTGACCCGAGTCGGTCATGATTCCGGTGTAAAGGCACGTGGCGATTGTTTTGTCGATTAGATTTTTTTGACCCAAATCAGAAATAAAATGATAAATCATTTCACAAGTCGAACCGTAAGCTGTATTTGAAAAAACAAACTGAGCATAGTTTCCAGGTAATTCATGATGATCAATCATTACTTTGGGAGCAGTTAAAGCCTGTACCACTTGCTCCATTTCACCAATGCGGTGAAGCGCGTTGAAATCCAATGTAAAAATGAGGTCTTGGGATTGTAAAAATTGGCCAACTTCATTTCGGTTATTTTCATAGACCATTACTTCTTCACTTCCTGGTAGCCAAGCCAAAAAAGCAGGGAAATCATTTGGAGCTACAACTTGAGTCTGATGCCCCATTTTACGTAAAAAAAACGAAAGACCTAAAGTAGATCCCATTGCATCCCCATCGGGATTACGGTGGGGGATAATCGCTATTTTTTTGGGTTGTGCCAATAGCACACTTAATTCATGCAATTCTTTTTCATTCATAGGTTGCGAAGGTAGTAAATTTTACATAACAAAAAGGAGGATTGTTCGGCCAATCAACGAATTATTGAGTGATCCATAATCCAATAAAAACGGCAAAAACACCCATAATCACGCTTCCTAAAGTGTAGGCTAAAGCTGTGCCCCATTGATTTTGTTGTACGAGTTGGATGGTTTCCAATCCAAAGGTTGAAAAGGTTGTATATCCTCCGCAGAAACCAGTTACCAAAAACCATTTGAGATGTGAGTCCAACAAGTTGTTTTTAGTTAGATACCCCATTAAGAGTCCGATGAAAAAACAGCCTAAGCCATTAGTAATAAATGTTGCTAGAGGGAAAATTGAGGCATCGTTTTTTTGAACCCATACACTGGTTAGATATCGAAAAATACTCCCAACAGCCCCCCCAAGTCCGATATATAGCAGTGTTTTAATCATTGTTTTGAATGGATTTATTTTCCGTTTTTTTCACAGCTTCAATTTGTGTTTTCAATTGTTCGACTTGAATTTTGATTCGGGAATTGAGTTCTTGAATTTTTTCTTTGTAAATACCTCCACCTGCATTTAAATCTTTGATCATGTAATCGACCATTTCCATATGCAAGTTACAATATGTTTTGCATGATTTGTTTAGATCATGGACTGATTTAGGTAGGTTTAAACGGTCTAATTGTTCAATAAGTTTAATGTTTTCCTCCCAATAATAGAGTGAAATGTCTTTTAGTTGTTTCGCAAAAGCTGTTCGGTTATTCCCATAAGGATAGTAGTAGCCGTCTATGGCTCTTTTTTCCATGGATGAAAATTCGTTCATCGCACCCCAATACTCTTGAAGTTGGTATTCATATTGCCGATTTTTAAGTACTGTTCCAATTAAAGATGCACTAATGATTAAAGTGGCAACAGCACTTACGGTATAATTTACCACAGGAAACGATCGAAGCAAATGGAAAAATACTCCGAGTAAAATTCCCGATGAAAAACCGCCGATATGGGCTGCACTATCTATGCCCTTACCAAAACTCCCAAGTAAATTTATACCCACAAATACAAGAATACTAATGACAGAATTTATTTGAAATTTGCGTTGAATAGATTTAAAAAGTAATGCGGTAATTAGAAATCCAAACATCCCAAAAATGGCACCTGATGCGCCAACACAAACAATGTTTTCATACCAAAAGAGACTGGAGCAACTGGCAATTATCCCCGTTAAAAGATAAAAAAATAGAAACCCCCATTTTTTTAATAACGATTCCAAATACAAGCCAGCAATTGCTAAACCCACACAATTGGAAACCAAATGAATCAGGCCACCATGAAGAAACATAGCCGTCAATAAACGCCACCAGCCCGACTCAATGGTGAGATGTGAAATATTGCCACCCCAATCAATCAAATCGGAAACGTCAGCAGTGAGTCCATTGGCACCCATTAAACTCATTATAAGCCACACTAGAATATTTGCCCAAATCAAAAGCGGAGTTGTAAAATAACTTTGCGTTGGGATGAAAAGGGAGAAAAAGTTGTAAAAACTACTGATTTCAATTGGCTCTTTGGGTGTGTTTTGAGCAATTTCCGCTTGGGCACGAACCGATTTCTCAAGGTATTCCTCATCCGGTTGTGTTTCAATAAACCCTTTTTTTAAAAAATTATAGGCATTAATGAACAAATCGATATTCTTTTTGTTCCGACCTTGATCGTAAATTTGGTTTCCATTTGAAAAACTTTGAAGCGCTACTTCACCGCTATTAACCGTGAAAATAAATGTTTCATTCCAACTTCCACTATAATTTAGTGTTGTGGCTGTTAATGATTGATGGTCGAGTGCTTCTATAGTCCATCGTAATTCTTTACAAACTCGAAAAGCTAAATATAAGTTTGCGTTTTTGGAAAGTTGGGTTTCAGGCAGATACTGAAACTCTTGGGCAGGAAATCCAAAGGCCATAGTGGTATACTTCTATTCTAAACCAACAATAATACAAAAAAAATAGCGCATTTTTTTTATTTCTAGGTAGGAATAGTACTTTTGCACATGCAACACAACGTACTTATTTTAGATTTTGGATCGCAATACACTCAGTTAATTGCGAGAAGGGTTCGCGAACTCAATATTTTTTGCGAAATTTTCCCTTACAATCAGATTCCAGCGGATCTGTCGAGTTTTAAAGCTGTAATTTTATCAGGTAGTCCGTACTCTGTTCGCGCAGAAGACGCTCCTCATCCCGATTTGTCTCAGATTAGAGGCAAAATGCCCTTGTTGGCGGTTTGTTATGGAGCGCAATATTTGGCGCATTTCAGTGGGGGAGAAGTGGCACCGAGTAACATCCGTGAATACGGTCGGGCCAATTTAACCTATATCAAAGACGATGAAGATTTCTTTGAAGAAATTGCATTGAATTCGCAAGTTTGGATGAGTCATAGCGATACCATTAAACAATTACCGACCAATGGTGTGCGTTTGGCAAGTACCAAAGATGTCGAAAATGCCGCTTATCGTATCGAAGGGGAAACCACCTATGCCATTCAGTTTCATCCAGAGGTGTATCACTCGATTGATGGAAAACAATTATTAGAAAATTTTTTAGTTAAAATAGCTCAAGTTCCTCAAAGCTTTACACCAAATGCCTTTGTCGATGACTGTGTGAAAGAAATACGTGCAAAGGTTCAGTCCGATAAAGTTGTATTAGGATTGTCAGGAGGTGTAGATTCAACCGTTGCGGCAGTTTTATTGAATAAAGCAATTGGTTCTAATTTGTATTGTATCTTCGTGAATAAC
>CAYNDK010000155.1:0-6195 GCA_964395965.1 uncultured Flavobacterium sp.
ATGGCACTTGAAGCCAAACGAATTGGTTGTCATTTTAATTTTGTTCCTGTTCTAGATATCAATACCAATCCCAAAAATCCGATTATTGGACATCGTTCTTTTGGAGAAGAAAAGCACAACGTTACCGATCATGCCATTGCTATTATGAAAGGTATTCAATCCAATGGAGTCTTTTGCACAGGGAAACACTTTCCTGGTCATGGCGATACTTCTACAGATTCGCACTATGCTTTACCTCAATTAACATTTGATAAAGAACGATTGGATAAAGTTGAATTGTACCCCTACAAACGGATGTTTGATGAAGGCTTAGTATCTGTAATGGTGGCTCACCTTAATATTCCAACATTAGAACATCGTGAAGGATGGCCAACTTCAGTTTCTCACAATGTTGTAACAAATTTGCTCCAAGAAGAATTAGGATTTGACGGATTGATTTTTACTGATGCTCTTAATATGAAAGGCGCGAGTAAATTTATGGCACCGGGTGAACTGGATTTAGAAGCTTTTTTAGCGGGTAATGATATTCTTTTATTTGCTGAAAATGTTCCACTAGCGAGTGAGAAAATTACAACAGCTTATACTAATGGTTTAATTACAGAAGACCGTTTAGCCTATTCTGTCAAGAAAATTTTACGATATAAATATAAAATAGGACTAAATAAGTACCGACCTGTTGAGGAAAAATCGATTCCTTCCGACATGTTTACGCCTTTCAAGGATGCCTTGCATTATAAGATTTATGAAAATGCCATCACCTTGGTAAAAAATGAAGATGGAATTTTACCTATAAAGGATTTGAAACAAAAAATTGCCTATGTGAAGTTGGGTGATGATACAAATTCTTCTTTTGTTTCCACTTTAAAAAAGTATACTGCAATCACAGAAATTACAGAATCGAATATTGATTCCTTGGATGTCTGTTTGAAAAATTATGATCTAGTAATTGTTGGATATCATAAGTCAGATCGCGCTTGGAAAAAGCATGATTTCAATGAAAACGAGCTGACTACGCTTGCACGAATTGCAAAAAATCATAAAGTAATTTTAGACGGATTTGTAAAACCGTATGCCTTTTCTGCTATTCCTGATTTTAGTTCGATTGAAGCAGTTTTAGTTTCTTATCAAAATAGTGATATTGCTCAAATTGTTTCTGCCGAAATTATTTTTGGAGCAGTCGAACCCAAAGGTAAATTACCAGTTACCATTAATGAAGAATTTCATGAAGGACATGGATTCAATTTTGACACCTTGAATCGATTAGGTTTTACAGCTCCTGAAAACGTTGGAATGAGTCCCAAAGTGCTTTCCCGAATTGATCAAGTCGCTCAAAAAGCAATTGATGGAGGGATGACACCAGGAATTCAAGTATTGGTTGCACGTCGGGGTAAAGTTATTTTCCAAAAATCCTATGGGTATCAAACTTATGATAAACAGGTAAAAGTGCAAAATTCAGATCTTTATGATGTCGCTTCGGTCACGAAAATGATAGGTACATTACCTGTAGTGATGCAACAATTTGATCAGGGTAAAATTACACTTGATTCTAAATTGGGTGACATGTTGCCTTTGTTTAAAGGTTCTGACAAGCAAGATATTACAGTTAAAGAATTGTTGTCTCATTATGCACGACTTCAAGCTTGGATTCCATTTTATAAAGCAACGGTTGATACTGATAAATGCCCAAAACCCGAGTATTACAGTTGGGGTGAAAAGGAAGGATTTACAACCCGTGTTGCAGAAAATTTATATTTGAGAAATGATTACAAAGATTCTATTCTAAAACAAATTGTTGATAGCAAATTGTTAGAAAAGAAAGAATATAAGTACAGTGACTTTACTTTCATTATTTTAAAAGAATACATTGAAAAAGCAACAGGAAAATCACTTGATAATTGGGTAAATGAACAGTTTTATCAATCAATGGGTATGTCTTCAACGGCGTTTAATCCTTTGTCAAAATTTGATGCTTCCTCTATCGCACCAACAGAAATTGACTCCTACTTTAGACAAGTTTGGATTCGCGGTTATGTTCATGATATGGCTGCAGCAATGATGGGTGGTGTTGCTGGTCATGCCGGACTTTTTTCAAACAGTATGGATGTGGCAAAAATGATGCAAATGTTTCTTCAAAAAGGTAATTATGGAGGGATTCAGTATTTTTCTCCTGCAACATTTGATGTTTTCAATACCTGTCATTATTGCAACGAAGGAAATAGGAGAGGATTAGGTTTTGATAAACCTCAATTGGGAAAAGAGGGGCCTACTTGTGGATGTGTTTCAATGCAAAGTTTTGGTCATACCGGCTTTACAGGTACAATGGCTTGGGCTGATCCTGCAACAGAAATTGTTTATGTTTTTCTATCAAATAGAACTTTTCCCGATTCAAATTTGCCTAATAAGCTTTCTAAAGAGAATATTCGGGAAGAGATTCAAAAAATCATTCAAGAAGCCATTTTGGATAAATAGTTATTTTTTTGTTAAGATAAAAAACGACTGCATTTTTACGTAAATTCGTTAAAATAAATACATTCAATTTTTAATAACACAAAACATTGTAACCCAGTTTTTTGATTATTATAATTTCTAAAATTGACTAGTTATTTATTGCAGAAAACTATGAAAATCGCAATTGTTTGTTATCCAACCTTTGGTGGTAGTGGTGTTGTTGCTACAGAATTAGGACTAGAATTAGCCCGACGTGGTCATGAGATTCATTTTATTACCTATCGTCAACCCGTTCGTCTTGCTTTATTAAATTCGAATGTACACTATCACGAAGTGAATGTACCCGAATATCCCTTATTCCATTATCAGCCCTATGAATTGGCATTATCGAGTAAGTTGGTAGATATGGTAAAGTTGTACAAGATAGAATTATTGCACGTTCACTATGCCATTCCGCATGCCTATGCAGGGTATATGGCAAAGCAAATGCTAAAAGAACAAGGAATTTCGATTCCAATGGTTACGACGCTTCACGGTACAGATATTACTCTAGTTGGGAATCATCCCAATTACAAAACGGCAGTTAGCTTTAGTATCAATAAATCTGATGTTGTTACAGCAGTTTCCAACGATTTAAAAGAAGAAACTTATCGATTATTTGATATCAAAAAAGAGATTCATGTTGTTCCTAATTTTATCGAATTGGATAAGCATCGAAATGAATCTCATATTGCGTGTCAACGTTCTGTAATGGCCAATAAAGAGGAACGAATTATCACACACATTAGCAATTTCAGAAAAGTGAAGCGCATTCCTGATGTGGTAAAAATATTTTATAAAATTCAACAAAAGATTCCTGCAAAATTGATGATGGTCGGCGATGGTCCAGAAAGGGTAAAAGCGGAATATTTGTGTGAAGAATTAGGAATTTCAGACAAAGTTATTTTCTTTGGAAACAGTTCAGAAATTGACAGTATCTTATCGTATTCGGACTTGTTTTTATTGCCTTCTGAAACGGAAAGTTTTGGATTAGCAGCCTTAGAAGCCATGGCTTGGAGTGTTCCAGTGATATCGAGTAATTCGGGTGGATTACCTGAAGTTAATGAAGATGGGATATCAGGATATTTAGCTAATGTAGGCGATATTGATTCGATGGCCACTAAAGCAATTTCTATTTTAGACAATAATGACACGCTAGCTACGTTTAGAAACCATGCGTTACGAGTAGCTCAAAAATTTGATATCGCAAATATTCTTCCAATTTATGAAGAAATTTACGAGAATGCTCTTAAAGAAAAAGTATGAAAAAAATAACTATTCTATGCCTATTTGCAAGTCTTTTGCTTTCTTGCTCATCTGTAAAACCACCCGAAGCATCTTATACTTCTTATGATATCTTATATGGCAGAGAACAGGATGGAGCACGGTTTCAATTTTATGAAATCATTACGGAAGAAAGTGAATTTCAAATGCTACTTAAAGACCCAATTATTAGTCCGTATTTGAATAAAGAGGATATTAAAACCTGTAATTTTATCTTGGTAAATTTGGGAGAAAAACCATCAGGCGGTTGGACTATTAAAGTTGAAAAAGTAAAAGTTTTAAAAGATAAAGTTGAAGTAATTATAAAAGAGATTCCTCCGAAAGGAATGGCCACTACGGTAATGACTACTCCAAATTTTGTTTTGCGAATAAAAAGTAAGAAACCAATAGAAATCATAAATCCCGGCAGTTAATACCGGGATTTACTTTTTAATATAAAAGGAAAGATTAGAATCTATAACGAACACCTAAGGCAATGTCAGGTCCGAAGTTATCATCTCTGAAACGACCAGAATTTGAGTAAATTTCAGGACGGAAATCCAATGATAATTGTAACGGAATATCAAAATTATATTCAATACCAATATCACCCGCTAAGAAAACAAACGAACCACTGTCGGAAACATTGTTTCTATCATAACTCCAACTCCCAAGTCCGCCACCGACACCTGCATACCAATTAAAGCCTTGGTCGATATTCCATACCCACTGGTATAAACCGGCCACTTTGATAGCATCTACATAATTACTATTGCGCCATCCTAAATCAAATTCAAGACGGTTTTTTGAACTTAAACCTCTTTGGTAGGATATTTCACCTCCAAATCCATCATTATCACCTAAACGAAGTCCCAATGCATTTTTGGAAAAGTTTTGTCCTTGCATTGCAAACAGTCCACCAATCAAAGTCAGGGTTAGCATTAGTTTTTTCATAATTCACATTTTTAGTTTAACATTAATTAATTCAAGTTTATTTACAGTTACAAAGTTAGAGGGATGCTACAAGTCTTTGTTATATAATTTTTGTGAAGCCTTATAATATTTACAGTTTGTCTTTACTTAAACGGGAAATTAAATTTTATATTTGTTGAAACTACAAAAATATGGCAGGAAATAGTTTTGGAACACTATTTAAATTAACCACTTTTGGAGAGTCACACGGTGAAGCACTTGGCGGAATAGTGGAAGGTTGTCCAGCAGGATTGTCGTTAGACATTGAAGCAATTCAAAATGAAATGGCTCGACGAAAGCCAGGGCAATCTGCAATTGTAACCCAACGAAAAGAAGCGGATGAAGTACAATTTTTGTCGGGACTTTTTGAAGGTAAAACTACTGGAACACCAATCGGTTTTATTATCCCTAATACCAATCAAAAATCAGAGGATTATGACCACATGAAAGATTCGTTTCGCCCAAGTCATGCAGATTATGTTTATGATCAAAAGTATGGCTTTCGCGATTATCGTGGAGGTGGTCGAAGTTCCGCACGTGAAACTGCCAGTAGAGTAGTAGGAGGTGCAATTGCGAAACAACTCCTTTCTTCCATTAAAATTAATGCTTTTGTTTCTTCTGTTGGTTCTATTTTTATGGAAAAACCCTACCATGCTGTAGATTTTTCGTTAATTGAATCGAATCCAGTACGCTGTCCTGATCCAGAAACAGCATCTCGTATGGAAGCATTGATTCGCGAAGTTCGAAAGGAAGGTGATACTATAGGAGGTACCATAACTTGTGTACTACAGGGTGTTCCAATAGGTTGGGGTGAACCCGTATTCGATAAATTACATGCACAACTTGGAAAAGCAATGTTATCCATCAATGCCGTAAAGGGATTTGAATTTGGTAGCGGTTTCTGTGGTGCTCGAATGAAAGGTAGTGAGCACAATGATTTGTATAATGAAGATGGAACAACAAAAACCAATTTATCGGGAGGAATTCAAGGTGGAATTTCAAACGGGATGGACATCTATTTTCGAGTTGCATTTAAGCCTGTTGCCACATTAATTCAAGAGCAGGAAGTACTAACTAAATCGGGTACAATTCAGAAACTACAAGGAAAAGGACGTCATGATCCTTGTGTTGTACCAAGGGCTGTTCCCATTGTAGAAGCTATGGCTGCTTTAGTTTTAGCTGACTTTTATTTACTTCATTCGGCTTACAATAATTTAAAATAAATATGGAAGAAACAAAAAAATCATGGTTAAGTAATCTTACGGTTCAAATTTTCATAGCCTTACTTTTAGGGATTTTTGCTGGAGTTATGCTCCATGATTATACTTCAAAAGAATTTGCTGCAGAATGCAGTACTTATGTAAAATTATTAGCCACACTTTTTATTCGTCTCGTTCAGATGATCATCGCTCCTTTGGTATTTACTACATTGGTGGTAGGAATAGCCAAATTAGGGGACTTAAAATCGGTTGG
>CAYNDK010000156.1:0-6114 GCA_964395965.1 uncultured Flavobacterium sp.
TTTTCAAAAAAATCAATGCCCTTTTGAAAGCTAAAAATTGCAACGAGCAGTTTTATCTCCTGTATGAAGGCACCAATGATTTGTCGGTTTTCTTGTTGACGCCTACCGAACAAACCCGATTTCAGCAGATTTATAAAAACGATCCCCGAGAAATTCCGCAACTCCCTTAATTGAAGCATATGGAAAATACAACCGAATACCTGGAAATTTACCACGAACTCCGAACCGGTGCCAAAGCCTTTCTTCAACACGAACAAACCAAAGACGGCAGCATCATTGAAGGACTGGAGATTTATGGTAAATATGCGGAACAACAAGAACATTTCAATACCATCAGCTTGATTTTTATGGCAGAAAATGCGGCTACCGAAGAGAAACCGTTACGCGACACCCTATTGCATGCCATCACTGCCATCATCGGTTCGAAGTACCAAAAAGAGCAGCTCGAATTCCTCGAAAAAATCATTCGCACTGAAAAAACACCACGCGGGAACCATGCCTTGGATTATTATTTGCGCTTGGGGGCTTATAACGAAGAATTACGTTCACATATCATTGATTTTGTGGTGGAATGGTACACGACTTTTTCCAGTGACCAACTCAATTTGACGGCGTTTTACCTCCATGAAACCTTCCCCAAAACCCAAGAATATTTTTCACTTTTCTTGACAATTCTCAACTACCACAAAGGATATGCTCCCGATAAAGTAGAAAAACCAATGGGCTACCTCGAACCTGAAATTAAACCTTGGTGGAAGTTTTGGTAACTGTCAAATTTAGATTTTAGAGTTTAGATTTTAGAGTTTAGTCCCGAAACTTCGGGAAGAATTTAGAGTTTAATCCAGAAATTTCAGGAAGAATTTTCAAGTAGCAATCCAACCTTTTCCTCTCTTTTGTCCTCTTTCATTGTATGAGATCCTTATTTATACTATTCGTTTTCTTGTTGGGAAGTTGGTCAATAGCACAAACTGGGGATACCCTCCAAATCGCTAGGCAAGATACTACACTCACTGCTTTTTCAGGTCGTGGCTTGGTGAGTCCGCGGTTTATTATCCAACCCAATCGTGTAGTCTATCAAAAGGATGCAACAACATCTCTAGTGCTAACCGCCAATCCGAAAACTTTTCGCCTTTCGACCAAAGATTACACGCGCCGATTTGGATTAGATGACCAAGGCGTTTACTTCGATGGCCAATTCGTTCCCGTAGATACCACTGGATTTCAAGTAATTGGAGAACACCGTAATCCCGAATACAAAGCAGCCACAAAATACTATTGGAAGACCCGCGATCACTTGTTTTTGGACACCCAAGAAATTACAGGTGTCGATGTGGCCAGTTTTAAAATGTTGTATTCCAGTGCTGACCGGTATACATTAGATAAAAATCAGGTGTTTTATCTTGGAAAAAAACTACCGAATGTAGCACCTGCATCGATTATTTACCTTAATGAGGCACGGATTTCCGACGGGAAAATCATTTATGAAATGGGAGAACCGTTGCGTTACAAAGGGGAAACAATAACCTATGTGAACAATTACCTAGGAAAAACAAAGTCGGTTGTCCTTAACCTTCAAACTCTCCACCCCATTCCTACGATGGATGCCGTTTCCATGCAATCCCTTTCAAAATCATATGCAATGGATCATAAAAACATGTACTACGGCGTTACCAAAACCAATATACCCCACACCGCACGTAAGTACATCAAAATATGGGAATCCGGCAATTATCATTGGATTAAAGTGGGAACAAAAATGTATCTAGGGGGCTTACTTTGTGAATTTTCTCTTGATGCGGCAAGCTTTGGTACAATTCCCCATTCTGATTATTATTACGATAAAAAAGGGATTTATTACCGTAATTGGGATGAACAACTTCAAAAAGTAATCCAATGCAAAATTCCTTTTCATTATACGATTTCGGTTAATGATAAAACAGTGGCATTAGCTTATGCCTCACGCTTTTTGGCTTATAGTAATCAAGTCTATGATATTCTTGAAAATAAAGTGTACACGAATGTAGGTCCCGAACAACTCGCGCTTGTTAAAAACGGTACCCAACACATCGCTCCAATTAACGGAAAATTATATCCCTGCAAAATCTATGATTACAAATTGGTTGAAGCCATGGGGGCTATCTATTGGGGCGACCAAATCACACAAGCCGATGCAGCCAGTTTTCGAATGGGCTATCCTTATTGCTCTGACAAATTTCATACCTATGTGTACAACCGCAACCATGGATTACAAGTAGTTGAAAATGTACCGCAACTCGTTTACGAAAAGTACCAACCTTACGCCACCGATAACGAATATGTGTACCTCAACAACTCCCGAACCATCAAAAAGGAGGGAGTCGTTTTACATGCCATCTATGAAGGTTACCGACCCGGTTGTGGCTTGGATAAACATCCGTCGTCCGACTTTTATCTTTTTGAAAATAAGGACGGATTTTGGTGTATTCAAGTTTCGCAGACCGTTACCTATAATTTTATTGGGAAAACACTTCCCGTTCGTACTTCGGATAAACCGTAATTATTCGTAACTTCACCCGTATAAAAAAACTCCTTACAATGAAACGAATTGTCCTTGCCTTATTCACCCTTTTTATTGCCACTTCGTGTAAAAAATCCGCAACTACTGAACCTACGGGTGATTTGCCTTTTTTTAAATTTGACCAGGTCGAACATTACTCGGTTCCCTACACCAAAGCGGCTTTAGACAGTATCATTGGCAAAGAAGACAAAACCCGAATGGAACAAGGCTTGTTGCAAATTGTCACCGGAGATATCCCCGTGTCGACTAAGGATACCTTATTCATTAAAAACATGGAAATCTTAGGATACCAAAAGGAAATTTTAGACCCGAAATTATATCCCGAAATCGAACATTTATTCTCCAAACGCGATCCCTCAAAACCCATACAACCCACCTGCCAATCAGGATATACCGATGTATTGGTCTTCCGTGAAAAAGGGAAGTTTATCGGTTCTGCGAAAATTAGTTTCGATTGCCAACGCCACCAAATGATTGGCGAACGCTATAACGATGCCGATTTTGGACAGTCGGGTGAATATGAAACGTTGAAGAAGTTGTTGAAGTAGCTGCTGAGTTGCTGAGAAGCTGAGTCTTACTATTTAATAATTAATCACGTATTGGGAGAAATCCTTTTTCATCTAAAGCTTTTATTATTCCTCTCAATAAGAAATTATTGTCAAATCGAATGATGTATTTCCGAGTTCCTTCCTTTTCGGGAACCAACATTTTCTTTTCAATCAACTTTTTAATTTGTCGTGAAATTTCAGAATTGTGTTTACTTGAAAATAAATCTTTAATATCTGAAGCTTGAATAAGTTGGTTTTCAACGACTCTTTTTAAAACTTTAGATTCAATTTCCGTGATGTATTTTCTTTCTAAAGAATGATTAATAGCTGGAATTAATACTTCCTTTTTCAAAAACTCATAATCACTTAACTTATCTATTTTTTCAATTTCATCCTTTAATCCTCTCAACACATATTCACACCATTCTAAAATCCCTTCTTTTGTTCCAGAATCTGCTTTGGCTAAATAAGTATAGTAATCATTTCTATTACTGCAGAATACTGCTGTTGGGTTAATTATTCTACCGATGTTAACATTAAAACCCGTTTTAACTAACATTGCATAAGTAAATAATCGCACAGTACGTCCATTTCCATTTCCAAAGGGATGTATCCATACAAATCGATGATGAGCAATAGCCGCCTTTAGTAGATCATATTTTGGACTATCTACTTTATTGATAAACGTAAACAATTCAGACATATAACCTTCGACACTGAAATGTTCGGGTGGTAAATGACTAGATTCATGAATTTTTAAGTTATTCTTTCTGTAAATCCCCGGAGTATAATCCCCTTCACCTTTTGGAGGAAGAGGTAAATCAGCAACAATCATCTTGTGTAACTCACTAATAAAAAGTGTGTTTATTGGATAATCTTGGATATTTGCTTCAACAAATTCCATTGCTTTTTCAATATTCTGAATTTCTTGAATCCCATCCGAAATTGGAATTTCGTCATCCAATTTTGTTTCTATATACTCAGCAACAGTTGTTCGATTCCCTTCAATTCTTGCTGACCCAATGCTTTCAAGAGTGTGGAAAATCTGTTTTAATTGGAAAAAAACATTAGGATGAGTCGAGCCACCAAGCGTTTTTTTTCTTAGGTAATCCAACTCAATAATTAAATCGGTTAAATTACTATCGAAACTTGGCTCTACTAATTTTAAATCAAAAGGAATAAACTGAGCTTCAGACATAGTGCTTTTTATAAAACATTTCAATTTTCAAATTTAAACATTTTACAAAAAAAACAATATCATTTTAAAAATCAATTAATTAAAATAAAAATAACCACTACAACAATTAACAATTAAAACCTTAAAGATTTCAAAAAAACCACTCCTTTACCATCGCCTTCTCTACCGCAACAGCATTTCTATGCGTAAAGTCGTTTTTCTTGGGATTGTAAACATAATCCGCTGCCCATTCCTGGTGATGAGCTGCCAATTCAATGATGCTCGAACAGACATACTCGATTTCAGCTGTAGTTGTAGTCGGGTGAATCGACATGCGAATCCATCCAGGCTTTTGCGTTAAATCGCCTTCGTCAATGGAGCACGTTAAATGATGGGAAGTTTCTTGGTCCACATGGAGTAAATAATGTCCGTAAGTTCCCGCACAACTGCAGCCACCACGGGTTTGTATACCGAAGCGATCATTCAGGATTTTTACCCCCAAATTGTAATGCAAATCGTGAATATAAAACGAAATCACCCCCAAACGGTCTTGGTGTTGGCCCGCTAACAAGGTAATATTTTCAATGGGTGATAATTGTTCAAAAATATAGTCGACCAATTCATGTTCGCGCTTCAAAATATTCTCCACGCCCATTTCTTCCTTCAATTGAATCGCCAAAGCGGTTTTAATCACTTGTAAAAAGCCCGGCGTACCGCCATCTTCACGGTCTTCAATATTGTCAATGTACTTATGTTCACCCCACGGGTTGGTCCAACTCACGGTTCCACCACCCGGACAATCGGGTACATTATTTTTGTATAAATTTTGATTGAAAATCAAGACGCCCGAAGTCCCCGGTCCACCCAAGAATTTATGAGGCGAAAAGAAAATCGCATCCAAATACGCTTCCGGATCGGCAGGATGCATATCTATCGGCACATAAGGTCCCGAACAGGCAAAATCTACAAAGCATACGCCGTTATTTTGGTGCATGATTTTCGCCACTTCATGATAGGGCGTGCGAATGCCTGTAACATTGGAACACGACGTAATGGAAGCAATTTTAAAACTGCGGTCAGCGTATTTAGCCACCACTTGTTTGAATTGCTCCAAACAAAACAAACCGTCTTCATTCGCTGGAATAATCACCACATCCGCAATGGTCTCTATCCACGACGTTTGATTGGAATGGTGCTCCATGTGCGACACAAACACCACCGGTTTTAATTCGGTTGGTAAATTGAGATAGTCTTTTAAGTTTTCGGGGACTTTCAAACCCAAGATGCGTTGGAACTTGTTCACCACACCCGTCATCCCTGTTCCTGTATTGATCAACACATCATTTTCATTGGCATTCACATGACGTTTGATGATTTGTTTCGCTTCATGATAGGCCAAAGTCATCGCTGTTCCCGAAACCGTCGTTTCCGTATGGGTATTGGCCACAAAGGGTCCGAACACATTCATCAACTTTTCTTCGATGGGTCGGTACAAACGGCCGCTCGCCGTCCAGTCGGTGTAGATTAAAGGTTTGGTTCCAAAAGGCGTTTCAAATTCTTGGTCAATGCCAATAATGCCGTTACGAAAGAACTCAAAATAGTGTTCCAATTCGGTTTTTAATGCCGTGGTAATCATGGGTTGGGTTTGTTTGTGGCACAAAGATAATTAAAATAACGACTGAACAAATTAAAGAAGTTTTGGCTATCATTTATTTTTATACACCCCCCAATTTCTCAGTGGCTCAGCTTCTCAGCAACTCAGCAGCTCAAAAAAACCTATCTTTGTATCATGAAAAAGCTCCACTTCATCCCACGCTTTCAAAAGGCACTCA
>CAYNDK010000157.1:0-6086 GCA_964395965.1 uncultured Flavobacterium sp.
GGAATTATATGGACACTGGAAGGGTCTCAAAGGGAATTATTAATCAGTTGGATTCCCAGCAATTTACCTATGCTTCTTTTCAAAATTCGATAAAAGAATTGCCTTTTTTAAAACGATGGGAAAATCGGTTGAAAAATGTGGTTTTTTATGCAGACAATAGTGATCGAAGAATCCGGTTGTATATTGATGCACTTGCGCATTTTCGTCAAATGATTACGCATAAAAATCCACTGCAATTTGTTTACTTTTTACGATGTATTCTTCCCGTTCTTTTCAAATTGATGCAATTGCAATGGGGAAGTAAACGGATGGTGTCGCAACCGTATCCTTTAGCTCGATTTGCGCCGACTTTTTTTAAACATCAGTTTGGCAATCAGGTGTATACTGTGTTTCAGTCCCTGGAAATGGTCGACTTTTCTGTAGGCTTAGCTCCAGAAAATATAGATTTATTGCGCAATCAATCAGGCTTGTGTATAGCGCATACTTATTTTTCAGTGGATATGAAACACCATCAAGGTCGCTTACTGGAAAATGAACGTACAGTAGCTCTTCAACCGGCACAAAATTTTGATTATTTAGCCCAACAAATTAAAGAAGCGCAACTTTGGAATCCAACATTGAGTGAGTTGGTTGCTGTTTGGGAAAAGTTTTCATCTGTTCGATTGGATATCGATGCGCAGGGTGTTATTTTTGTGAGTAACGGATTTGACTTACCTGTGCGTGTAATTTCATGAAACAATTTATTTTTTCTACATCGACTGCTGATTTAGCAGAATGGGACGAACTCTTGTTTCGGAATTCGAGAGGTTTGTACAACCAGTATTCAGATTGGGTGAAGTCTTATGAATCCTACGGATTTCGTACAGGTTTTATTTTTTTAAAAGAAAATAATACTATTGTAGGAGGTGCTGGCTACGTACTCGCACAGTTTTCTTTTTTTAAATTTATGATCGTGCCTTGTGGTCCCGTACTTTTACCTGGACAGGAGTCTGATCTGGATCATTGTATTCAAAAGTTGCATCAAAAAGCCAAGCAAGAAGGTTGCTGTTATTTTCAAATAAGTGTACCATCGAGCAAAGTGGCCTACGCTGATAATCTTTTTACATTGAATTCAGTACCTGAAAAGGCCTTTTTATATCAAGGAAAAGAAGGAACACGGTTTAAGTTTGTCATTCCATTGTATGGCATGCGTCCCGTGGTTTTACAGGGTCAATCCAAAGAAAGTATCCGTAAAGGTTATACAAAAAACCACCTGCGTAATGTGCTTAAAGGTGAAAAAAACAATCTTGAATTTCGCTGGATTACACCGCATGAAACATCGTTATTAGCCTCAGCGTATGCTTGTTTTGAGCAAAATGCCAAAGATAAAGGATATCCCATTCGCAGTTTTGAAGCAGTGAAAGCCACCTTGTTGAACTATCTTGAAAAGGGATATGCACGCATAGGTGTTTGTTTTTGGGACAATCAACTTGTTGGTGCACTCTATGTTATGGAATGTGGCGGACGGTATATTTACATCAATGGTGGAGTCTTGAAAGCTTTTCAAGATAAGGGTGTTTCCCATTTTATGCATGATTGGGTAATGCAAGATGCGCTTCAAAATGAACACCTTCATTATGATATTTCGGTTGGAGGAAGTGCAGGGGTGATCCGTTTTAAAGAGGGATTTGGAAGTCGTTTGGTTTTATTTGAAACGCCACGCTACTGGGTTTTGAATCGGCCGGTTTTTACCCTGTACTTACTTTTTGAAAAAGTCTTGAAAAGGCAAAAAAGCAGGGTAGCCAAACTCCTTTTTTTGTTAAAAAAGAAAAAATAAATCCTTTTCAACTATTCGGGATTTGGGTTATATTTGCTTCCTTGTTAACCTAATATACTCGGAATGAAAACCAAAGAACAAATTCTGGAAACGAACCTAAAGCAAAAGGAATTCTACAATCATAAGAAGAAAAATCTTGCCACACGAATTTGGTCTTCAATTCGAGAAAAAACATTAAAAAAAATCCGTAAAAATATCGGAATCTTGGATGAATCTTATGATTTGCACAAGAAATGGTTTGGCGACTTGTCACAGAAAAAAGTAATGGATTTGGGTTGTTATGCAGGGAATAGCTTGTCTATGCATTTAGCTCGAAATTCCAAACAATATATTGGAGTAGATTTGAGTGATGTTGCCATTGAAAAGTTGAATCAACGTTTGGCCGAAATCCCAACAGCCAAAGCATTAGCCGTAGATTTTTTATCTGACGAATTTGCTGAAAAAGATTTTGATATTATTTATGCTTATGGGGTATTACACCATTTTCCAAATGTTGATGTATTAATCGCCAAATTACAAGAGAAATTAGCGCCTGGAGGTGTAGTAATTAGTTACGATCCTTTGGAAACCAGTTTGCCGATTAAGTTTATCCGTATGCTCTACCGACCTTTTCAATCGGATGCCGCTTGGGAATGGCCGTTTACACGTAAGACTTTTTATAAATACGATAAAGCATTTCAAATCGAAGAACGTCGTGGACTATTAGGGAAGTCAAAATGGTTTTTCCTTCTTGGATTTTTACCGCTTTCTGAAGAAAAACGACTTGAAATTGGTAAGCGTTGGCACCGAAATGATTGGGAATTGTCGGCAACTTCAACGTCTCGTTTGTTTTCTTGTATGCACGTAACCATGTTGATGCGTAAACGAAGCTAAATGAAGATCGATAACAAATCTTTTTGGGAAAAAAGCGATATAATTGCCACGCAAGAAGTATTGCAACAAGCATCAGATTTTGAGTTGTTTTTAATGGAAGAAGCCAAAAAAAGATGCACTTCTCCAATTGAGTCAATAAAAATATATGGTTGCGGAACGGGTCGCGAAATTCACCCTATTGCGGAGTATTTTAAACCCAAATCAATTTTAGCTTCTGATATTTCTGAGAATATGATACTCAAGTGTCAAGAGAATTTAAAGAAATGGGGGATAGCCGATGTAACGAATACTTGTGTTGCTGACGCTTGTACTTTAACTACCCCGCGGGAAAGTTTTCAATTGGTGACCATCTTGAATAGTATGCTCACTTATGTTCCAGAACATCATTCTCGCATCCAAATCATGAAAAACGCTTCGGAATTGTTGGTGGCTGGTGGTCAAGTGATAGGTACAGTTCATAACCAAATTGGAACCCCTATGAAAACTTGGTATTTTAACCTACGCGCTGTATTGCGACCCTTTATTGGCGTTCGAGTTGGGAACCGTATGACTGGATTTAATGGGTTTCAAGTCCCAGGTTATTATTACACCGCTTCTGATTTGAAAAAAGATCTTGAAAAGGCAGGTTTTTCCAATGTATATGTGGTGTCATTAGAAGAATTCTATCGTGAAAAAGGGCAAAACTATAACCGAAAAACAGGATATAACAACTTGATTTTTATTGCTTCCAAACCTCACTAGTTGTTTGAGTTGAAAGTGCTAATCATCAAATTTCATAGTAATGTAAGTCTTTAGCCGTATGGCAGTAGTTCGACCAAAATTCTCCTTAATCATATGTACTTACATGCGTCCCGTTCCGTTGCAAACGTTATTGGATTCTGTACTGCTACAATCTTGGTATCCCGATGAAATACTTATCGTTGATGGTTCGTTGACCGATGATACAGCCTTAGCATTAGAACCAAAAAATTATCCCAATCTCAAGTATTATCGGGTAGAAGATAAGGATCGAGGGTTGACAAAACAGCGCAATTATGGTATTCAACGGGTGCATTCTTCGATGGAAATTGTTTGTTTTTTGGATGATGACACCGTATTAGAACCCGATTATTTTGAGCAATTAATTGGAACGTATACTCTTTTCCCAGATGCTTTAGGTGTTGGTGGATTCATAATAAACGTAGGTCCGTGGACTGAGGTTGGACTCAATTATACCCCAAAATCGAATGAATACTATTATGATGGCTGGAAACGAAGTGATAGTAGTCGTTTTGTGATTCGAAAAAAATTAGGGTTAATGACTACAAACTCCCCATGTTTTATGCCTCCTGAGTCCCATGGTAGGAGTGTTGCTTTCTTGCCGCCTTCAGGGAAAATATATGAAGTTCAGCAGTTTATGGGTGGGGTTTCTTCATTTCGTAAGTCGGTTTTAGCTACACATAAATTTTCAACCTATTTTGAGGGCTACGGACTTTATGAAGACGCTGAATTTACATTGCGATTGTCAAATTTAGGCCCCCTTTATTTGAATACTAATGCGGGTTTGTACCATTATCATGACAGTTCAGGACGTCCTGATTTTTATAAGTATGGTAAAATGGTTATCCGAAATGGCTGGTTTGTTTGGCGAACAAAGTATCCTAGTCCGACACTAAAAGCACGTCTAAAATGGAATACCATTGCTTTACTGCTCACGTTAATACGGGGAACCAATTGTATTACTGCAAAAGATAAGAACGATGCTTTCCGTGAAACAATTGGTCGAATAGTAGGGTGGTGGAGTTTAATTTATAATCAACCTAAAGCACCAAGGTCATGACATTTTGTATCATTTCACACGTAATCCATACGCCTAAAGACGGTTCCTATTTTGGGTATGGTCCGTATATTAAAGAAATGAATATTTGGTTGAAATATGCCGATAAAGTTATTGTTGTTGCCCCACTTGAAAATCGTAAGCTCGATGCAATTCATTTGGCCTATAACCATCCCAATATAGAATTTGTTCCTGTGCCACATTTTTCATTTACCTCTGTAAAAAACAGTTGTAAAGCCTTGTGGGTAATGCCTTTGATTTTTTTTAAAATACTAATGGCCTTCCGAAAATCAGACCATTTGCATTTGCGATGTCCCGGAAATATGGGTTTATTAGGTGTTGTAGCGCAACTTTTTTTTCCCTCAAAAATTAAAACAGCAAAGTATGCTGGGAATTGGGATCCTAATGCAAAGCAGCCACTTACGTATAAATGGCAACGTAGTCTCTTGGCGAATACTTTTTTGACAAAACGTATGCAAGTTCTCGTGTATGGTGATTGGCCCAATCAAACCAAAAATATTAAAGCTTTTTTTACAGCAACCTATCCAGAAGGGTTGCCTTTGCCGGCTTCAATTCCTGATTTACAAGGAAAAATAAAATTAGTCTTTGTTGGGAGTTTGGCTCCTGGAAAAAGGCCACTCTATGCGATTCAACTTTTGGAGGCAATGGTAGAAAAGGGTCTTTCAGCGGAACTAAATTTATATGGTGAAGGAGCGCTTCGTGGTGAACTTGAAGCATATATCAACGCCAAAGGATTGCAACATTTGGTAGTACTTCGTGGAAATGTTGATGTTGTAACCATGCAAACAGTATATCAACAATCCCATTTCTTACTTTTACCTTCACAAAGTGAGGGTTGGCCCAAAGTTGTAGCTGAAGCAATGTTTTGGGGATGTGTGCCAGCAGTAACTCCCGTTTCGTGTGTGAGGTCTATGTTGGATCAAGGAAAGCGAGGAATACTTCTAACTTTGGATATCAATCACGATTGTCAAGCTATTGAAGCGCTATTTGGAAACGAAGAAGGTTATCAAATGAAGTGTGAAGCAGGAATTCATTGGTCTAGACAATTTACCACAACTGCTTTTGAAGAAGCGATAAAAAAAATGATGATGCTATGAGGCGAGTGGCTCAAATAATAGATTCGTTAGAAATTGGAGGTGCCGAAAAAATGGCCGTAAATTATGCCAATGCATTGCATACAGCACTTGCCTTTTCTGCCTTAGTCACAACACGTAAAGAAGGAGCGTTGAAACAACACTTGCATCCGGAAGTAGTATATTTTCATTTGGGTCGGACATCTAAGTTGGATATGAAAGCTATATTTCGGTTGCGAACTTTTTGTAAAAAGCATAAGATCGATCATGTTCAAGCACACAGTAGTTCTTTTTTTACTGCTTTTTTGTTGAAAATGGTACTGCCTTCAATTCAAATAATATGGCATGATCATAACGGTTTAAGTGAATTTATTAGTGCTCAAAAAACAAAAGTCACCCAATTTTGTTCCTTCTTTTTTAAGGGTATAGTTGTGGTTAATTACAAGCTAAAGCAGTGGGCCGAATCTACATTGCATTGTAAACATGT
>CAYNDK010000158.1:0-6080 GCA_964395965.1 uncultured Flavobacterium sp.
AATGATCCCGGACTCAATTCGGGGTTCATGATTCCGCAATACACGGCGGCGAGTATTGTAAGTCAGAACAAACAATTGGCGACACCTGCTTCAGTTGATAGTATTGTTTCCAGCAATGGACAAGAAGATCACGTAAGTATGGGATCCAATGCCGCCACTAAAGCCTTACGCATTGTGGACAATTTGGAGCGAATTTTAGCCATCGAATTGATGAATGCTTCGCAGGCGATTGAATTCAGAAGACCACTTCGCAGCAGCGAATTTTTAGAAAGTTTCTTGAAATCCTACCGTGAAGAAGTGCCCCTGGTTGAAGTGGACCGCATTTTACATTACGATATTGAAAAATCGGTGGCGTTTTTAAGAAGTTTTGTCATTGAATTAGAATAAAACCAAAGATTTCAGGTTTCTTCCACTTTTTCGGAAGAAACCTGATTCCTTTTACAACGGTTCCTCTTTTTTTCGAAACCAATCACCAATGCGTTGCCAAAGATTTCGGGGTCCGTTGAACTCTTTTCCATCCACCCAAAAATGGCTTTTTTCTGAGAGATAATAGGCTTTTCTTCCGTCAGGATGTTCTGTTTTGGTACAACTCGTTAGCGGAAAACTCAATTCATGTTCGAGGCCATTTTTTCTAAATTTCCCTTTGAAATACCCCGTTTCTTGCGTAGTCAACCCAATAAATTGGTAAATTTTATGGTTCCTGTTCTCATCCACAGCTGAAAAATCAGCATCCGTGAGTTCGACATCCAAACATTCAACATTTTTATAAAACGAAATTTCAATTTCCATTTCGGAAATTGGTCGGTTTTTATCAATGTTTAACCCGCGTTCTCCGGGCAAATAAATACAATTCATACCGACTTCATAGCAATTGGAATCCGGATTAAAGCGCACAGGAACCGTTGTTTCTTCCCAGCGTTTTTCGCCTTTTTCATTGATAACCAAACGCCAAACTTTCATATCGGGATCAAATTTCTTGCCTTTTACCAAAGGAAAACAAAAGCGAACGACGGTGTTGGGTGCTAAATTTTTAAATTGTTCCTCGTTGCGTTCGAACAAATACATTCCTGCCGTTTTGATTAAATTTTCGTTGGTGTTGATGGCAAAAACCCGATCGTGAATCATGCTTTTGGTATCAAAATAGGCCGCAATGTTTTTGAAATAGGGCGGAGCAAAAGCAATCGTATCCATTCTTTCTTCCATCAAACCACAACCCCGAATGCGTCTATGTTCTACCATTACTCTGCGTTGTCGCGCATTGTTTTCAACTACTGAATAAATACCATTTCCATTCACAATGCATTGAAATTCGGATTGACTTCCTTTGGTTTCCAAATAGTCCGCCACCGCACACGCCCGTTGTTCTGAAAGCCATTCGTTGTAGGATAGCGGACCTGTTTCGTCGGTGTAGCCTGTAACAAGAAATTCATGTTTTAATCCGGTGCCTTTATCAAACGGGAAAAACGAATCCAATTGTTGCCGATGTTCATTCGTTAACCGAAATTGGTTGGTGTCAAAATAGACAATCACAGTTGATTTCTGGGTGTTATTTTGAGCCCAAGCTTGAAAAAGCAAACTAGGGAACAAGTAGAAAAAAAGATATTTCATGGGATGTAGCTTAACTTCGTTTAATAATTTTTCCATAGAAGATTTTTTCTTCAGTGGCAACTTTCAAATAATAAACCGCATTGGGTAAACCGGTAAGATCAAGTGTGTATTCCGTTGCTTTATCGGTTTTGTAAAAGATCAATTTTCCCGTAGTGTCAAATAAAAAGACCTCATGGGCAGGAACGTCAATGCGAATAGTCACTAAATCAGTAGTTGGATTGGGCGCATAAGTAAACGTGATGGATTTGTCTTTGGCGCTTTGTTCGTTCAGGATTGAATTTTGTGCAAAATCCTCTTCTTTTTGATCACAACGATTGACTGCACCAAATTGCTGAATAATTCGCAACAGTAATTCGTTGAGCATTTCCACTTTGGTACTTTCCGCGGAAGGCGCAATGTGGTTATCTCCGATACCGCTATGGTTGGTTAACGTGAGGTACGTTCCATTGGTTTCCAAAGCCAAAGCACGCATCAAATATTCAGTGGATTTGTCGATTCCACTAGCCGCGAGCGGAATTATTCGTATCCCTTTTTCAGCGGCTTGGCGGCCCAATTCGTGTAATTTTTTCACATTGGCTTCTGTATAATGAGGTGGCGCATCCAAAACCACAAAAAGTAATTTTGAAGTAGCATCATCTTCCCAACTCATTTGATGGATGGCATTGTCTAAACCTTCAATTACGGCCTCTGGATAATCGCCACCACCGCCCGCATTTTGTTTTTTGATAAAATCAATCACATTCGGAATGTTGGCTGTAAAATCAAAGTTTTTCACCACATAATCGTCGCTGGTATCCCGATAGAATAAACTGCTCATTTTCACTTCCGACTCGGGTAAATGTTGTTTGGTTTTTTCGATCACATCATACAATTCCGATTGCAAATAGCTGATTTCGTCACCCATTGAACCGGTGGCGTCGATCATAAATCCGATATTGATTTTTACTTTTGAAGTACAATCCGTAGTGTAGGTGTAGGAGTTGATGCCTTCGTGAAATTCTTTGGCAGTAGCAACTAATACGGTTCCTTTTTCATCTGTAATTTGGAGTTTGTTCCCTTCATTAACACCTGTAGTTTCAGGAGTATTCCACAATTCAGCACGACCAGTATTGTCGGTTCGACCTACCCAAAGTGTTGTTTCACCCGATTTTAGGAAAACCTTTTTATTCACTACAGGAAAGCCTTTTTCATTTTTTATTACCAATGAATACCGCTGTGTGGGACAGATTTTCCAGTAGTTTTTCCACTGATTCAATTCGCTTTCGGTGAGTCCTTGCCAATAGGTATAATGACTGAAATCATTAACTTCAGTAGCGGTGAGTTGGCCAGCCTTTGGGCCTGTGGAACTTGAACCCGAAGTAGATGGGGCAGCAGCACTGAGCATTTCTTTATCACTTACAACAGTTTCACTAATGCTTACATGTTCAACACTACTGGTCATTTTACGTTTTACGGTAGAACTATAGCTTGTCACAACAACTTCATCCAAAGTTACTGTAGCATCTTCAAGTACGACATTCATGATGGGGTGCGTTACTTTTAATTCTACAGAACGGTAACCCAAAAATGAAATGATTAAAACATCACCAATTTTAGCCTCAATTCCGTAATATCCTTCTATATCTGTATGAACACCAATCGTTGTCCCTTTGATTTGTACAGTAGCTCCTGGGAGTGAACCGGATTTATCAAAAACACATCCAATGACACTCTTTTTGTAGGGATTTTTGTAGCGTTGATGATCATTAGAAGTTACTTTGACAGTAGTATTTTTATATTTTCGATTGGCGCGTTTGTTTTTTTGTGCCGCTTTTTTTTCACTTTTTCGGGCAGCTAGTTTTCGTTCCTTTACTAATTTGTCAATTTTGAGGATGAAAGAATTGGTGTTGGAAACATTCACAATGTATTTTTCACTTTCAAAATAGAATTGAAGTGAATTACCTAAATCTCCTTTTATTTCAAAAGTGCCTTCTTTTGAGGTGAGTGTTACATGATTGTTGGCTAAATTGAGAATTTCTAGAGAAGCTATGGCATCAGGATTCGAACTCACGATTTTACCACGAATGGTTTGTCCGATTGCGATTTGGCATAAAACAATTGCAAGGCAAAGGTAGAATTTAGCCGAAGAAAGGGTAGGGAATGGTTTCATAATGTCTCTTTTTAGTATAAGAGAACATTAATATTGAAAAGGTTGGAAAAAAAAAAATTAAATTAAAATGATGCTAAGTATTCCAAGAATTGCGGGGACACTTTGCACATAAAAAATGCGTTTAGAAGCGGTTGCCGCGCCATATATTCCCGCGACAAATACACAAATAAGGAAAAATAAGGCCACATTTTTGGACCAAATCGGATCGGAAATAGCCAACGACCATAAAAGTCCGGCCGCTAAAAAACCATTGTATAAACCTTGATTAGCAGCTAAAACTTTGGTTTTTTCAAACAAATCTTCGGGAATCGTTTTGAACACTTTCTTCGCTCGGGTCGTCCAAGCAAACATTTCCAACCATAAAATATAAGCGTGTAAAAGCGCGATTACAACGAGGATTATTTTTGTAATTATGGGCATAGGATATTAATTTTCTAAAATTCTTTCAATTCGTTTATCGGGTACTAGCCATAGTAATGCAACTAAAATATACAGTATTCCTGCAATCCAAGGTAATGAATTCGCAAATACGATGGCAATTCCATAGAGTATAACCGAACCTTTACCTTTCCAATCTTTTCCTATAGCTTTAGCTAAAGGCGCTTCCTCTTTGCCATGATGGTGAATAATGACATTTTGTAAGATGAAGTAGGCAATGGCATTACAAAGTAAAATGATACCATACAACATCATCGGAAAGGCGGCAAAATTGTTGTCACCCGCCCAAGCCGTCACAAAAGGAATTAACGAAAGCCAAAACAACAAATGCAAATTGGCCCACAAAATACTACCTGTTACTCGTTTAACCGTGTGCAACATGTGGTGGTGGTTGTTCCAATAGATTCCCACATAAATAAAACTCAAAATATAGGCAAAAAACTTAGGAAGCAGCGGTTGAATAGCGGCACAATCGATGCCTTCGGGAACTTTCAATTCTAAAACCATGATTGTTATGATGATGGCTAACACGCCGTCACTAAAGGCTTCTAATCGGTTTTTGTTCATCTTATTTTAGAGTTTAGATTTTAGAGTTTAGAATTACTGAACACTGATGTCTGATGACTGAACACTGTCACTACACATTCCCCAAAGTCTTATGTATTCTCCGTTTGTGTTTGGTTTGTTTTAATTGTGCATCACCTGATATCACGCTAATATTCCCATCGATTTCCAACATGGCTAAACGCACTTCCTGGTAGTGTTCGATTCCGTGCTCACGGATAGCTTCCATGAGTTCGTCGTGGGTTATCCCTAATTTCGCCAACGTCTTGAATTCTACAGTTCCGTTATGTACTAAAATTTCAGGTTTGTCTTGGACCAATTTTTTCAAAGCCGGTATGTAGAACATTAGTTTTTTGAAAAAAAAGTTGATGATAAACAAAGCTAAGGCTGCAACTAATCCACCAATCAAGCCGGTGTTACTGCCTACCATGGCATTTTGAACGGCGTTACTAATCAGTAAAATTAGAATGACATCTGCCGTGTTGAGTTGTGATAATTCTTTTTTGCCAAAGAGCCGAATGGCGGCAATCATGAAAAGATAGACACAAACACTTCTAAAGATGATGTCAAAATACGCATTCATTGCACTTGAATTAGAAAATGGACGTTTCCTTGCCGTCTTTGTTTAACGAATTCATGATGATGAAGACGATCCCTGCTACCAAATACAAGAATCCAGCAATGCATAACATGATTATTGCTTCGGGTTGTTCTGTTAAATGAAAAATGATTCCGAGAGCTAAAAGTAGTGTTGCCTTGGATGATATAATTAATGAGGGAATGTATTTTTTCTTCATGAGAATTTATATTTCTTTAAAGATAAAAAAATCAATCAAGATGAAAAAAAACCTACAAGTAAATTCCTGTAGGTTTTTGATTTATTTCCACTTGATGCTTTTCTCAATGGATTTAATCATCTCTCCGGCAATATCTTTATTGGTTGCACCTTCAATTCCTTCTAGTCCGGGGGACGAATTTACTTCAAGTAATAACGGACCTTTCGACGAACGAATAATGTCAACCCCGGCCACTTTTAAATCCATGGCTTTGGCCGCTTTGATGGCAATGCGTTTTTCATCGGGGGTAACTTTCACGACAGAGGCAGTTCCACCCATGTGAATGTTGGCTCTAAATTCACCAGGAGCGGCTTCACGTTGCATGGCCGCTACCACTTTTCCATCCACAACAAACAAACGCAAATCTTTTCCATCGGCTTCTTTAATGAATTCTTGTACCAAAATATTCGCATTCAAACTTTTAAATGCGTTAATTACGGATTCAGCTGCTTTTTTGGTTTCTGCCAAAACGACACCTTTTCCTT
>CAYNDK010000159.1:0-5980 GCA_964395965.1 uncultured Flavobacterium sp.
ATTAATCTCTGGATTTCCACCGCCTATGCATTACAGTGAGAGTCCGAATGGTCTATCAGGAGGAGGTCATGCCGCAACAACTGCGAGTTTGCCCGAAGGTGCGCATGTAGGCCCACACGGAATTATTGCCTTTGATGATTATGAAAAAGGCTTGGCGTATGCAAAAACGGTCAATAAACCGGTTTTTGTTGACTTTACGGGTGATGCTTGTGTGAATTGTCGTAAAATGGAGGAGAATGTGTGGCCTTCTAATGACATTTTACCAACATTAAAAGAAAAGGTAGTCTTGATTTCATTAGTATGTGATCGTAAAATTGAATTGCCGAAATCGGAACAGTATGTTTCAAAAGCAACAGGAAAAGAAATTGTGACCATCGGAAATAAATGGAGTGATTTTCAAATTACCCGCTATCAAAACAATGCCCAACCGTTGTATGTGTTGCAAACTCCAGACGGAAAGGATTTGAGCAAACCGATTGGATACACACCAGATGTAAAAGAGTATAAGGAATGGTTAGAGTCCGGACTTAAAAACTTCAAATAAAACAAAAAATCCCAAGCACAACACTTGGGATTTTTTTTTAATCGTTTGCTTCCAATTCAAAAATTTCCTCCACGGGTTTTTCAAAATAGCGACTTAATTTTAACGCTAAAACGGTAGAAGGAACATACTTTCCCTTTTCCATGGCATTGATGGTTTGGCGACTGACGTCTATTTGCTTTGCCAATTCCTCTTGTGAGATGTTTTTAATCGCACGCAATATTTTCAAATTATTCTTCATCGTCGCCCGCTTTTGAAAGTTTGTAAATGCGGTAATGGAATCGCAAGATAAAAAAGAAAAGTAAGGTAAAAAGGTTGTGAATTAATACATTCATGTAGGCAATTCCAAAAATGAAAAGTGTCGTAAACAAAATAATGCCATAATTGAGATAGGTGGCCCACACCAAACTCTCATAACGAATATTGGAAATCATCTCATCTTCATTTTTCATTTTTGAAAAACCGACCAAGATACCGCCACCAATAACCATAATCGTAAGTAATTCATCCGCAATGGCATTCGTTATAATTTGAAACCAACCGGATTTACCTAAAATCTCATCACTGTAAAGGGCAAAAACTTTTATAGGTAAGTAATTGTCAATACTTACGTTGAAGAATGAACCCATTATAACTAATAAAATACCGGGAAGGAATAATATCCAACCTACCTTTTTCCACGAATGGGGAAATAAAAATTGTGTTTTCATATATAAAAGTGATTAAAAAGAACAATTCAAATGTAAAGTATATTTTACATATAGACAAATAAAATTTACAAATAGTAAAAAATAATTGACTTTTTTACTATTGAATATTCTTTTAAAACCCCGAATTGCTCATCCTTTTAAAAAAATAATTACCTTCGTAACATAGAAGTTATAAGCCTTTAATACGTATAAGCCATGTTAGTAAAAGTTTTTGGAAGCGCCGTCTTTGGCGTGGAAGCCACTACGATTACCGTAGAAGTCAATGTCGACAAAGGAGTCGGCTACCATCTCGTCGGATTACCCGATAATGCCATCAAAGAAAGTAGTTACCGCATTGCTGCCGCCTTAAAAAATAACGGCTATGAATTGCCCGTTAAAAAAATTACCATCAATATGGCGCCCGCCGATTTACGGAAAGAAGGTTCGGCCTACGATCTAACTCTAGCGGTAGGAATTTTAGTCGCCAGTGGTCAATTGCCCGCCGATGAATTGGATCGCTACATCATTATGGGGGAATTGTCGTTAGATGGAAGTCTCCAACCCATTCGCGGTGCATTACCCATTGCCATCAAAGCCCGTGAAGAGGGATTTAAGGGGATTATGCTTCCGCTACAAAATGCACAAGAAGCTGCCATTGTTGATGATTTAGCAGTTTATGGTATTGAAAATGTAATGCAAGTCATCGACTTCTTTTCAGGAAATTTAGAATTGCAACCTACAGTTGTCAATACCCGCGACGAATTTTTTAAATCCCAAGACTTTCCCGAATTTGATTTTGCCGATGTGAAAGGGCAGGAGTCCATCAAACGGTGCATGGAAATTGCAGCTGCTGGCGGACATAATATCATTCTCATCGGGCCACCGGGCGCAGGAAAAACCATGTTGGCCAAACGATTGCCGAGTATCTTGCCACCCATGACGTTGCGAGAAGCTCTGGAAACCACCAAGATTCACAGTGTGGCAGGGAAGGTGAAGGAGGTCGGACTCATCAGCCAGCGGCCGTTTCGAAATCCGCATCATACCGCCTCCAGTGTTTCCTTGGTAGGCGGGGGGAGTTATCCCCAACCGGGTGAAATTTCGTTGGCACATAATGGCGTATTGTTTTTGGACGAACTACCCGAATTTAAACGGGAAGTATTGGAAGTCATGCGCCAACCTTTGGAAGATCGGGAAGTCACCATTTCGCGGGCCAAATTCACCATTACCTATCCGTCATCTTTCATGTTGGTCGCCAGTATGAATCCGAGTCCGGGCGGCTATTTCAACGATCCCGATGCGCCCGTAACCACCTCACCCGCGGAAATGCAACGGTACCTGAGTAAGATTTCCGGTCCTCTGTTGGATCGAATAGACATTCATATCGAAGTTACACCTGTACCTTTTGACAAATTAGCCGACCGGCAACGCTCAGAAGGCAGTTCGATCATTCGCGAACGCGTCATTGCCGCGCGAGAAATTCAAACCCAACGCTTTTCGGATTTGAATCATATCCATTACAATGCCCAAATGAATACACAATTGATTCGAACCTATTGCGAATTGGATGCAACCTCACTAACTTTGTTGAAAAGCGCCATGGAACGATTGAATTTGTCGGCCCGGGCGTATGATCGAATTTTAAAAGTAGCCCGAACCATTGCCGATTTAGAAGCGGCACCCACAGTGCAATCCGCTCATATAGCCGAAGCGATTCAATACCGCAGTTTGGACCGTGACGGATGGTTAGGTTAAATGAAAAGTAAAATGAAAAAGTTAATCATTGCATTTTGTATTGTGTTTAATCTAAATGCACAAGAGATTCCAAAAGTTGTAGCAGGAACTATTCAACGCTTACCCGATTTTAAATCGGAATATGTCACTTCGCGAAACATCGATATTTGGTTGCCCAAGGACTATTCCACTGCCAAGAAATACAGTGTGTTGTATATGCATGACGGTCAGATGTTATTTGATGCCACGACCACATGGAACAAACAAGCGTGGGAGGTGGATGATGTGATGACCCAACTTTTTCAATCGGGAACGATTCAAGAGTGCATTGTGGTAGGTGTTTGGAACGGCGGAACGACCCGTCATGCCGATTATTTTCCTCAAAAACCCTTTGAACAACTCACCCAAAAGCAAAAGGATTCTCTTTACCAAGTCAACCGACCCAATGAGAATTCGGTTTTTCAGCAGTATAAGGTACATTCTGACGATTATTTAAAGTTTTTGGTACGAGAAGTAAAACCCTATATCGACAGTCATTTTTCAGTTTACACCGATGCGGCGCATACCTTTGTAGCAGGAAGTAGTATGGGCGGCTTGATTTCGATGTATGCAATTTGCGAATATCCCAAGGTTTTTGGAGGTGCTGCTTGTTTGTCGACCCATTGGCCGGGTGTTTTTTCAGTAGAAAACAATCCCATTCCAGCACAATTTATTCGTTATTTGAAAAAACATTTGCCCAAGGTCAATACCCATAAAATTTATTTTGATTTTGGAACAGCTACCTTGGATGCAATGTATGAACCCTTTCAAAATCAAGCTGATGCCGTAATGAAAGCCAAAGGTTGGGATAGCGTCCATTGGATCACCCGAAAATTTGAAGGTGAAGACCATAGCGAACAAGCTTGGCACAAACGCTTGGCGATTCCGCTGACCTTTTTGTTAGGGAATTAAATTAGTTTTGGTAACGGTAATAGCGGGCACCAATCAAAACCGGATTTTCTTTTTCAATAGAATCTAAAACAAAACCATGCGGTTGTCCCACAGCCGTACTCAATTCCTTTTTATGTAATTGCTCGTAGGTTTCGAAATCAATTTCTTTACGGTTTTCAAGATAAGAAAACAAGTTTACTTTCGCGATTTGTGTCTTCCAATCGGACTGAAGTGTTCCTTCAAAAACTTTGGATTTGGAACCACTTCCATAAGCAATAAAACCTATTTTTTCGTTTACTAAATCCGCTTCTTGGGTCGCCAATACACTTAATCCAGATAGCATCCCCAAGAAAATAGAACCCGTATATAAATTACCAACCTGACCCGAAGCGGCTTCACTGGGTTGAATTTTTTCTTGTACCAATTGTAGGTACTCTTCGCTCTTGGCCATTGCTTTTACTTCTTCAGCGGGAAGGTTGGGGTGCAATTCGTTTTTGTATATTTCTATAAATGTACGGCGCGCCTGAAAGCAATAGGGAAGGTGCATAAAGACTTGTGTCCAATCTTGGAATACAATGCCTGACTGATTTGTTTGTTGTTTAAAATGGGTGTAGGCTTCTGTAATGCGGTTAATGTAGCATTGGTTGGAATACTGTCCGTCAAAAACAGGTTGTTCCTTGTAAATTTGAATGTCATTTTCCAATACGCCCAACCATTCGGGATTGTCCGATTTTCCTGTTACGTCAGATTTTGAAAAAGAACGACGGGGTTTAAAGAAGTCAAAAACACCTTCAGTAGCAACACCTGTTTTTTGACCAATGGCTACAATGCGTGGTTGTGCAGTTATTAAAAGGGCTAAGGCACCAGCACCTTGCGTATATTCACCCGTTGATGCTAAGTCATATTTGGCATTATCGGTTGTAATTACTATTGCTTTTTCGGTTGGATTTAAACGAACGTAATCCAGACAACTTTGAAGTGCATCCACACCGCCAATACAAGCAAAGGTGAAATCTACCGTATCACAATGTGAGAAACTTCGTTGGCCCAACTGACTTTCCAACAAGGATAGTACATAAGACCCAATCGGTTTTGAACTATCTACACCACTTTCGGTAGCTACATAGATTCGAGCAATGTCAGTAGGCTGGAGATTTTCCTGACGGATTAATTGAAGTGCTGCATTTGCCGCAAATGTTACCACATCTTGAGCGACGTCAGGAAAAGCCATTTTATGAAGTCCCAAACCTTTTATGAGTTTGTCAGCTTCAATTTGACGTTGATCAGCAAGAGTTTTTATGGGTAAATACAATTCGGGTAATGCGATGGTGATACTGTCAATTCCTACGTTCATTGTGGATGTAATTTTTGGCAAAATTATAAATACTATAGCCTTGTAAACGTTGGACAAGCCCTAAATTGTTGGTAAAAGGGTACGATTTATGAAATTGTTAAAAAAGCAGGATTAAAATTTTTATATTGTTGATTTCAACCCTGCTTTTGATTAGTTTTTCAACCATTTGGCTAAAAGATTTTCAAGCACTTCTTTTACGATAGGCTTGGAAGCATAATCATCCATTCCCATTTCTATGCATTTTTCTTTTTCACCTACTACAGTTCCCGCTGTAAGGGCAATAATGGGAACGTGTTTACCTTTATCTGTCTTTCGAATTTCCTGTGTGGCTTCGTAGCCGTTCATTACAGGCATTTGAACATCCATTAAAACGATGTCAGGTTGAAGTACACTATATTTTGTAACGCCTTCTTCACCGTTGGATGCCTCGTATATAGTCCCGTAGGGAATAATTTGTTTAACTAATGTTTTAGCCAATAACATGTTGATTTTATTGTCTTCAACAATCAGAATTTTAAAGTTCTCGTGACCGTAATCAGGTTTAGAAGATTCAGTAATTTCTACTTCGATACGGTTAATTTCTTCAATTGTTTTGGTGTTGTTGGCTTTCAAAACTACATCAAAATAGAATTCAGAACCGAAACCTACTTTACTATTAACTTTCAAACGACTTTGCATCAATTCTAATAATTGATTGGATATGGTAAGTCCTAAACCTGTTCCTCCAAATTTTCG
>CAYNDK010000160.1:0-5056 GCA_964395965.1 uncultured Flavobacterium sp.
TTTCTGGCACTTTTTATATCAAAACCGATGATGTGAAAACCCTTTGGCACCAAATCAAAGACAAGGTGAAAGTCGCCTACGACATGGAAGACTTTGACTGGGGCATGCGGGAGTTTGCGATTTATGATAACAACAGTTATATGTTGCAGTTTGGGCAGGATATCACCGGGACGGTGTAAGTCGCAGTCGCAGTCACAGTCGCAGTCACAGTCACAGTCGCAGTCGCAGTCTCAGTCACAGTCACAGTCACAGTATTTCTAAAGTCTAACGTCCAACGTCTAAAGTCTAAAGTCTAAAGTCTAACGTCTAAAGTCTAACGTCTAAAGTCTAACGTCTAAAGTCTAAAGTCTAAAGTCTAAAGTCTAAAATTCAATGAACAAAATAGTTTTCATCACAGGAGGGTCATCGGGCATTGGCCGGGCAATCGGGGAGTTTTTACAGGAAAAAGGCTGTACGGTTTACGGTACGAGTCGGAACCCCGAGCGTGTCACCGACACCAAAATCAAATTATTGGCCTTGGATGTTCGCCACCCCGAAAGCATATATGCGGCAGTACGTCAATTGGTTGCCGAAGCGGGTCGCATTGATGTGTTGATCAACAATGCAGGTGTAGGCATTACGGGTCCGATAGAAGAAATCCCTGCCGATGAAATCAAAAACAATTTTGAAACCAACGTATTCGGTCCGATTGAAGTAATGAAAGCGGTATTGCCCCACATGCGGGCACAGCGTTCGGGTTTGATTATCAATATTACTTCTATTGCGGGCTATATGGGATTGCCGTACCGCGGCGTATATTCAGCCTCCAAAGGCGCGTTGGAATTAATCACCGAAGCGGTGAGCATGGAAGTCAAAGGATTTGGGATTCAGGTCACCAATGTGGCACCCGGAGATTTTGCGACCAATATTGCAGCGGGACGGTATCATGCGCCCGTGGTAGCGGGTTCGGCCTATGAAGCCACCTATGGCAAAACCTTGGCAGCGATGAACGAACATGTGGATTCGGGAAGTAATCCGCTGGAAATGGCACAAGCGATTTATACGATTATGCAGGCCAAACAGCCCAAATTGCATTATAAGATTGGTGCGTTTATGCAACGTTTCTCGATTGTCTTGAAGCGGGTTTTACCGGATCGGGTGTATGAGAAAATGTTGATGAAGCATTATGAAATGTGAGTGAACAGTCGCAGTCGCAGTCTCAGTCACAGTCTCAGTCGCAGTCTCAGTCGCAGTCACAGTCACAGTCGCAGTCTCAGTCTCAGTCTCAGTATTTCTTAAGTCATAAGTCATTAGATGCAGTTATTCTAAATTCTAAATTCTAAACTCTAAACTCTAAAATCTAAACTCTAAAATCTAAATTCTATACATAAAAAAACCACTACGTAAAAGCAGTGGTTCTAAGACAGTTTAAACAAAAAAAAAGTAATTAATAGCGGGAATCCAATACATCACCCGAACAACCTGGTGTAACATAATAATGAACAACACAAGGTTGACAAGTCGACTCCCCACAAGTAGGCGTAACCGTCAACGTGTAGTCACCAACAGCCGATGCTGAAAAAGTATACGGAAATTGATCAATGCTGATTTTGGTTCCTGTTGGACCCACAAGTTCGGCTTTGAATGTCGCTTTGCACGAACCTTCGCAAGTGAATGACGGTTTAAGTTGGACTTTCGTTCCCAAACCGACAACCAACGTTTTGCCACACGCCAAGTTTAACGGTTTTTCAAACGTATCACCCGTTCCTTTTTTCATCAATTGGTATTGCATTGAATTCCATTTGCCGCAACTGCAATCCCCTGGACAACTCGTACCTGCAATGCGTTTGATCATTAAGGCATCCAACGCACATTCATATACTCTTAAATCATCAATACTTCCTTGGAAACAGTTACCGTTCGGACCCGAATTTCGAGGTAAACAAATGTCTTTACGGTTTTTACCAATAATAATTTTATTGATTTCACCGTCTGAAGCATGATTGTTTTCCATTTTATTTCCAGTAAAAATCAGACAGCCATTAAAATAGAATTTGACATCACTAGTAGAGCGAACAAGTGCAACATGATTCCATTCATTGGGATTAATTTTGATTTTAAATGAATTCGATCCTATTGCATATACCATATAATCAATTCCATTTTCTTTATTCACAAAAAGCTGAGTCTGGGCATTCAGTAAACCATTATTATCCGCATCAAATACTATTCGGTACTCCGTATCAATCAACGAAGCATTGACCCATAAGGCCCATGTTCTTTGTGGAAAATCCAAAGTGCTTGGAATCTCAAATTTGCTGCCCATACCGTTAAATACAGCAGCTGAATTCGGACTCCCATCTTTGCCTACACCATAGGTAATGGCTTGTGAAACCACAGCATTTAAGGAGGCTCCTTGTGACCCTGAATTGGTCAAATTATTTTGAAAATTGTAATGTAGAACAGGCGTACAATTTTGTGCGTTTATCCATTGCATTAAGAGCAAAGGAATCAGTAAGATATATTTTTTCATGAGTTTTGTTTTTAAATTCGATACAGCTATCAATTTTATTTTGGATTGGGAAGATACTTTGGTGGTGGTTTTATACGGACAGTTACACCTCCCTTAGGACCTGTTTCTCCATACCCTAAACTCAATCCAACAGCTATTTTATTAAATGCCATAAAATAAGTGACCCGCATATCCCATACCGCTTGGGTAGCATTGTTGCGGTATTCATAAATTAAGTAAGGCGTTTGGGCATCCATACCGTTAATTTTTAAACCCGATGAACCTCCAAAACGAATACCTCCACGGGGTTCGAAACACCATAATCCTCTTTTTCCCGCAGGTAACCACAATTTGAGACTTAATTGCGTGGAAAAATTCATTTTTTCCGATCCACCTTGCCAATCCAATGAATACGGTTGGTTCTGTGTCATCGATCGGGCCAAGGCATCCAATCGCGATGTGTTAATCGTGTTGATGTTTAATGATTGACTAACACCCAAAGAGAAGGCCATTTTGCTATTGTCCACTAAGAAATAGTCATACGTCAATGTGGGCGAAATACTGTTTTGTAAAAATGCCGCCGAATTGTTTTCTTTTTTCAAGTCAAATGCCTTGCTCTCAGAGACAAAGGCCGTATTCAATTCAAAGCCTAGTCCAGCTTTTTTTTGCGCGTTACTCCATAAGGGTATCGCTAACAAAACCATAATTAATTTAAAGGGTTTTTTCATTAGTACTAGTTTTTGTTTTCCCTACTCTAATCGCTTTTCGGGTTCCGCTTTTTTGTACCATTGGAGTACGGTACAAAGCTCTAGCAATAGTGAAAATCCATTGATGAGGCTTTAACTAAAAACATTTGGGTGTGTCAACGGAAAAAATACCGTTGTTTAACGGATACCCGTTTTCGTGCTTTGACGAGTGTATATTTTTTAACAATAGTCCAACTTTGTATCAAAATAAAAATTAACTTAGTTTAGTGTAAAACCCTAACAAACATTTTATTATGAGAACAGTAAACCTAATTAGCCATGCAGCTACTGTAGTAATTACCGCCGTAGCATCTATTCTAATTTACAATCATTTTAACGGGCCTCTCCAACCAGTCCCCGTTCGACCAAAACCGCAACCCAAAGAATCTATTTGTTCAGCATATACCCAAGAAGAAATGTCTCTTCTCAATGTAGATTTAATTCATACAATGATAGATACCTACAAAAATCAGCAATGGAGTTATAGCAATGCCAATAACCCAATGGGCGATCCCGGTTGGGTAGATGCTCAATCGGTTTGGTTTGATTTAGAAACCCTAAAGAAATTTCTTTTTGCATTGGAGAAACAAGTCGAACTTACTGATAACAGTGTTGCTCCATCTAAACTGGGTGTTCGTATTTATTATGCAACATATCCTGGTCGAAAAGAAATTGAAGCCTACCCAGAATTGAATAAGTTTTTAATTGATAATAATAACTTGGATTATGTTAACCGACATACGGTAGTAATGATTCCGACGATTCAAGATGAAAGTGGCAATAATTTTGATTTTAACCCAATGGATTCCACAACGTATAATTTTAACATGTGGGAAAAAGAAAATTATAGAAAGGGTGATTCAAACACAATCCCCAATTCAACGCCTCAAACGATATTAGCAGTAGGAGGTACTTATGATAATAGAAAAGTTGCATCTAGAAACCATGGAACGCTAACGCCTCCCGATCAAAAACAAACAGTTGCCTTCTAATTACCCATGACCACCAACGAAATCATACAATATGCACTTTTATCGGCAGAGGCCTCAGCCGCCTTTGCTGGTATCGTGTATTTCCGCTCCCTGAAACAAACCTACTGGAAATACTTTGTGGGCTATTGCGTGCTCATCTTCTTGAACGAACTCTTTAGCTGGTTAGTGCTTGGACATTTTAAACACTACCGTCGGTATTTCTTCGATATATATGGCATTCCCATACAATTCCTATTTTTGTTTTGGCTCTATGCCTATAAATCGTTCCAACGGCCAAAATTGTTTTACGGCGCCACACTGCTGTACCTCATCTCGTTCTTGCCGCATTTGTTTTACGATAAATCCTATGCCCTCATCAATTCCATGAGCTATACCCTCGGATGCCTTATCGTACTCGTTTTTGGAGTAATGGAATTCAACCGACTCTTGAAATCCGAGGAGATCATTCGGTTTCATCAAAACAAAATGTTCTACATCAACCTCGGCGTATTGCTGTTTTATGTTGGAACCATGCCCTTTTTTGCCTTTATCCAGCAATTGTATGAATACGATATTACCATTTATACCACCTATAAAACCATTACCTTAACCACAACATTTTTGTTGTATTTCCTTTACACCGCATCTTTTATATGGGGAAAATCGAAACCATCATCACTGTAGTCGTATTCAACCTGTTCTTTATTGCCTTTGTCATCGCAATATTGGTTTTTATTTCACAGTACCGAAAACGCAAAAAAGAACACCTAGACTCTTTAGAAACGCAACGCCGTGAACACCAACAAGAATTGTTGAGTGCCCAACTCGAAATGCAATACCAAACCATG
>CAYNDK010000160.1:5066-5967 GCA_964395965.1 uncultured Flavobacterium sp.
GTGAAATCCATGATAATGTAGGACAAAAACTGACCTTAGCTAGTCTGTATACCCAACAACTAAACTATGAAAATAAAGTGCCCCAGGTCCATGAGCGTATCGAACAAATCGCAGCCCTGCTCAACCAATCCCTGTTTGATCTTCGCACATTGTCTAAATCATTAACCGATAATTCAATTGAAACACAAACGCTTGTCCAGCTCGTTAGCAGCGAACTTCAAAAAATAAAAGCATTAAAAGTATGTAAGGTCCAGTGGAAACCACCTACAACTCTAGCGCCGCTATCGTACCATACCAAGAGCATAGTGTTCCGAATCATTCAAGAGTTTTTGCAAAACAGTATCAAACATGCCCAATGTACTGTTCTTAAAGTCACCGTGCAACAACGTGAACAAATGCTTTGTATCGAACTCCATGACGACGGAATCGGATTTGATACAACGAAAATAGGGAAGGGGATCGGACTCCAAAACATGCAAAAGCGGGCCGAATTACTCAAAGCCACCTTCCACATTACTAGTTCGTCCCAAGGAACCCATGTCCAACTCACAATTCCCATCACCCATGAAACATAGTATCATCATCGTAGACGATCACCTGCTCATCGCCAAAGCCCTTCGCGGTATTATTGACAACTTTCCCGATTTTGAAGTCATCCACGAATGTGAAAATGGTGTCGAACTTCAAAACTATATGACGCAACATGATGAGCCATCACTTGTATTGTTAGACATTAGCATGCCCGTGATGGACGGATTTGCCACCGCCGCATGGCTTAAAGAATGCCATCCCGAGGTCAAAGTCATGGCACTGAGCATGCAAGATGACGAAGAAAGTGTTATAAAAATGATTACCCACGGAGCCAAAGGATATTTGTTAAAAAATACCCAATCTTATGATT
>CAYNDK010000161.1:0-5763 GCA_964395965.1 uncultured Flavobacterium sp.
AGACCTTAGTACTTCTTAAGAAAAAAATAACACTAGAAGAAATACTAAAACTGTTAAAGAAATCGTTCAACAAGTAGTAACTTGCACCAAATTTGCACCTATGAACAGCATTAAAATACTTTGGGTTGATGACGAAATTGATTTGTTAAAACCTCATATCCTTTTTTTAGAGAAAAAAAATTACGAAGTCACCACCTGTAATAATGGTCGTGATGCCCTAGATATTTTCAGTGAACAGAATTTTGATATCGTTTTTCTAGATGAAAACATGCCGGGTATCTCAGGTTTGGAGGTGCTTTCAGAAATGAAAGAAAAAAAATCGACACCTGTGATTATGATCACCAAAAGTGAAGAAGAATATATCATGGAGGAAGCCATTGGTTCCAAGATTGCGGACTATTTGATCAAACCCGTAAATCCGAATCAAATTCTCTTGAGCTTAAAAAAGAATTTAGATCATTCCCGTCTCATTTCTGAGAAAACAACCTTGGATTATCAAAAGGAATTTCGCAAGATTGCTATGGAAATGGGGATGGCCAACTCCTATGAGGATTGGGTTGAAGTGTATAAAAAATTATTGTTTTGGGAAATTGAACTGGAACATACTGAAGATTCCAATCTAATCACCATTCTGGAGTCCCAAAAATTGGAGGCAAACTCTCAATTTGGGAAATTTATTGAACGAAATTATGAAGACTGGTTTGATCCCAAAGCCGATAAACCTATTCTTTCCCATAATTTATTCCGTGAATTGGTTGTCCCTGAGTTGGTTAAAAAAGATAAACCCGTATTGTTTGTGGTGATTGATAATATGCGCTATGACCAATGGAAAGCTATGGAATCCTCTGTCAATACATATTATAAAGTCGAAAAGGAAGTCCCCTATTATGCAATGCTTCCAACAGCGACTCAATATGCACGAAATGCTATTTTTTCTGGACTTTTGCCTCTAGAAATGGAGAAACAATTCCCGCAGTATTGGAAAAATGACATTGATGAAGGAGGAAAAAATAATTTTGAAGCTGAGTTTTTAGAAGCACATTTAAAACGTTTAGGCTTACACATCAAACAAGATTATTTTAAGATTACCAATTTTCAATCTGGAAAAAAACTAGCTGAAAACTTTAGAGGGTTAAAAGACAATCAATTGGTCACTGTAGTTTACAATTTTGTGGATATGCTTTCGCATGCCAAAACCGATATGGATGTGGTTAAAGAACTTGCTTCCGATGATAAAGCCTATCGATCGCTAACCCTTAGTTGGTTCAAAAACTCACCCCTATTGGAAATCATTCAACAAGCGCAAAAACTGGGCTTCAAATTAATTATTACTACCGATCACGGTACGATTAATGTAAAAAATCCAACCAAAGTCATAGGTGATAAAAACACTAGTCTCAATTTACGTTATAAAACTGGCCGAAGCCTAACGTATGAAGATCGTGATGTTTATGTGGTAAAAGACCCTAAAAAAGTTGGCTTACCTGCAATTAACATGAGTAGTTCCTTCATATTTGCCAAAAACGATTTATTTTTGGCTTATGTAAATAACTACAATCATTACGTGAGTTATTATAGAAATACCTACCAGCACGGAGGGATTTCTTTAGAAGAAATGATTGTGCCTTTTATTGTTTTAAATCCTAGGTAAATAATATGGAATTTATTTTTTCATTGGAAGAAATAGAATTGGTTGCCGAAAAAGTATTGGCTGAGAACCCGCATAAAGTAATTGTTTTTCAAGGTCAAATGGGAGCTGGTAAAACCACCTTTATCAAAGCGTTAGCGAAAGCGTTAGCGGTAAAAGACATGACCAGTAGTCCTACTTTTGCTTTGGTAAATGAGTACGATGCAAAAGATAATCAGAAGGTCTACCATTTTGATGTATATCGATTAAAATCAGAGGAAGAAGCAATGGATATGGGGATTGATGAATACCTTTATTCTGGTCAATGGTGCTTCATTGAATGGGCTGAGAAAATTCCAAATTTATTACCCGATGACTATTCTAAAATTGTTGTGGAGATGCTTCCCGATGGAAAAAGGAAATTGGCATTGCAGGTCTAAGTGTTTTTTTATACTTTTAGAAGAAAAATAATACGGTATGCCACGTACACCCTTTAGTCTTGAACAATTAATTCCACAAGAAGAAAAACTTGAAATTGCGCGACAAAAAAGTGATTTATTTATTGGTATCCCTAAAGAAACTAGTTATCAAGAACGTCGTATTTGCTTAACACCTGATGCGGTTAATTCCCTAACATCTCATGGCCATCGCGTTCTGATTGAAGCAGGCGCAGGAACAAGTTCTAGTTTTTCAGACAATGAATACCGCGATGCTGGTGCTGAAATAACCAATGATACTCAAAAGGTGTTTGGTTGCCCAATGCTTTTAAAAGTGGAACCACCAACGATGGCTGAAATTGAAATGATCCAACCTGGAACAATTCTAATTTCTGCTTTGCAAATCAAAACACGTAAAAAGGAATATTTTGAGGCTTTAGCCAAAAAGAAAGTAACTGCATTAGCCTTTGAATATATTAAAGATGAAGATGGTTCCTATCCTGCTGTAAAATCTTTGAGTGAAATTGCTGGAACAGCTTCTATTTTAATAGCAGCCGAATTGATGATTAATAATATTTTTGGTAAAGGTTTGTTGTTTGGAAATATTAACGGCGTCCCTCCTACTGATGTGGTAATTATTGGAGCCGGTACTGTTGGCGAATTTGCCGCACGAACAGCAATTGGATTGGGTGCTAATGTTAAAGTCTTTGACAATTCGATCACCAAATTACGACGTCTTCAAAACAATTTAAACCAACGCGTTTTTACTTCAACTATAGAACCCAAGGCATTGCAAAAAGCACTTCGCCGTTGTGACGTTGCTATTGGTGCGATGCGAGGAAAGGATCGTTGCCCAGTTGTGGTTACTGAAACGATGGTTGAATTAATGAAAAAAGGTGCTGTGATTGTTGATGTTAGTATTGATACAGGTGGCTGTTTTGAAACTTCTGAAATTACTACTCACGAAAAACCAACATTCATTAAAAGTGATGTAATTCATTATTGTGTTCCAAATATTCCTTCTCGCTATTCAAAAACAGCATCGCTATCAATTAGTAATATCATCATGCCTTATCTATTACAAATCGCAGAAGATGGCGGAATGGAAAATGCATTACGTCTAAGCAAAGGATTGAAAAATGGCGTTTATTATTATCACGGAATTTTAACGAATAAATCAATTGGAGATTGGTATAATTTACCCGACAGTGACATCAATTTAATTGTATTTTAATTTCACCCCAAAAGACAAATCTCTATTTTTGTAAAAAAATAATCATGAAGTTTTATCAACGCCTAGCTTATTACAGTTTTGGAGTATTATTGGGAGCCCTATTTGTTGGCTTTGTTTTGACGGGCAATGGAGCACGTTGCAGTTATTTCCCAAACGAACGCGTATTAAATAATATCCGAACCAAACCTTTAAAATATAGTTTAGAAGCTTCTCGCAAACTTTCAGAAGATTGGATAGATAGTATTGACATCAAAAATACCCTTCAGTATGGAGATGTTGATTTTGATAAAAGTAATATTAAAATGCAAGGTGGAAAGTTGTATGTAATTGATGGCTATACCACCAAGAAAGATACTATTCAATTGCGAATAATAAATTATGAAACTCGAGCAGTTCTTGAAGACATTGTTCGCATAAAATCCAAGAAGAATCGTCCATAAAAAAACTCCGATGTTCAATCGGAGTTTTTTTTATTTTATAAATTCTACTTTCTGAGTTTCTTCAACATTGACACTGTCAAAAAATCCTTGTTCATTCATCCAATCATCGCTAAAGACTTTACTCATATAACGTGAGCCATGATCAGGGAAGATTATCACAACATTACTTTCTGCTGTAAATTCACCTTCTTCTGCAAACTGTTTAACTGCTTGAAAAGCTGCACCTGAAGTGTACCCTACAAAAAGACCTTCGCGTTTAGCAATTTCGCGCGCTGTATGAGCACTCTCTTCATCACTAACCTTCATAAACTGATCAATGACATCAAAATCAGTAGCGGTAGGAATTAAATTTTTACCTAATCCTTCAATTCGATAAGGATAGATTTCATTGGGATCAAACTCTTTGGTTTCATGGTATTTTTTCAATACAGAACCAAAAGCATCCACTCCTAAAATACGAATATTTGGATTTTTCTCTTTTAAGAAACGAGCTGTACCCGAAATAGTTCCTCCTGTTCCGCTACAAGCGATTAAATGTGTAATTTTACCACCTGTTTGCTCCCAAATTTCAGGACCTGTGCTTTTATAATGGGCATCTACATTGAGCTCATTAAAATACTGGTTTATATATACCGAACCTTTGGTTTCTTCATGTAAACGCTTTGCAACAGAATAATATGATCGATCATCATCAGCTGAGACATGTGCAGGGCAAACATAAACTTTGGCTCCCATAGTACGTAACATGTCAATTTTATCTTTTGACGACTTTGAACTTACCGCCAATATACAATCGTATCCTTTGATTATACTAACCATTGCCAAACTAAATCCAGTATTCCCAGATGTGGTTTCTATGATCGTGTCGCCTGGTTTTAATATACCTCTACGTTCAGCTTCTTCAATGATGAATAAAGCAATACGGTCTTTGGTGGAGTGTCCTGGGTTGAAAGCCTCAACCTTTGCGAAGAAGTTACCTGTTAGGTTTTCGGTTATCCGATTGAGTCGAACAAGTGGCGTATTGCCAATCAACTCAAGGACATTATTGTAGGCTTTTATTTCTTCTTTCATAAAAAATAAATTAGCGTCGGGGTTCGTTGCACGAATTGGATATCCCCCAAACCATGCAAATTTAATAAATTATTTTAAACTAGCTTTTAATTTTTTCCAAATCAAACAAAAAAGCAAACTCTTTGGCCACCTCTTTTAACGCTTCAAATCGCCCTGAAGCCCCGCCATGACCAGCATCCATATTTGTATCAAGAAATAGTAAATTAGAATCTGTTTTTAATTCTCTCAATTTTGCAACCCATTTAGCGGGCTCCCAATATTGGACTTGGGAATCATGTAAGCCTGTTGAAACATACATATGAGGATATGACTGTGCCTTTACATTATCATAAGGTGAATACGACAACATATAATCATAATACAGTTTATCATTAGGATTCCCCCATTCATCATATTCTCCAGTGGTTAATGGAATGGTATCGTCCAGCATGGTTGTTACCACATCAACAAACGGCACTTGTGCGATTACGCCATGATACAATTCAGGATTCATATTGATCACGGCACCCATTAAAAGTCCGCCCGCCGAACCGCCTTCTGCATACAAATGTTCTGGCGACGTATACTTTTCTTGAATCAAAAATCGGGAACAATCAATAAAGTCGGTAAACGTGTTCATTTTCTTCAACATTTTGCCATCTTCATACCATTTTCGACCCAAATCTTCTCCTCCTCGAATATGAGCGATTGCGTAAATAAATCCACGATCTAATAAACTTAGTCGAGTTGTTGAAAAATAAGGTTCGATGTTCACACCATACGACCCGTATGCATATTGCAATAGAGGATTGGTACCGTCTTTTTTACAGTTTTTGTGATATACCAAAGAAATAGGAACCTGTACTCCATCTCGAGCTGTAGCCCAAATTCGTTCTTCTATGTAATTGTTTTTATCGAATTGTCCGCCTAATACCTCTTGTTCTTTTAAAACTTTGCGCACTTGGGTAGACATAT
>CAYNDK010000162.1:0-5746 GCA_964395965.1 uncultured Flavobacterium sp.
TTGATATAATCCTGATTCATTGTATTGGTTTTTTGGGTAAAGTATGGGTAATCTTTACTTCGGTATTTTAATAATTAATTTAAAAGCGAATCAATAAATGACTGCTCTATAAATGTAAAATCGTTAAAGTTGTATTGGGCTTCATTCAAGATTTTTGCATCGCCAATACCAATACTGGTCATGTGCGCGATATTAGCAGCTTGAATTCCGGCCACACTGTCTTCAAAAACGATAGCATTTTCGTTGGTTGCACCTAATAATTGCGCAGCACGAACGAAAACTTCGGGATCGGGTTTAGCGTTAGACACATCATTACCGTCAACAATAGCATCGAATAAGTGCATAATATTCACTTTTTCTAAAATGGGTCGGGCATTTTTACTGGCCGAACCTAAGGCAATCCATTGTCCTTTCGCTTTGATGTATTCCAATATTGGAAGCACACCGGGAAGGATTTCGCTAGCGTCCATGTTTTCGATGTAGGCTAGGTAATCCTGGTTTTTTTGGAAGAGCCATTGCTCTTTTTCTGCTTCGGTAGCAGTAACATTACCGAGGGCAAGAATAATTTCGAGCGAACGCACACGACTCACTCCTTTGAGTTCTTCGTTGTGTTCGGGGGTAAATTCGATTCCGAGTTCTTGAGCGAGTTTTTGCCACGCGAGAAAATGGTATTTCGCAGTATCAACAATTACTCCGTCAAGATCGAAAATGAAGGCTTTTTTTGACATAATTTTAATTTACGGTGTCGTCAACATCATTCACTTTTGAAACTAATAATGCGGCGATAATGAAACTTACCCCACTGGTTACAATGGCAAAAATGGCGTGTTCTCCGTAAAGATACTTCACGATTGGTCCGCCAATTAACGCATTTACAATTTGTGGGATTACGATAAAGAAATTGAATATACCCATGTATACACCCATTTTTTTGGGTTGGATGGAACCGGCAAGGATGGCATAAGGCATAGCGAGAATACTTGCCCAAGCTATTCCTACCAGAATCATGGAGAAAATTAGCATTTCTTTACTGTGAATAAAATACATAGAAATCAATCCGATACCACCAATGAAAAGAGATACGGCGTGGGTTTTTTTACGTCCATATTTTTTGGCTATGGCAGGTAATGCAAAGGCAAAAAACATGGAAACAAGATTGTAAACTCCGAAGATAATTCCGACCCAATTTCCAGCCTCTTGAAACAAAGGATTTTGGGTGTCTGATGGGTCTAAACCATACACATGTTCAGCAATGGCTGGCGTAGTAAATACCCACATTCCAAACAAACCAAACCAAGAGAAAAATTGCACCCAACTCAGTTGGCGCATGGTTTGGGGCATTTTTGCAAAATCGGTGAAGATATCTTTCAGTGAAGATTCTTGTTGTTCGCCAATCGCTTCTTGGTGTGCTTTTTCATCATCAAATTGTGCCAATTCTTCTGGTGAATATTCTTTGGTTGAAATAAGTGTGACCAAAATAGATCCCACTAAAATAACGGCACCAGTAATAAATGAGATGATTAAGCTTGTAGGCACACCACTAGCCGATACGGAGTTAATTCCAAACCAATTGGTAAGTACCCAAGGTAACCAAGATCCAATTACGGCACCTAATCCAATAAGTGCGGTTTGAACACTAAATCCTAATGTACGTTGATTGGTATGCAAACAATCTCCCACTAAGGCTCGGAAAGGTTCCATGGCAATGTTAAATGAGGCATCCATAATCATCAACATACCTGCGCCAACCCAAAGCGCTGGGAGGAATGCTATAAAAATGTCTGCTTGTGGCATTAGAACTAATCCGATGGATGCTAAAAGCGCTCCGACAAGAAAGAAAGGTTTGCGTCGACCAAAGCGTCCCCATGTTTTGTCGCTGAAATGACCTATAATCGGTTGGACAATTAATCCCATCATAGGGGCAATAATCCAAAACCATGATAGTTCATGGACATCGGCACCAAAGGTTTGTAAAATTCGGCTAGCATTGGCATTTTGCAAAGCAAAACCCATTTGAATTCCCAAGAATCCAAAACTCATGTTCCAGATTTCCCAGAAACTTAACGTACGCTTTTCCATTATCGTATAACGTATTGATTACTATTACGATAAGCGTTGAAGGCTTATCAAAACTTACTTTTAGTTTCGAAGTACAAGTAAGGCTTTGATAAGGTAAAGATAATAAAGTTTTGAAAATCGCGATTTTAGCGGCTGATTTTTTACGAAAAAACAGCTACGAAAACGTTGTTTGTTGATAAAATTGCAATTTTACAACGTAGATTCTCGTTCAACCAATTCCGTTTCGATGACTTCCGTTTTGTAATGTTCTTCGATTTCCATCTCTTCATTTTCGAGGCGTTCAATGAGCATTTTTGCGGCTTTTTCACCCATTTTCACTCCATTCTGACTCACAGTCGAAATGCTTGGTGTTGAATATTTTGAAATGATGCCGTCGGTGAAACCAATAATCGAAATATCGGTTGGTATTTTAAGTTCAAGTTTACCAGCAATTTTAATCGCAGTTACTGCAAAAATTTCGTTTACCGCAAAAATGGCTTCGGGTTTTTGGTCCCGAATTAAGGCTTCTATTTGTGCATCAAAATTATCGGTATCTTCAATTTTTAAAATTAAGTTAGGATCAATCTTTAAATCGTGATCCATCATGGCTTTGGTGTAGCCATCGGTGCGCAATTTGCCCACACTCACATAATCAACGGTTGTGATCAGCGCAATTTTTTTATAGCCTTTGTTGATGAAAAAACGAGTAGCGTTGTAGGCTGCTAAGTTGTCATCAATAATTACTTTGTCACACAATATGTCATTGGTTACACGGTCAAACATAACGACTGGCATTCCTTGATTGATGACTTCGGTAATGTGATGAAAGTCCCTTTTTTGTTGCGTTTCTTTGGATAAAGACATGATAAAGCCGTCGATGCTACCACCGGCTAGCATTTCCATGTTAATGACTTCTTTGTCAAATGATTCGTCAGAGAGGCATACCAAAACGTTGTATCCATTTTCATTCGCTACATGTTCGACTCCACTAATCACCGTAGCAAAAAAATGGTGGATGATTTCGGGTATGATAATACAAATCGTTTTGGTTTTTTTATTTTTTAAGCTAAGGGCAATATTGTTGGGTTTATAGTTGTAAAACTTCGCAAATGCTTGCACTTTTTGACGGGTATCTTCACTGATTTCGGGGCTGTCACGGAGAGATTTTGAAACTGTAGAAATAGAGACATCCAGTTCTTTTGCAATTTGTTTCAGCGTAACTTTTCTTTTCATGTTAATTTTTCAGTTATGTTTAATTGTCAATAAAGGTAGCGGTATTTTTTTATACTATCAATTTTCCTCCTAATTTTCTAGGGGATTACAAAAGTTTTCAACACGAAAACGTTTTCGGATAGTCTATAATTGGGTGTCATTTTTTTATCCTAAAAATTATCATAAATTTAACTCATCGAAGTGCAAGTACAAGCAAAAAACAAATTATTAACCTAAACAAAATGTATGAAAACAATTTATAACAAGTTGTTATTTTTCTTACTCATGTTGCCCTTGTCCGTTTTGGCTCAGGCAACTGTGGAAGGGATTGTAGTCGATTCAAAATCGAATGCACCTATTCCTGGGGTAAATATCGTTGTCCAAGGTACCCAATCGGGGGTTTCTACGGATATAGACGGTAAATTCAAAATCGGCAAATTGAAAAAAGGCGACAAATTAGTCGTTTCATTTGTTGGTTACCAAACCCAAACAGTGACTTTTGAAGGACAAAAATCGATTACGATTTCTATGTCTGAAGAAGCAAACACTTTACAAGAAGTTGTTGTGCAAGTAGGTTACGGTTCGGTTAAGAAAAAAGATGCAACAGGTTCCGTTGCGGTTTTGGGTACCAAAGACTTTAATAAAGGAGCAATGGTAACTACAGAAAACCTTTTAAATGGACGTGTAGCGGGGGTTACCATCAATACAGGTGGTGGGGCGCCAGGTAGTGGTTCACAAATTCGTATTCGTGGAGGTTCGTCATTGAATGCTTCTAATGATCCGTTAATTGTTGTGGATAACTTCCCAATTTCCAACTCAACCAATACAGGTTCTACCTCTTTCTTGGCTTCTTTGAATCCAAATGATATTGAGAGTATTTCGGTATTAAAAGATGCCTCTGCAACAGCTATCTACGGTTCGCGTGCTTCTAACGGGGTGATCTTAATTACCACTAAAAAAGGAGGTAAAAAACTTTCTGTTGATTTCAATACACAATACGGTTCAGGGTCATCCTACAATAAAATAGATGTGTATGGGGCAAATGACTTTAGAAATTTAGTTGCTCGTGTTTATCCTGGTGAAGTATCTAAATTAGGTACAGCAAATACAGATTGGCAAGATGCAATCTACAGAAGAACGGATTATATTGATACTAACGTTTCATTACGTGGTAATCTTTTTGGTAAAATTCCAGCGCGTTTATCGATGGGTAATACCTACCAAGAAGGTTTACGTTTGACCAACAAGTTCAACCGTAATACAATTTCGGCTACTTTGAATCCTTCTTTCTTGAATGATCATTTAAAATTCCGTTTAAATGCAAATTACACTAATGAAGGTAACCGTTTTGCAGATGGAGTAGAAGGTTCAGCTATTACTTTTGATCCTACACAACCTATTTACGATGCCAATTCTCCATTTGGAGGTTTCTTTGAATACCGTAACGGTAATAATTTAACGCCTAATGTTCAACGTAACCCAGTGGCGCAATTATTAATGACTTACGATACAGGTAAAAACAATCGTTTTTATGGAAATATCGAAACAGAGTATAAATTACACTTTTTACCTAGCGTAAAAGCGGTAATTAATATGGGATTTGATGAGGCAAACGGTGAGCGCACACGTTTAGTAGGTGCTAATGCCGCTTCTGGGCCAAGTAATAACAATGTTCCTTATGGTACAAATGAATATACGGAGCAAACTATTCGCACGAAAATGTTTGACTCGTATTTAACATACAACAAGAAATTTGGAAAATTAAATATCGATGCACAAGCAGGGTATTCTTACCAAATTTATCAAAGTACTAAGTTTTATACCCGTAATATTTTACAACCTAACTATGCTTCAATTGGAGCAGAAACAGACATCGATACAGATAACGTATTGATTGGTTTCTTCGGTCGTGCTGTATTAAATTATGATGATAAATACTTATTGACTGTTAACATGAGAAGAGATGGAACTTCGCGTTTCAGCGAAGCTAACCGTTGGTTGAATACTCCTGGGGTAGCTTTTGCATGGAAATTGAAAGAAGAATTCTTCAAAGATAATGGTACCTTAAGCGATTTGAAATTGCGTTTAGGATGGGGGGTAACAGGTCAACAAAATGTTGATGATGCAGCTTTCAGAAATTATTATTTACAACAATATGGTGTAGGTAACAATACAAATCAGTATTACTTCGGTACAATTGCTACACCAATTGCCATCTCTAAACCTTACAATCCAAACTTAAAATGGGAAAAAACAACTACGTATAACGTAGGTTTGGATTTTGGTATCTACAACAACCGTATCACAGGTACAATTGATGCCTTCTACAAAAAAACGGATGATTTGATTTCTAAAGTAGCTTTCCCTGATGGTGGTAACTTTACAAACCGTGGATATGCAAATATTGGATCGTTCAATACTAAAGGTTTTGAAGTTGGTTTAAATAATTCATCACGGTATTTATAAAGATCTTCAA
>CAYNDK010000163.1:0-5726 GCA_964395965.1 uncultured Flavobacterium sp.
CCCGGATGGCGGACGAAGGGAGCCAACGGACTTGCAACGGATGACCCGGCCGACGCAAGGAGGGGCGCCCAAAAAAAGAATATACTATGCGTGCATAACAAATTAATTCCTATCTTTACGAAAAATAGACCTTTATGAATTTTGCAGCAAAGATGCTTCGCGATGGAGCTTTAGAAGGAAAAACGATTGTCATTACAGGTGGTGGAAGTGGATTAGGCAAAGCCATGACGAAATATTTTATGGAATTGGGGGCGCAAGTGGCGATTACGTCCCGTGATTTAGAAAAATTGAAAACGACGGCGTCTGAATTGGAAGCGGAAACGGGTGGAAAATGTTTGCCTTTGGCTTGCGATGTGCGCCATTACGACCAAGTGGAAGCGATGTTGGCTGCTGTTCTTGATGCCTATGGAAAAGTCGATGTGTTGTTGAACAATGCGGCGGGGAACTTTATCTCCCCTACCGAGCGTTTGTCGGCTAATGCGTTTGACACCATTATTGATATTGTATTAAAAGGATCCAAAAACTGTACGTTGGCGTTTGGAAAGCATTGGATTGCGCAAAAACAGACGAATTGCAACGTTTTGAATATTGTGACCACCTACGCTTGGACGGGTTCGGGCTACGTGGTACCGAGTGCTACGGCCAAAGCGGGAGTGCTCGCCATGACGCGCAGTTTGGCAGTAGAATGGGCGAAATATGGCATCCGCATGAACGCCATTGCACCGGGTCCCTTCCCTACTAAAGGCGCTTGGGATCGTTTATTGCCAGGCGATTTAGCTGACAAATTTGATATGGCTAAAAAAGTACCTTTGAAACGTGTGGGCGACCACCAAGAGTTGGCCAATCTTGCCGCCTATTTGGTTTCTGATTTCTCGGCCTATATCAATGGTGAAGTTGTCACAATTGACGGGGGCGAATGGTTGCAAGGTGCGGGGCAGTTCAATATTTTGGAAAAAATTCCCCAAGAAATGTGGGACATGTTGGAAGCCATGATCAAGAGTAAAGGGAGTAAGTAATGGAACGATACTTGCGTCTTGGTTTACTTGTGTGTTTGTTTTTTTGGGGAAGTTGCCAGAAAAACAAAACGGCTATTCAGTTAGCCCACCAAGATGTAACACCTGAATTTTATTACAACAAATCCATACATGTTTTTGTGGCCTTGTGTGACAATAAAAACCAAGGCATTGTTCCTGTACCCAAAAAGATTGGGAATGGACAAGACCCTGCTAATAATCTTTATTGGGGCTGTGCTTTTGGCGTGAAAACCTATTTCATGAAATCGAATAATTGGACATATATTGGTTCTTTTAAAGCTTCCAAACCAATTTTAGAACGCGTAGTATTTAAACACAAAACAACAAACTATTATCTGATTGCAGACGCCTATGACGGCGCAAATATCAAAGAATGCACAACCGACTTTCTCAAGGCATGTAGTGGAAGTAGGAATGGCATAGAAAAATACAATAAGCAGATCATAGGCAGTGGCGGTAATTCGGATGTAATTGCTTATATTGGGCATAATGGATTGATGGATTTTAAATTAGATTCCTTGTATACGGCTCAAGATTCACAACAACGAAAAGCCATTATTTTAGCATGTAAAAGTAAGCCCTATTTCAATGCGGCACTAAAAGCAAGTGGCGCATCACCCTTGCTATGGACAACTCAATTTATGGCGCCTGAAGCTTACACCTTACACGATGCAATTGAGGGATTTTTAGCCCAAGAATCGGATTCACAAATCCATAAACGGGCAGCCAAAGCCTATGCAAAGTATCAAAAATGCAGTGAAAAAGCAGCTCAAAAACTTTTGGCTACAGGATATTAATTGAGAAATTTTTCCAAGCCATTGAACCTCAAATTGCTTGCACAAGTTTACCAGATTGTTAACAAATAAGGCTTGAATAAACCATAATAAATTGTATTTTTACACCTCTTAAAATTGAGGACATTTTTCATGGGAAAAATCATTGCTATCGCGAATCAGAAAGGCGGTGTGGGCAAGACTACCACTTCGGTAAACTTGGCGGCATCGTTGGGTGTTTTAGAAAAAAAGGTTTTATTAATTGACGCGGATCCACAGGCCAATGCTACTTCGGGCTTGGGCATCGATGTGGAAACGGTAGATATTGGTACCTATCAAATTTTGGAACACAGCAATACGCCTGCTGAAGCGGTAATGCAAAGTACTTCACCCAATGTCGACGTTATTCCGGCCCACATTGATTTGGTGGCGATTGAAATCGAATTGGTGGACAAGGAGAATCGTGAATACATGTTGAAAGAAGCCTTAAAAGATATCCGTGAACAGTATGATTTCATTTTGATCGACTGTGCGCCCTCATTAGGCTTGTTAACGTTAAATGCCTTGACCGCTGCAGATTCGGTGATTATTCCAATTCAATGTGAATATTTTGCTTTGGAAGGATTAGGCAAATTATTGAACACCGTAAAGAGTGTTCAGAAAATCCACAATCCAAATTTGGATATTGAAGGGATGTTGTTGACGATGTATGATTCCCGTTTACGATTATCCAATCAAGTGGTAGAGGAAGTTCAGAAACACTTCAATGACATGGTATTTAAAACCATTATCCAACGCAATGTTAAATTGAGTGAAGCGCCTAGTTTTGGGGAGAGTATCATCAATTTTGATGCAACCAGTAAAGGAGCGACCAATTATTTGAGTTTGGCCGAAGAAGTGATTAAGAAAAACAGCAACTAGAGTATGACAAAAGCGATAAAGAAACAGGCGTTAGGTAGAGGATTGTCCGCTTTATTGAAAGATCCGGAGAACGATATCCGTTCGGCGGAGGATAAAAATGCCGATCAGTTAATTGGAAATATTTTGGAGATTGATATTGATTCGGTCGAAATCAATCCGTTTCAACCACGTTCCAACTTCAATGAAGAGGCGTTACAAGAATTGGCGACATCTATTCGTGAATTGGGTGTAATTCAACCGATTACTGTACGAAAATTAGATTTTAACAAATACCAATTGATTTCGGGGGAGCGTCGTTTACGTGCTTCTAAATTAGTGGGATTAACTACGATTCCGGCGTACATTCGTATTGCAAATGATAACGAGTCGTTGGTTATGGCTTTGGTAGAAAACATCCAACGTCATGATTTGGACCCAATTGAGATTGCTTTGTCGTACCAGCGCTTGATAGACGAAATACAATTGACCCAAGAACAAATGAGTGATCGCGTTGGAAAAAAACGTTCGACGATATCCAATTACCTTCGTTTGTTAAAGTTGGACCCCATTATCCAAACGGGAATTCGGGATGGATTTATTTCTATGGGTCATGGTCGCGCCATCATCAACATTGAAGATCATGATGATCAGGCTTCGATTTACCAAAAAATTGTAAGTGAGAACTTATCTGTACGTGATACAGAAGCCTTAGTAAAAAAATACCAAGATGGAATAAAACCTGGGGCAAAAGCAAAAAAATCGGGAGGTACGTTTGAAGTTGCAAGCGATCAAAAGAAAGCTTTTGTAGATTTTTTTGGTGCTAAAGTCGATGTTAAAGTTGCGGGTAATGGTAAAGGAAAAATCAGTATTCCTTTCCATTCTGAAGAAGATTTTAACCGTATAATCAAGTTAATCCAAAAAGGTTGATTCGAATTATCTACATAGTATTTCTAATTGTTGGTATGGGAACTTCGGCTTCCTATGCTCAAGAGCTTCCGAATCCAACACCTATGGCTACACCTGTAAAAAAAGACACTTTACAAGCACAGGTTCCTAATTTTTTAGCCCCATCACGCGCTGCCTTTTATTCGGCTGTATTACCCGGATTGGGACAGGCATACAACAAAAAATATTGGAAAATACCGTTGGTATATGCCGCTTTAGGTACAACCGTTTATGCCTATATTTTCAACAATAACAAATACCACGATTACCGCGATGCCTATAAAAACCGATTATTGGGACAAAACAATGATCAATTTTCTTATTTAGACAATGCGCGTTTGATTAAAGCACAACAATTTTATCAACGCAATCGAGATTTATCCGCTTTATTGATTGGTGTTTTTTATGTTTTGAATATTGTTGAAGCCAATGTTGATGCTCATTTAATGCAATTCAATGTGAGCGACAAATTAACGGTTCGTCCTGACGTTATACAAAACGATTTTACCCGACGTCAAAACTTAGGCTTAGGAGTTTCTTTTCAATTCTAATGTAACAAAACAATCCTTAAACGTACTAAGTCTATATGAAAATTGCATTACTCGGATACGGAAAAATGGGAAAAGTGATCGAACGGATTGCTTTAGAACGCGGCCATGAAATTGTGCTACGCAAATCCAGCAGCACCGGTTTTGATGGCTTAGAACTTGCTGATGTAGCCATTGATTTTAGTATACCCGATGCTGCTGTTGCCAATATAACCGCTTGTTTTGAACGGGGAACACCTGTTGTTTCGGGTACCACAGGTTGGTTGGCCGATTACTCCAAAATGGTTGCCTTATGTCACGAAAAAGGTGGTGCTTTTATCTATGGCTCCAATTTCAGTTTAGGCGTCAATTTATTCTTTGAATTGAATAGTCATTTGGCTAAAATGATGGCTAAGTTTGACCAATATAACGTACGTATGGAAGAGATTCATCATACCCAAAAATTGGACAAACCGAGTGGAACTGCCATAACACTTGCTGAAGGTGTGATGGCGCATAGTGGACATACGCAATGGACAATTGAGTCCCCTTCTCCTAATGAATTAAGTATTGAGGTGAAGCGTATAGAAAATGTACCGGGAACCCATCGTATTTTTTACGAATCGGCTGTCGATACTATAGAAATTTCTCATACCGCACACAATCGGGAGGGATTTGCATTTGGCGCAGTAATTGCGGCTGAATGGTTAGCTCCTCGTCAAGGAGTTTTCACAATGAAAGATGTTTTAGAACTTTAATATAAACACGATGAACTTAACACAGTGGTTGCTTTTTATCCTTGTTATCCAGTTGCTTCATGCGGCAGGAACTTGGAAATTTTATGTCAAAGCCGGAAGAAAAGCTTGGGAAGCTGCAGTACCAATTTACAACGCTATCGTATTATTTAAAATCATTAAGCGACCCACTTGGTGGACCCTTCTTTTGTTTATCCCCATCATCAACTTAATCATGTTTCCTGTTCTATGGGTAGAAACGTTACGCAGTTTTGGCAAAAAATCTACTGCAGATACTGTTTTGGTTGTGTTGACATTGGGTTTGTATTTGTATTACGTTAATTATACTCAAGAATTAGTTTATCGTGAAGATCGTAGTTTACATCCTGAAACTAAAGCTGGAGAGACGGTGAGTTCGATACTTTTTGCCGTTGTAGTAGCTACTTTTGTTCACACCTACTTTATTCAACCTTTTACCATTCCAACATCTTCGTTAGAAAAATCATTGTTGATTGGTGACTTTTTATTCGTGAGTAAATTTCATTATGGAGCGCGTGTTCCAAATACGACCGTTGCGGCCCCTATGGTTCATGATACGATTCCAATTCTTAGAACCAAATCGTATTTGTATGACAATGAAAATGCTGATTCTTGGAAAAACAAATTCGAATTACCGTATCTCCGCTTCCCCGGTTTTGAATCGGTAAAAAATAATGATGTAGTTGTATTCAATTGGCCTGCAGATACTGTAGCAAAATTTTTCACCAAAGACCGCAAGTACTTAAAACCTGTAGACAAGAAATCGAATTATGT
>CAYNDK010000164.1:0-5661 GCA_964395965.1 uncultured Flavobacterium sp.
GGGGTGACCTTGACCGAAAGTATGGCGATGTGGCCAGCAGCTTCGGTATCGGGGTACTATTTTGCCCATCCGGAAAGCAAGTATTTTGGATTGGGGAAAATCAAAGCCGATCAGGTGGAAGATTACGCTCAGCGTCGAGGCGTTTCGGTGGAAGTGGCGCACAAATGGCTGGCGCCGAATGTGAGTGAAGGATAGATATTAGACATTAGACATTAGTCTTTAGACGTTAGACTTTAGAATAAAATTGTTTGGTGCAGGAATTGCGCGAGGGGTAGAAGCAAGGTGCCGTGCACCGCGGATAACCCGACCCTGAGGGGCAGTACTCTGGAGAAAGCACCTTCATGATGCCACTGGGTCGCGCCCAAAATATAAACTTGAAACATTAAACTTGAAACAAAAATTTCATGAAAGTAACCCAACATATCGAAAATGCCCAAGGAAAACCGTTGTTTTCTTTTGAGATTTTACCGCCGTTGAAAGGGCAGAATATTCAGTCGATTTTTGACGGGATAGATCCGTTGATGGAATTTCAACCGCCGTTTATTGACGTGACCTACCACCGTGAGGAATACGAATTTAAAGAGTTGGAGAACGGTTTGTTGCAAAAGAAAATTGTAAAAAAACGTCCGGGGACCGTAGGAATTTGTGCGGCCATTCAAGGGAAATACGACGTGGATGCGATTCCACATGTGTTATGCGGTGGCTTTACCAAAGAAGATACGGAAAACTTGTTGATTGACTTGGACTTCCTCGGTATTGACAATGTGGTGGCCTTGCGTGGGGATGCGTTGAAAACGGAAACCTATTTTAAACCCGAGAAAGACGGGAACCATTATGCTTCGGATTTGGTGGAGCAAATTAGTAATTTGAACCGCGGCATTTATTTGGACGAAGACTTAAAAAATACGGCCAAAACGAATTTTTGTATTGGAGTGGCAGGCTATCCAGAAAAGCACATGGAAGCGCCGAGTTTGGATTCGGATATCCATTTCTTAAAACAAAAAATCAAGAATGGCGCCGATTATATCATCACGCAAATGTTTTTTGACAACCAAAAGTTTTTTGACTTTGTCGACAAATGTCGGAAAGCAGGCATTGAGGTGCCGATTATTCCCGGACTCAAACCGATTGCTACGAAGAAGCAGTTGAACTTGATTCCGCACCGTTTCAGTCTGGAACTGCCCGATGCGTTAATCATGGAAGTGGTGCGTGCTAAAGATAACGATGCGGTGAAACAAATCGGTATAGAATGGTGCATTGCGCAGAGTAAAGAACTCTTGGCAGCGGGTGTTCCCGTGTTGCATTACTATTCGATGGGGAAAGCCGACAACATCAAGGCCATTGCCAAGGAAGTGTTTTAATTGCTACTAACTAACCTTTATATTCAGGAACCTGTTGCACTTCGGTGGGGCAGGTTTTTTTTTGTAGTCGGGAAGTCGTAAGTCGTAAGTCAAATTAGTCGTAAGTCAAAAGTCGGCTGATTTGATATGATTTTACTCCCCCTCTGGGGGTTGGGGGGCTTATAACTTTTTGACTAGAAGGAGTTTCTTTTATATTTGTAAAAAAAAAGCGCCATGAAAAAACGGATTACTTTTCTTCTTTTATGCTGTACTTCATTTTCTTTTGCCCAATTGGTCTTGGATCCAACTTATGGCAATGGCGGAATTGTTGATACGGGATTGCCTTCGGGGAATGCCTATAGTAGCGGAATTAGTGGGGTGTCGAATGCGAGTTATTTTTATCCGGATAAATCGGTGTTGATTCCGTATTCGTTGAATCCAAATTTTAGTGTACAGTTCCCGAATTTAGCACCTACTATTGGCGTGAAGAAATATTTGGAAAATGGAAGTTTAGATGCTTCTTTTGGAACTAACGGCACGGCTTTGTTTACGTCCAATAATCATGCGGAGCGCTTTGATATTTCAGGAATTACGGTGCAAGATGATGGCAAAATCGTGTTGGTGGGGCGCACCCATAGTTTGGGCGGTTTCTCTTATGATTATAAAGTTTTTGTATGCCGCTTTAATGCGAATGGAACAAAAGATACCAGCTTTGGAACCAACGGCGTGACGATTCTCAATACTTATGTAGAAACCAGTGCCGACCCCAACGATGAGCGTTTGACAGATGTCACCGTAGACAGTCAGGGCCGTATTCTAGCTGTGGGTTACAATTATTGGTATTTGGGCGGAACCAATTACGACGGCAGTGGTTTGGCAATTCGTTTTACGGCGAGTGGAGCAGTGGATACCACCTTTGGAGTGAACGGTATTTTTGAATCACCGTTGACGGGAACCGATAGTTTTTCAACTATTTATGCCGCCGAAAATGGCGATTTTCTGTTGTTAGGGAATGTCGTCCCTTCGAGTACGAGTTCGAACCTAACCGTCATGCGAATCAATAGCAACGGAAGTTTGACCACTTGGTTTGGGTCCAATGGTATTACCCAAATCAACTTCGGTGGAAAGACCTATCCAGGGGATTTGTTTGTGCAATACAATGGGAGTTTGATGGTGGCCGGACTCAATGTTACGAGTGGATTGGCTTTTGCCAAGTTGGATCCCAACGGCGTTTTAGATCCTACATTCAGTGGGGATGGAATGAGTTTCACCAATATTGCAGTGCCCAATCATTACACTATTGGTGCTGAAAATTACCCCGGAATTAGTTCGGATTTAATTGAGCAAATGCCCAACGGGCAATACATTCTGTGTATGACCGTACGCCAAAGCAATACGTACAATTACATCATTGCGCATTTGAATGAGGATACTACCTTATATTCGGCTTTCATGACTAACGGTTATTATTTGAATGATGTAACCGCTTGGGATTGGGCGCGAGCAGCACATTTACAAAATGACAATAAGTTGGTCGTTATGGTCAGCGCAATTTTGTACCGCTACCAAGATTATATTTCGCTCAGTTCGCCAGAGGTATCGTCACCAATACAAACATTCTATCCTAATCCGACTAAAGCCAGTTTAGAATTGGGACAAACCTATGATGAGGTTATCCTTTTTGACGCATTAGGGAAACAAGTCTTCACCCGCAAACATGTCGCAACACTTGACTTGTCTTCGCTAGAAGCGGGGGTGTATTATGTACAGGTCCAACTTGCTTCTGGTGAACGCGTGACACGGAAAGTGGTGAAGGAATAAGGATTTATTATCGATTCATGCGAAGGCCTTAACACATGCGTATGTTTCTTAAAGAAAAATACAAAAAGCCAATTAAAAGAAGTGGGACCACAATTAATACGATTGATAAGTTACGACAACGTTTAGGGTGCTGTAAAGTCCATTGTGGAATTTTGTAGAGAATATAACCATTCAAAACAAAATGCAATCCTAACCACATCATGAATCCAATGCCATTTTTAAATAATACAGACGCAATAAAAGTCACCAAAAGGAATAAGTAAATGTTTTGAGGTGGTGTAAAGTTTTCTTTCATAAAGTAAAAATACGAAGAAAGATCAGGGGATGTCGTTTCTCTAATTTCAAATATCAAATTTCAAATTCCCAATTTCTTTTATATTTGCTTCACTAAATTCCACTCATGCGCAAAAGTATTGTATTGGTTTTCCTAATTGTTCAGGCCGTTTTTGCCCAAAAGAACACCAATACTGCTTCTTTGGAAGTCAGCTATTTCCGTGGTAATGTAATGCCGCACACCCCCGATTTGTACCATTTGCAAGGTCATCCTGAGGGTGTTTTCCTCGCCTATCATTGGCAAACCCATGGTGCTAAAGAGTGGCATAACGCCTACAATTTTCCAGCGTATGGCGCCTACCTTTTGTACCAAGATTTTAATAACCGTTTTCTCGGACACAGTTGGGCCGTCGGTGGATACTATGATTTTGAATTCTTTTTTCCACGACTCACTGTCAAAACGGCTGCGGGTGTGGCCTACATGAACCAACCGTATGATAAGGTAACCAATTCCAAAAATAAAGCGTTTGGGAGTACACTTTTGGCCAATATTAATATCGGACTCCAATACCGACAGCCGTTGTTTCACAATCAAATGGCCTTGTCGACTGGATTGTTATTTACCCATTATTCCAACGGTCGTTCCAAGTCGCCCAACAGCGGTATCAATACCTATGGCTTGCATCTTGGTTTAGCCTACAACTTGGATAAACCCAGAGCCAATGCGGTAGACACAACAAAAGTACGAACCAATTATCGTGAAAAAATACACTACAATTTTGTGTTCCGCACCGGATTTAATGAGAGTTCGGTTATCAACAGCGGTAGGCATCCGCTCTACCATTTAGGTGCGTATATCGACAAACGATTGACGCGAAAAAGCGGTGTGCAGTTGGGTGCCGATTTATTTCTCACCCAAAGTTTCAAAGATTTTATTAAATACAAGTCCGCTGCCTTTCCCGAAGACCATATCGATCCCAATACCGATTATAAAAGAGCCGGCTTATTTGTTGGGTATGAAATGTACATCAACCGGATGTCGCTTGAAGCGCAAGTAGGGTATTACTTTTATGATCCTCTGCACAATGAAATTCCTGTTTATGACCGTATCGGACTCAAATATTATTGGACACCCAAGGTGTATTCTGCACTAAGTTTAAAAACCCATATGTTCTTAGCCGAGGCTATCGAGTTTGGGATAGGAATCCGTTTATAAGATGAAAAAACTACTCCTCGTTTTTGTACTACTGCTCGTAGCTTGTGAAAAACCTTCCGATTGTATTGAGTCGGCCGGAAATACCGTAACCCGTGAAGTACCTGTAAGTCCCTTTACCCGCCTAGAAATTTATAGGGGTATAGGCGTCGAAATTACACAAGGTCCCGAATATAAAGTGGAAGTGCAATCGGGTGAAAATTTTATCGGCAACATCCAACTCACCCAAAACGGAAATGTACTTCAAATTCGAGACAAATCTACCTGTAATTGGGTGCGTGAATATGGTGTGGCCAAGGTGTTGATTACGGCACCTAATTTGGAGGAAATTTATTCAAAGTCTGAACAAGACGTCGTGTCGAAAGGAGTGTTGACTTATCCTTATTTGCATTTGTATGCCATGGACAAAGAGGGTGATGGGCAAGCGGGAGCCGGTACAGGCGACTTTACATTGGCTGTCAACTCCAATCAATTACTCATCGACAACAACAATGTTTCTCGGTATTATATTTCGGGGCAAACCCAACAGTTGAAAGTCAATTTTTGGGCAGGCGATGGACGTTTGGAAGCGGCTCAATTGCAAGCTACAACGATCCAACTGTACCACAGGGGGTCCAATGATATGTTGTTGTATCCTATTAGTGAAGTGAGTGGCACACTAGTAAGTACGGGAAATGTCGAGTTATTCCACACACCACCCACAGTGAATTTAAGTGCGACCTACCAAGGTCATGTGGTCTATCACTAATTTTTCTTCGCTGTTTTTTCGCGGAAAATTTGTTCGAGGTTTTTCGCTTTCGCCACAATTTGCAAAGCGCGCAAACCATTAGCGGTAGCAAAATCAAAAATACGTGCCCGTGGGTCTTCTTCCGTTTGGAACGTAAGTTCCCACAAGTTGTCTTTCACATTTTTCGTTTGGGTCAGTCCTTTAAGTTGGGCAAACAAATCAGCGTTTACCGCTTGGTCAAATTCGACTTCCACCAATTGAACCGTAACCTCTTCCACCAGTTTGTC
>CAYNDK010000165.1:0-5618 GCA_964395965.1 uncultured Flavobacterium sp.
CTTTTTAGGTCTACTATCGACTGTACTGCTGACTTCGTGTATCTTTCATTCAGAGGTCCAACCCCAATTCAAGGAATTCTATTTCATGAATTACAATGAACCGCATTGTATTGCCCTAAAATATGATGGCAAGGATACGGTGTTTCAAAAGATTGAACAGTCTGAGGATTCAACCGGATGCTACTATCATGTACTTTCTTCTGAGGAGAAAGATAGTTTAAACCAAATGATTAATCGGTTTCCCTTACACCGGTACCGCTCAAAAGAAATCAATATCTACGCTGATACCCCAACGTATTTTTTCATTGCTAGACATGCTAAAGACACAGACATGACTTGTGTCAATGGAAAACGACTCACCCCTGAATTGCAACAATTTGGAGATCGCCTTAAAGCTTTTTGTGCTTCTAAGCCATTTTGTTCCTATCCAAAAGAAGTATCATTTTGGGGAAACCTTTCACCGGTACCGCCACCGCCGCCACCGCCGCCTTTAGTAAAAGTCATTTTAAAATAATCTCTTTAATTAATAACAAAGTGTAAAACATGATTTAGAAAAGAAATGCTATTAAATAGCATAAGTTTAGCCCTATATAGTTTATCGCTTTCAAAATAAATAGTAATGTCATTTGAATATAAAAAAAAGTCAATCGTGTTGGACTTGATCTATGGTGTTTGCCTGTTCCTTTTACGGTAGGATTAACTTACTTTATTCTAAAAAATCTATTTCAAGAATGGGAGATGTATTCTTTTGGAAAGGTGTTGTTTTCAGTTTTAGTTGTAATTACTTTTTGGATGTTAACCCTACTATTTTTAGGAATAGCCTTAATTCGAAAACAGTATTATCATTTGAACTTAACCACCTCCATTGAAGTTGACCCGATGGGATGTCAGTTAATTATAACTGATGTCAAAACTTATACAAAAACCGTATATCCATTTGCAGCAGTAAAACATATTGAATTTTATTATTCATGGAATACCCACCCTTTCTCATCTGATTTGGGATACAGTAAATTGTATTTTGAAGGCAATACTCCGCCACTTATCCTAACTCAAAATCTATTTACTCAACTTCACATTGAAAATACGCTAAAAGCAACTATTTCTAAACGAACTTATCGATTTGCGAATAGAATATAAATGTATTTTTAACCTTATTTTCAATTCATAAGGGTACTACACTCTTAAACCTTTTCCACTCATACACTTGATTTGAAAATGAGAAGATTTGAAAATTTGAAAATGGACGTCCATTCACGCGGATTGTTACCTTTTACACTTCATTTGAAAATGAGAAAATTTGAAAATTTGAAAATGGGGGCTCGATTTTTAAACCTTTTCCACTCTTAAACACCCCAACACTGAAAACTGCGACTGCGACTGAAAACTGAGACAAAACCCTTTCCACTCATACACTTGATTTGAAAATAGGCGTCCATTCACACGGATTGCTACACTTTTAAACCTATTCCACTTATACACTTGATTTGAAAATGGGCCTCCATTCACGCGGGGTACTACACTTTTAGACCTTTTTCCACATTTACACCCATAAACAGATCTTTGACCAATGCACGACGATCACTGTCCAGTGATCGCTACGATTACGATTGCATCAACCGCTTTAATTCGGCTTGTTCTTCTGGGCTGAGATCGGGTAATAACTGGGTGAATAACATTCGGTATTTCTCGGTTTTCACATATTTACGAATCATGTCTCGTCCGTATTTCACCATTTGCCACTTGGGATGGTGGGTGGCATTGACTAAGTTCTTCAAAAGTTGGACCTCTTCCGGGAAGGAAGTCAGGGCATTTTGAAAAGCAGGGATACGCGTCACACTCTCATAATCGGGTCCGGTGTAGCCAATTAATTCGTTTTTATAAGTAGTATACAACGGAGCCGTTTCAGGCATTGTATTGAGATAGGCGGTTAACACAAGTATTCGAACTTCCTTATCGTTCGCGCCTTGCCAGTCTTTTACGATTTCAAAATAACGTTCTTTCGCATCGGGAAAGGAATGCAACAGATTTAAAAAGGCATTGGCCCGCACTTCATACGAGGCTACCGAAAGCAATTGTTCGTACTCCACTTGAAACGAAGCAGGGACTTTGGTTAAAAGTTCGCTCACCGTCTTCACCACCTTAATGTCGCCTTGTTGCAACGCCAAGCGGTAAAGTGGTTCGGATTCTTCAAAAGGGACGTTTTTGAGTTGGTAGATTACTTCCGACTTCAACGGCCAGAACTTTTGGGATTGAAGGAGTTGGCTGAATTGGTCTAACTTATCACTCAAAGGTTTGGAGCGGTCTTTTTGTAAGGCATACAACTCTTGAATGAAAGTACTTTTTTGCAGACAAGCATTGATTTCTTTCTCGGGGTAAGCCGCACTTTCCAACCAGGTTTTTTGGAATGCATCGGTGTCAAAGTCGGCATACTTACGGATAATAGCGAGAAAATCGGAGGTCACTACATTTTTAAATTTATACTTCTTCAAATAGGCCTTAATGGCTTGATCAAAAGCCTTCTTTCCAATTTGGTCACGCAAATAATGTAAAGCCCATGCCCCTTTTTGGTAAAAGGATAAAGCACTCGCTTTTTCGTTCAGTACAGGGATGGTATCCGTCTTTGCCGCCACCTTAATACGATTGGCATTGTTGTACAATTGATAATAGAAGTAATCGTCACCAAATATTTCTTTTTCAGCTAGTAAGGCATAATAAGTAGCGAACCCTTCTTGCAGCCAATGGTGCTTACCGGATTGGGCGGTAACCAAATCGCCAAACCACTGATGTGCCAATTCGTGGGCATTGACATTGACATAATTGCGGTCGTTTACGGCTATGGAATCCACTACAAAATCTTGATCAAATAAAGTAGCTGTAGTATTCTCCATTCCGGCATATAAGAAATCCCGAACGGGAACTTGACGGTAGATTTTCCAGGGATACTTGACTCCGATTTCTTTTTCTAAAAAATCAAAAACACGATTGGAATGGATATACGTGTAGTCATATTTTGAAGCGTCTTTAGTTTGGATATACCCCTCCAACGGAATCCCAGAAGCACTGTGATGGGTTTGAAAAACAAAGTCACCGATAGCCATCATTACCAAATAGGATGCCATTGGTTTTTTCATTTGGTAGTTCCAAGTCGTATAAACTTTACCCGCTTGAATGTTGCGAAAGGTTTCTTTTTGTACCAATTCACCATTGCTGATAGCCGTTAATGAAGTACTTGTAGCTTCTTCATTTTCAAGGGTTGTCACACTAATAGAAAACGTCAGCTTTTCATTAACATCATCAAAACTGGGCAACCAATGGCTAGTATAGCGACCTTGCCCTTGGGTCCATATTTGATAATTTTGAGGTGTACCAACGAAATATAAGGTTTGTTTGGGTTGGACATAGTAATCAAAATCCAACTGGTTTTTCCCTTTCTTGAAACCGGTATACAGCAACAATTCCTTTCCGTTGTTTTTGTATTCGACGGCTTTTCCGTTGATAAGCATACCACTAAAGCGCATGGCTTTGGCATCAATGCGAATCGTATCGGTGGGTGCGTTCACTTTGAATTCAAAATGACAATGTCCGTTGAGGTCCTTTTTCTCAAAATCAGGGAGTACTACGGCCTTTAAAGAGATAAAATCAACTTTGGAAGGCGTTTGTGCAAAAGTTACTAGAGCTACTAAAAATAAAAGACTACTGAATCGAATATGCATAGGAAAAAGCTTTTCACAAAGATAACGGAAGATTTCAAAATTCGGGTTTTTGAAGTATCTTAGCCATTCATTTTTATTTGCATGTCCAACGTACTTGAAACGCCAATCGAATTCCTCAAAGGTGTGGGTCCCCAGCGGGGCGCATTGCTTCGTAGCGAGTTGGAAATTCACAAGTACGGTGATTTGTTGCAATTGTTTCCCAACCGCCATATCGACCGTACCCGTTATTACAAGATCAACGAATTGGTCAACAGCAATGCAGAAATACAAGTGGTGGGACGCATTATCCATATCAAAACCGTTGCAATGGGAAAAACAAAGAGTCGGTTGGTCGCCACCTTTGTCGATGATACAGGCGAGATGGAATTGGTATGGTTTCAAGGGCACAAATGGATTCGCGAGAGTTTGAAGCTCAATACGACCTATGTTGTTTTTGGCAAAATCAACCAATACGGCGCGACGTTTTCGATGGCACATCCCGAAATGGAATTGTTGGAAGAGCACAAAGCGAGTCTGCGCTCGGCCATGCAACCCGTCTATCCAAGCACGGAAAAACTCGCCAACAAAGGGATTTCCAATCGGGTAGTAGTAAAAATGATGCAGCAATTGTTTATTGAAACAGGCACCAATTTTGGGGAAACCCTCCCCGCCTATTTGTTGGACGAACTTAAACTCATCCCGAAAAACGAAGCGCTGTTTAACATCCATTTTCCGAAGAGTCAGGACCTATTACTCAAAGCTCAATTTCGGTTAAAGTTTGAAGAACTCTTTTTCATCCAATTGCAATTGATTACCAAGAATTTGGTTCGCAAGCACAAAATCAAAGGCATGCCGTTTACGCAGGTGGGAGAAACCTTCAATACATTTTATACCCAACACCTCCCCTTTCCGCTGACCAATGCCCAGAAGCGAGTGATTAAAGAAATTCGGAACGACTTGGGGAGTAATGCCCAAATGAACCGCTTGCTGCAAGGCGATGTGGGTTCGGGAAAAACGATTGTAGCGTTGATGTCGATTTTATTGGCCAAAGACAACGGCTACCAGAGTTGTTTGATGGCGCCCACAGAAATTCTTGCCATCCAACACTACAACGGCATCATGGAATTGGCGAAAAACAGCAACTTGAACATACAACTGCTCACGGGTTCGACCAAAACCGCCGACCGAAAAATCATTCACGAGCAATTGGAAGAAGGTCAGGTGGATGTATTAATCGGCACCCATGCTTTGTTGGAAGACAAAGTGAAATTTGCCAACCTCGGACTCGCGGTGATTGACGAGCAGCATAAATTTGGTGTGGAGCAACGCAGTAAGCTGTGGAAAAAGAACGATATTCCGCCGCATGTGTTGGTCATGACAGCCACGCCGATACCGCGAACGTTGGCGATGAGTTTGTATGGTGATTTGGACATTTCGGTGATTGATGAATTACCGGCGGGACGAAAACCGATACAAACGGTACATCGCTATGACAACAATCGTTTGAAAGTTTGGAAGTTTTTAAAAGATGAAATTGCCAAAGGACGGCAAGTCTATATTGTGTATCCGTTGATTCAAGAAAGTGAAAAAATGGATTACAAGGATTTGATGGACGGCTATGAAAGCATTTCTCGGGACTTTCCGCTGCCCCAATATGCGCTTTCGATTGTGCATGGTAAAATGAAACCGGCAGATAAAGAGGCCGAAATGAAACGCTTTATTGAGGGTAAAACACAAATCATGGTCGCTACTACGGTGATTGAAGTGGGTGTAAACGTGCCAAATGCCTCGGTGATGGTGATTGAAAGTGCTGAACGTTTTGGTTTGTCGCAATTGCACCAATTGCGCGGACGTGTGGGTCGGGGTGCCGAACAGAGTTATTGTATTTTGATGACCGGACATAAACTGAGTCAGGAGAGCAAA
>CAYNDK010000166.1:0-5601 GCA_964395965.1 uncultured Flavobacterium sp.
CTACAGTCAGATCGAAATGGCGAAGATTCTCAATCAATTTGGGGACTATTTTAGTGCCGATTCTTTATTGACACAAACCTTAAAGTTGGAAATAGACCCAATTTACCGCCGCAATGCTAGTTCGGCACTTGGGAATACCTATATCAACCGCCATCATTACGCCTCGGCGATTAAATTGTATCAGCATTCCTTATCCTTTTTTACCAATCAAAACGACCGTTTGATATTGGAAAATAATTTGGGGTATGTCTATATAAAATCCGATCAATTGCCCCAAGCGTTTTATTTATTTACGCGATTAAAAGCACATCCTGCCTTGGATACCCTACCCGAAACAAAAGCCATGATTTATGATAATTGGGGTATTGTTGCGTTGCAACTCGGGAAATCGGGAAGCAAAGCAGCCTTTGATACGGCCTATGCATTGCGTGACTCGTTGCACGATCGGGTTGGACTAACGGGGAGTTCGATGCATTATGCCAACTATTACCAGCAGCAACAGCAGCGGGATAGTGTGGTCTATTGGGCCCAAAAAGCAATAACTTATGCACGTCAATGCCATAATCCCGATGATCGTTTGGAGGCCTTAGAGCTTTTGATAACGGCTGCCGAAGCCACTGAGGCTAAGTCGTATATGGCGCATTACCTACAGTTGTCAGATAGTTTGCATACCGCCAAAGCTAGAGGAAAGGCAATTTTCACCAGTATTTTGTTTGATGCCAAAAAAGCCAAAGCCGAAAACATCCAGTTTCGCCAACAGATTAATGGGTTGGTCGGCATCGTTATCGGCCTGGTTGTTGTGGGATTAGGAATCTTGTTTGTTTTACGGGTCAAGGCGCGTCAACGCGAAATGCAAGCCGTGTATACAACGGAGTTGCGCCTCTCCAAGCAATTGCATGACGAGTTGGCCAATGACGTCTTTACCACCTTATCGTTTGTCGAAAACCAGACACCGGAGTCGGACACCAAAGAGCAGGTTTTGGACCAATTGGAGGGGATTTATCAGCAAACCCGTTCGCTATCACGTTCGCGCGGTGCGATTGAAACGGGGGAGTTGTTTAAGGATGAGTTGCTCGAACTCCTTGCGGGTTTCTCTACGGCAAAAGTAACAGTTGTCGCCCTGAATGTGGAATGGATTCCTTGGGCTGCCTTTCGATCGCCTGCCAAGATTACGTTGTATCGTGTACTGCAGGAACTGTTGGTCAACATGAAAAAACACAGTGGGGCAAGTCGGGTGCAGATTCACTTTGAAATGGAGCGGGGACAGTTGGCGGTGACCTATGAAGACAATGGAGTGGGGATGCCTGCGCCTCCTTTTTCCAAAAATGGTTTGGCCAATGTGGAAAACCGCATTTTTACTTTAGGAGGAAGTCTTACTTTTGATACACTAAACGATTCGGGCTGTGTGATTCGCTTCCGAATACCCAAATAAATGCTATGTTTCAAAAAGTAATTGTCGTCGAAGATATCGACAGTATCAGCCTATCGGTAGCCCGCGTCTTGGATGAGTTGGGGGTTGCTACTATAGAAGTGGTAAAATATTGTGATGATGCGTGGACCAAGATTAAATTGGCCCATGACATTGGCGCTCCGTATCAATTGGTGTTGACGGATTTATCATTTGAAAAAGACTACCGCGCTGTGACCTTATCAGGGGGAGCGGCCTTATTGGAGGCGGTGCATGCGCAGTATCCCGAGTTGAAAACTTTGGTCTATTCGATCGAAGATAAAACCTTTCGCATTAAGAAATTGTACAACGACTTTGGTCTTTGGGGTTATGTGTTGAAAGGGCGGCGGAGTTTGGAAAAATTAAAAGTCGCCTTGCAAACGTTGGCGGCTGACAAGTTATATTACGACCCCGAACTGCAGGCCCAATTGCGGGACCAAGGCTTTGTGAGTTTGGACGCCTATGAGATATTGCTGTTGCAACAATTGGCAGCAGGGAGTTCGCTGGACGAGATGGAACAGTACTGCAGAGACCAAGGGGTAAAGCCCTGCAGCAAGAGTGCGATTGAAAAACGTTTATACCGCATCCGCGATGCCTTTGAAGCCAAGAACTTGACCCATTTGGTGGGGTTGGCGAAGGATAGGGGAGTGGTGTGAAATTTTGAATTATGAATTATGAATTATGAATTATAAGTGACTAGTGACTAGTGATTAGTGACTAGTCCTTACTTACGACTTACGACTAATTGACTTACGACTTCATCTACACAAATCTTTTTTCCAAAAATGTGGAAATCCGTAAAATGGAGAAAAAATACGGTAGTAAGTTTGTGGTGATCAAGTGATCCACACGTTCGTATACGCCTTAACAACTGAAGCCCGTAGTAATTCGGGCTTTTTTTTATGTAAATGCAGAAAGACGTAAAAGGGAATGGTCTTTATCGTTTAGCTTCGTGAATAGGAAAAATACTTTGTGAAACGGGTAAAAACCCTAGTGGGGGAATGAGGGGGATTGGTTAAATTGCAGTAAGTTTAAATTGTGCATAGGCTCTATTGATCGCTAGCAGCGACTTTTAAATCCGTTTACTTTCTTTGTAAATATTTACTATTTAGAAAATGAAAAAAATAATATTATTACTATGTTTTTTCTTTATTGGAAGCTCAATACAAGCTCAAGATATAACAGCAACTGTTACAGGGACAACGTTTAATTATGAAATGATAAGCAACACACAGCACAATTTCACTTTTCACACCTATTTTAATTTAGGATACCAATCAACATGTCCTTCGTTAACCAATCCTACATTTTCTTTTGTTGGTGATACGTTATATGTTAAAGGATATTATGATATAACGGGCGCTTGGCCAACTTCCTTTTGTGACTCTTTTGATACGGTAACTTACAATTATCAACTTCCTTCAACTATTACACATATTATTACTTCAACAAATGTAATTGGACCTAATAATACCCCTCCATACATTCCGAGTATAGTAACCTATGAAAATGTTTACACACATGATTTTGATTTAACTGCTTTATCTACAGGTTCTTCCAGTATAAAAAACATTTCGATCTATCCAAATCCCACAAAAGGAGATATTTACATTTCAAATGCTTTAAATTTTGAAAAAATGACGATAACTAATAGTTTAGGTCAAGTAATAACCCTAATTCATAAAAATCAATCGGGTAATTATAGTTTACCAAACATTCAAGAGGGATTATATTATGTAACATTTTATACTTCCAATAATGAAAAGATTGGAGTATTTAAACTTATAAAACAAGAATAAATTTTATATCAAGTAACCCGAAAGCCCTGCTCCCTCTGCTCCCGCGCGAATCCTTTCGCGTGGAATGAATCAACATCAAATTCTCAATTAAACTATACCAAAAGCCCGAAGTAATTCGGAATTTTTTTATGGAAATGCGGAAAGACGTAAAAGGGAATGGTCATTATCGTTTAGTTTCGTGTATAGGGAAAATACTTTGCAAAACAGGTAAAAACCCTAATGGGGGATTGTAGAATTATTTTTAATTTGCGGAATGATTTGAATTTTAAATTAGGCTTAGCGGAACGTTGTACCGCATTATATAGAAACAGAGTAACCATAGAGAAAAAACGAGTTTATGAACAAAAGTTACCCAAAAGGTTCAGAATGGCGAAAATGGGATTTGCACGTACATACACCTGCATCAATCTATCATAAATACGGACCTGACACAGAAGAAACTTGGGAAAATTTTATGAAAGACATTGAAAATCTTTCATCTGATTTTTCTGTACTAGGAATCAATGATTACTTTTTTATAGATGGTTACGAAAGACTAATTGAGGAAAGAAAGTCGAATAACAGATTAAGCAACATTGACCTAATATTACCAGTAGTAGAATTCAGAATAGACAAATTTGCAGGAATTGATTTTGGCAAATTTAAAAGAATTAATTTACACGTAATTTTTTCCAACGACTTACCTATAGAAACTATAAAAAGTCAATTTCTTCAAACATTGGAACAAAGTTATTCTCTTGAATCAGGTGAAGAATGGACAAGGGCAATAACCAAAGAAAGCGTTGAAGAACTTGGGGCTAAAATAAAAAAGGGTGTGCCTGCCGAACAACTTTCAAAATATGGAACTGATTTGGAAGAAGGGTTCAATAATTTGAATGTAAGAGAAGATAAGATTTTTGAAGCTTTACAAAAAGACTGCTTCAAAGGAAAATATATTGTTGCCATTGGTAAAACTGAATGGGGAGATTTAAAATGGTCTGACTCTTCGATTGCTACGAAAAAATCAATAATAAATAAAGCAGATATTGTATTTACTGCTGCCGAATCAATTGAAGCATTTAACAAGGCAAAAGAACAACTGACAGCTCAAAGAGTAAATGATTTACTTCTTGATTGTAGTGATTCTCATTATTTATCCTCTTCTACTGATAAAGACAGAATAGGGAATTGTTTTACTTGGATTAAGGCAGACCCTACTTTTGAAGGTCTAATACAAATACTATACGAACCAGAAGAAAGAATCAAAATTTCTGATAAAAACCCTGCTCTCGAGTTTGACAAGCCATACATTTCCAATATTAAATTTAAAAGTACCTTAAGTGTCTTTGAGGATGAAGATGATTTGAGTTTCCAACAAAATGAGAGTATTCCTTTAAACCAAAATTTAGTAACAATTATTGGAGGTCGCGGAGAAGGTAAAAGTATGTTAACAGACTATTTAGCCAGTAGCTTTATTGGTCAAGAACATTCAAAGGAAGGCGTTTTTAATAAAAATGGAGAAGTAAATTTGTCATATCATAAATCCAATCAGTCAGAAGATGACATAATAAACTTTGACCTAACTGAAGATAAAAAGGCTGTAGAGTTTATCTACATAAATCAAGGACGATTAAAGACATTAGTAGAAAAGAAAGACAAGCAATTTCAACTTGCAAACTCAATTAGAAAACTTGCAAAGCTTAATGAACCTGAGTTTAATAAGGAGCTTGATAAGCAGATACTTGACAACTTAGAAAGTTTCCACGAATTAAATGTTTTTTTTAGCACAAAAGATGAAAATGGAAATTTGATTAATTCGATTGAATATTTGGAGCGTCAAGAAAAAGCGATTAATGATTTTATAAGCAACATTACTACAAGTGAAAATAAAGACAAATTAGAGAAATACTCTGAAAACCTTAGAAATAGAAATAATTTAAATTCTAAACTCAAAGAATTAAGTGAATTAGAAACAAATCTGAATAACTCAATAGAAGAACTAAACCAAGAAATTAGCAAGGTAAATGCTGAAATTTCTAAAATATCACTAATTGAATTGTCATCATTAAAGAAACAATTTGATGAAATAATTGCTTGGAAGTCTGAATTGCAAAAGGAAGTTGAAGCAATATCTGTTACTATTTCTGCCGTCAAAGAAGAATTTAAAGACTACAAAGGCGATTTAACAACATTGTTAAATGATATAGATAAGTTTCAGAAAAACTTGTCTCAAATCCGAGAAGAAATTGCAATTTCAAAATCAAAAAAAGACCAACTTTCAAAACTTAACAAGAAGATATTTATTTCAGATACAGAAAGTATATCATTTATTGATAAAATAAAAATAGACTATGAAACGCAAGTTTCAGAATTGCT
>CAYNDK010000167.1:0-5545 GCA_964395965.1 uncultured Flavobacterium sp.
CCTTTTTTACCGTGTCTTTGTAATCTAATTTTTACTGACATAATCTAGTGATTAAATTATGGGGTTCCCGACCCCGATTAATGAGGGCGCAAATATACAAAACTTTTTAAATCAATCAACTGGATAATGAAAATTTGCTAGACGAACAGAATTTCGTTAAAAAATGACCTATAATTCAGCAAAAAAACTATTTTTGTCCTGATATAAACGAATTTAGAATTCATGAAGAAATACATTGCCCTTTTTCTAGCTGTGGCTTCATTTGTGTCCTGTAGTGAAGAAGTGAAGTTTAACGATCCAGGTTTACAAGGTTACCGAGATGGAATTTTGTTCCGTGGGATTGATGTGAAGGCCTACAAATCAGCTTCTACAGGTGCTATTCAGTTAGTAGGTTTAGCCCAAGATGAGGAGTTGACCATAAGTTTGAATAACGGAAATGCCGGTACTTATTACTTAGGAACTACAAATACGGCTACAAAAGCAGTATATACTTCTTCATTCAATGATATTGAATTGAGTTATGAGACAAAAATTATAAACGGTCCAGTGGCTGACATTGCTAAAAATTTTCCCTCGGCAGGTTCAGGTTATACGCCCAATTGTACCACAGCAAATGGAGTAACTACTTGTAGTGGATCTTATCCTACAACAGGTGGAAATGGAAGTGGTTTAACTCTTTCAATTTCAACAAATGCAGCAGGAGCTGTTACGGCAGTAAAAGTTGCATCTCCTGGAAATAACTATAAAGCCGGCGATTTAATTTCAATAGTTGGTGGAAATAACAATGCTAAAGTTCGTGTGCTCAATGTTGAAGGTAGTAACGGCGAAGTAGTTGTTACCGGAAATGATGGTAAAGTAATTTCTGGTTCGTTTAAGTTTAATGCGGTTCAGACAAGTAATGATCCAACGGCTGGGGAAGTTGTTAACTTTCAATACGGAACCTTCTATAAAGTGCCAATTTTTCCTGCACCTTAATCCATAAAATAATAAAGTAAAGCTGTCCATTGGGCAGCTTTTTTTGTTGATAACTATTCCTTGAATCTTCCTTCCTGAAAGCGTATTTTTGATTTTTAAGGCTCTTAAATCAAATGGCCTCAAATTCAGGGATATGTATTTAATTTTTGATACCGAAACCACGGGATTACCCCGTAATTGGGCGGCTCCTATTACTGATACGGACAACTGGCCTCGTGCTGTACAAATTGCCTGGCAATTGCATGACGAACTTGGAAATCTTATAGATAACCAAGATTATCTTGTGATTCCCGAGGGATATGATATTCCCTATGATGCTGAACGCGTACACGGCATTTCAACAGAACTTGCTCATAAGTATGGAGTGCCTTTGCAAGAAATGCTCTTGAAATTCAATGAAGCTTTAGCGCAAGCTAAATTTATTGTGGGTCAAAATGTAGGTTTCGATGTTAATATCATGGGGTGTGAGTTTTATCGCGCAGGTATTGAAACCAATTTATCACAACTTCCCGTTTTAGATACCTGTACTGAAGTTACTGCTGAAATGCTTAAACTTCCAGGTGGTCGAGGCGGCCGTTTTAAGTTGCCTACACTTACAGAATTGCATGAGTACTTATTTGGAGAGCCATTTGGAGAAGCGCACAATGCTACTGCTGACGTTGAAGCAACCACGCGATGTTTCTTAGAATTAATCAAACGAGAGGTTTTTACCAAAGAGGAATTACAAGCACCAGCGGATTATTTTCAACGATTTAAAGAAAATCATCCAGGGATCATCCAACCTATTGGGCTATCGCATTTGAACCTGAAAAAGGAATCGGAAGATTTACGTAAAAAAGCCGCGCCTAGTGTTAGTCCTCCAGTATCACAACAGGATAGACAACAAGGACAAGCAGAAATGGCTGCAGTTGATTTTGTGCATTTACATAATCATACCCAATTTTCAGTTCTTCAATCAACAATTTCTGTAAAAGCGCTCGTGAGTGCCGCAGTTAAGCACAAAATGCCAGCGGTGGCCATGACTGATATTGGCAATATGATGGGGGCATTCCACTTTGTACGCGATATTTTAGCGCACAATAAATCAGCTAAACAGAAAAATGAGCAAGCAATTGAAGAAGGGGAATCACCAACAGAAACAATTATAAAACCCATAGTAGGTTGTGAATTTAATATTTGTGATAATCATAAAGATCGATCGCGAAAAGATAATGGATATCAAGTCGTTTTTTTAGCTAAAAATAAGAAAGGCTATCACAACCTGGCAAAAATGGCCTCTATTGCCTATACTTCGGGCTTTTATTATGTGCCCCGAATTGATAGAAAAGTTGTAGAACAGTATAAAGAAGATATTATTGTTTTAACCGGGAGCTTGTATGGCGAAGTTCCGAATAAAATATTAAATATTGGTCTTAACCAAGCTGAAGAGGCTTTGTTGTGGTGGAAAGAGCAGTTTGGGGAGGATTTGTATATCGAACTCATGCGTCACAATCAGGAAGATGAAAATCGCGTAAATAGTGCGTTGATTGATCTTTCGCGCAAGCATAATATCAAAACGGTTGCGACCAACAATGTCTTCTATGTACAAAAAGAAGATGCCAATGCGCATGACATCCTCTTGTGTGTGCGCGATGGTGAGAAACAATCTACACCCATTGGGCGTGGGCGTGGCTACCGTTTTGGATTGCCTAACCAAGAATATTATTTTAAGTCGGGTGACGAAATGAAGCAATTGTTTGCCGATTTTCCCGAAGCGATTACCAATATCGCTGAAGTTGTAGATAAAATTGAAATCTACGAATTGGCACGAGAAGTTTTGTTGCCCAAATTTGAAATTCCGGCCGAGTTTGAAGATCCGCAAGATGCCGAAGACGGAGGAAAACGTGGCGAGAACAAATACTTAAGTTACCTTACTTTCAAAGGAGCAGAAAAACGCTACCCCGAAATCACTCCCGAAATCAAAGAACGCCTCGATTTTGAGTTGGCTACCATTGAACGTACCGGATATCCTGGTTACTTTTTGATTGTGCAAGATTTTATTGCGGAAGCCCGAAACATGGGTGTTTCTGTTGGGCCCGGTCGTGGATCGGCGGCGGGAAGTGCCGTGGCTTATTGTTTAGGAATTACCAATATCGACCCAATTGCATACGACCTACTTTTTGAGCGTTTCTTGAATCCAGACCGGGTGTCCATGCCCGATATCGATATTGACTTTGACGATGAAGGTCGTAGTAAAGTTATGGATTATGTAATTCAAAAATACGGTTCCAATCAGGTGGCGCAAATCATTACGTACGGAACGATGGCCGCCAAATCTTCGGTACGTGATACCGCTCGGGTATTGGATTTGCCTTTGTTTGAAGCCGATAAAATTGCAAAACTGATTCCGAACAACTTGAATTTGGCTAAAATTTTCTCTTTAGAAAATGACAAACTTAAAGCCGCTTTGCGTTCGGATGAATTTGATAAAGTTAAAGAATTAATTGAATTGGCGAATGGCGGTGATCTTAGTTCGGAAACCATTCAACAAGCCAAAGTTTTGGAGGGAAACCTACGAAATACTGGTATTCACGCCTGTGGTGTAATTATCACGCCTAGTGACATTACCGATTATGTTCCTGTAGCAACGGCGAAGGACTCTGATCTTTACGTGACCCAATTTGATAACTCTGTAGTTGAAAGTGCGGGGTTGTTGAAGATGGACTTCTTGGGTTTGAAAACCCTAACCTTGATAAAAGATACGTGCAAGTTGGTGAAATACCGCACGGGAATCGAATTGGATCCGGATACGTTTCCGATTGATGATGTGAAAACGTATGAATTATTCCAACGCGGAGAAACAGTAGGGATTTTCCAATACGAATCACCGGGAATGCAGAAATACATGAAGGAATTAAAGCCTACAGTTTTTGGGGATTTGATTGCGATGAATGCGTTGTACCGTCCGGGACCGTTGGAATATATTCCTTCTTTTATTCGCCGTAAAAATGGAGAAGAACCCATTACCTACGACTTGGATGCCTGTGAGGAATATTTGAAAGAAACCTACGGTATTACGGTCTATCAAGAGCAGGTAATGTTGCTGTCGCAAAAGTTGGCCAACTTCTCCAAAGGGGATGCCGACGTTTTACGTAAAGCGATGGGTAAGAAGCAAAAAGATGTCTTGGATAAAATGAAATCCAAGTTCATCGACCAAGCCGTTGCCAATGGTCATGACGCCGATAAATTGGATAAAATTTGGAAAGACTGGGAAGCGTTTGCAAGTTATGCTTTCAACAAATCCCACTCGACTTGTTATGCTTGGGTAGCCTACCAAACGGCATATTTAAAAGCACATTATCCAGCAGAATATATGGCTGCGGTGCTTTCCAATAATATGAATGATATCAAGCAGGTTTCCTTTTTTATGGAAGAATGTAAGCGAATGGGATTGAATGTATTAGGTCCTGATGTGAATGAGTCATTTTATAAGTTTACTGTAAATGAAGACTATGCCGTTCGATTTGGAATGGGAGCGATAAAAGGCGTAGGGCAAGGGGCCGTTGATACGATAGTGGCTTGTCGAAAAGATGGAAAATACCGCTCTATTTTTGATTTAGCCAAACGAATTGACTTACGAGCTGCCAATAAAAAGGCTTTTGAAAATCTGGCTTTGGCAGGTGGTTTCGATTGTTTTGAAGACACCCATCGCGCTCAATATTTTCATCATGATGGCGATAATATTACTTTTTTAGAAAAAGCGATGCGCTATGGGTCAAAGTTTCAAGAAAATGAAAATTCGGCGCAAGTAAGTTTATTCGGCGAAGCCAGCGAAGTGCAAATTGCCGAGCCTCAAATACCGCCTTGTGAAGAGTGGACGACTATGGCCAAATTAGCACGTGAGCGTGAGGTGGTCGGAATTTATATTTCGGGACATCCTTTAGACGATTACCGTTTTGAGATGAAGTATTTCTGTAATGTTAAGTTGGAACAATTAAAAAACTTAGAAGGATTGGTTAATAAAACCGTGACTTTTGGCGGAATCGTGTCCAATGTGCAATACAAAACAGGTAAGAGTGGTAAAGATTGGGCTATGTTCACACTTGAAGGTTATGATGAAAGTTTTGAGTTCCGCATTTTTGATGAAGAATATTTGAAGTTCCGTCATTTTTTGGTCAACAATCAATTTGTGTTTTTTAAAGTGTTGGTACGTGAAGGCTGGGTAAATCGCGAAACAGGAAAACGTTCGGATCCCCGAATTACGTTTCAAGAGGTGAAATTGTTGGCCGATGTATTGCCCACTTTTGCCAAAAAGTTAGTTATACAAATGAACATTCAAGAGCTACATCATTCAATGATTGAACAATTAGCCGTATTGTTTCAAACGCACAAAGGAGATCATCAAGTAACCTTTGAAGTGATGGAATTTGAGCGGGTAAAAAAGAAAGTAGTATTGCCGGCTAAGTCAGTTGAGGTAGTTGAAGAGGAGAATGATGAGGGAGTAGAAGTTGAAGAGTTTGAAGCTGAACTGCCTACAGAGACAGAAGAAATTCGCGTAGTAACCTTTTTGTCAATGCCTTCGCGTAAATCA
>CAYNDK010000168.1:0-5438 GCA_964395965.1 uncultured Flavobacterium sp.
AGATTAATTTCAACGGCGCTCCCCATAAACCAGGAATTAAATATAACGTAAATATGGAAACAAATAAGGCCATGAAAAGGCGTCCCACCGACAAATGTGTCACTGGACTATCGTGTGGTAAAGTAAGTTTTCCAAACAAATAAACAGCCCAAGCACCAAAGATGATAATCCAAACCGCTAGGAATAATTCACGTTCGAAATAATGTTTTTGCAATACTAAGTCGGCATTGGATAAGAATTTAAACGCCAAAGCCAATTCTAAGAATCCGAGCGACACTTTCACGGTATTCAACCATCCACCGGATTTTGGTAAGGTATTCATCCAGCTCGGGAATAAGGCGAATAACATGAAGGGTAAAGCCAAGGCTAATGAGAATCCGAACATCCCGATTAAAGGTGCAAATCCGCCTTTTGAGGCAGAGATAACGAGTAAGTTCCCGACAATCGGACCTGTACACGAAAACGAAACAATAGCTAAGGCTAAGGCCATAAATAGAATACCTACAAATCCACCACGATCGGCTTGACGGTCTACTTTATTGGCCCAAGAATTGGGTAATACAATTTCGAAAGCTCCCAAAAAGGATGCTGCAAAGAACACCAACAAGGCAAAAAAGACAAGATTAAACCAAACATTGGTTGACAATGAATTCAAGGCATCAGCGCCAAAAATAGCCGTTACTATCGAACCTAAAAGAATGTAAATGATAATGATAGAGGCTCCGTAAAATATGGCATTGCGTTTCCCTTGGGCTGGCGTTTTACTTTGTTTGGTAAAGAAACTCACGGTCATGGGCACCATGGGGAACACACAAGGTGTAAACAATGCGGCTAAACCTCCGAGAAATGACAAAAAGAAAATGGACCAAATGCTTTTATCCTCTTCTTTACTTTTAGTTTGTTGTACTTCTGCAACCGCTTCCTTGACAATTTCTTGAGTGGTTGCATTTGTGGTGTCTATTGCAGTGGTTGTAGTATCTGGAGTTGAAGCCGTTTCTACAACTGCTGTCAAATTTAACGCAGGCAATGTGAAAGTGAAAACTTTATTGTCATTAATACACTGCTCTTTACACACCTGATAATCCAAATTCATTGAAATGGATTTCAGTTCAGGGTTGGTAATCTTTACTTTTTGGGTTACAACCACCTTATGTTCGAACAGGTATTCATCGACTTCAAAAATATCGCTGTAGACTTTTTTGTACGGACTTTCTTTGGCTTTGCCTAAAAGTTCAAAATTCCCTTTTTGGTCTTTAAATGTCAGTACCATTGGCAAGGAACCGCCATCGGGTGTGAATTGGGAATAGACATGCCACCCTTCTTCGATAGTTCCGGTGACTATTAAATTGAATTCGGTTTCTGATAATTTCTCTGTTTTGGAAGTCCATTTTACCGGATTTTTTATTTGTCCAAAAGTGGTAAAAGAAAGTAATAAAGTTAGAATTGCGAGGCAATAAGTTCTCATTCTGAAAAGGTAATTTTGAGTTTAGTTTTTGTGTTGTTTGTTATTTTAAATCGGTCATCAGCACGTTTGCCAATCACCCATACAATTTTATTTCCAGAGCATAACAACCATTGGCGTTCTTTGGCTGTTAAGCTATATTTTTCATCCTTAAAATACTTGCTCAATTTCTTTGAACCGTTCATTCCAAAGGGATGAAACTGATCGCCTTCTTGCCAGGTTCGTAACGTTAATGGATAATCCAACAAGTCAGCGTCTACAAAGATAGTATTTGCATCGTCAGAAGAAATGTCACTTGTGCTACAAAACTCCAATTTTATGGGAAAATTAACGCTTAGATTCGTTTTCTCAATAGTAAACACTTCTTGTCGAACTTCATGTCGGGCATATAAAATCAAATGTGTACGGTTTTTTAGCAAGACAAAGTCAGGAGCAAAAATCTGTTTTCCCGATTCGGCTTCAGGCAAATGATAGATATCGTCCCAGGCGGTAAATCCGTAGCTTTTTAACCAATAATACAAAATTGCGCGCGGTGCCGGCATGGCATTCAATTGATATAAATCCAAATGAAATTCATTTCCATGTTGGCGCAAAGCCTTCTCTAAAAATTGAGCCACAGCCCAATCCGCTAAATTTTTGGTTTCTTGAAGATACAGTAACGTTTTTTGAAAATTGGCTAAAAATAACGGATTCATGTCTTTTAACACGGGTAAAACCTCATGTCGCAAAGCATTACGTTGGTAATAATTCTCCGCATTACTTGAATCTTCGCGCCAAGAAATTAAGTATTCAGCCGCATAATTTTCGATTTCTTTTCTAGAAAAAGGTAATAATGGTCGTACCACTACACCGTTCTGTTGGGGAATTCCGGTGAGTCCGTCCCAACCGGTTCCTCGTGTCAAATTGATCAAAAAGGTTTCTGCGACATCATCCGCTTGATGGGCAGTGATTATATAATCATAGCCTTCTCGCACACGTAAGGTTTCAAACCAATCGTAACGCAATTGTCTAGCCGTCATCTGTATGGACATGCCCACTTCTTCAGCAAATTCAGCCGTATTGAACCGATTTAAGTAAAAAGGAATCTTACGTTCTTGACAATAATCCCGAACAAAAATTTCGTCTTCATCACTTTCTAAACCACGAAGACTAAAATTACAATGCGCCACAGCGATGGACCAATCCAGTTGCTGGCACAATTCCAACAATACCATACTGTCAATTCCGCCACTAACGGCGACAATCAGTTTTTTCGTTTGTAAAAACGGAAGTTGTTGGCTGATATGATTTTGAAATGCGTTGATCATTTTCAAATATACGGAATTAATTGACGCCCAATACGTGTCGCATGGCTTTTGCTTTCAACAAACATTCAGCATATTCTGCTGCTGCACTTGCCTTGGCAGTTACCGCGCTTCCCACCGAAAAAGAAAGGTAGTTATTTTCACTGTTGTACAATATACTTCGAATAACAACATTAAAATCAAAATCGCCTTCGGGGGTAAAATACCCCACTGCTCCACTGTACAATCCGCGACGGCTCGCTTCCAATTCTTCAATAATCTGCATTGCTGCAATTTTGGGCGCGCCAGTCATACTCCCCATCGGGAACGTTGTTCGTAAAATTTCAATTGGCGAAGTCTGTTCAGCAACTTCTGCAACAATAGTGGAAATCATTTGATGCACCTGTTTAAACGAGTAAACTGTACACAATTCTTCAACGTGTACAGAACCTTTTGCTGCGGTGCGTGATAAATCATTACGAACCAAATCTACGATCATGATATTTTCAGAACGTTCTTTTTCATTGTGCTCCAAATCGATTTTTAAGCGTAAATCCTCTTCAGGGTCATTACTCCGTTTGGCGGTTCCTTTGATCGGTTGAGAAACGATTTTATTACCCTCCTTTCGTAAATACCGTTCGGGTGAAGCTGAAAGTAAATAGTGTTGGTTATTTTTGAAATATACGGCAAAAGGCGGTTCAGATATCGCATTCAACTGATGGTAAACCGCAAGGGGTTCGATTGTTGCCTTCTCTGCATAAAATTCCATACAGAAATTCGCTTCATATATATCGCCACGCTGAATATAATCTAGCATTTTGCCAAATCGTTTGGTGTATTCAGGCTCAGTGATTCGAGGTTGTATAGTTAAAGAGGGCGGCAATGTAGGTTCTGAAACCGTTGTTTGCATTATTTCCACCCAATCAGATTCGAGTTCATCATCACAACAAAACAAATACGAAATTGTCAAAAGATTGCCTTGACAACGAAACACTTTTTTGGGCTGGAAGAAAAACAAATCTGGAAATCCCAATCCATCTGCATTAGAAGACGTTAACTTTTCCGTAGCATTTTTAAGGTCATACGACAAATACCCAACCAACCAATCTTTGGTTTGGGATTGGTACTGCTGTAAGTCATCAAATGCTTGATAAAAATCGGTTTTTAATGATGTAAACGCTTCTACAGCCAAAAGCCAATCAAACGAACTGTGGGCTTGTGGGTAATCATTTGAATCCAATAACACTACCTCGCGTGACGATTGTGCCCACTGGAGGAGTTGTTTTTTTATCGATGCTGGATGTGCTAGGGTACGCTGTTGTTCAGTTCGCATAGGGTCAAAAATACATTCTTTTTTTGTGGAATAAAAGTCAATTAATTCATTTTGGCACGGTTTTTATATGTTCCAAATCGATTGGCTTTTACACTTTAAATTATCCTTTTTAATTTACTATCAAAAGCGTTCATTTTTAAATAAGTATTCTTAATCACTTTTTATATCACTTTAAATTAATTCTCTATGAAAAAAAGATGGATTGCCTTACTTGGGTTGACCGTTTGGCTAACAACCCCTAGCTGCAAACAACAGGAAAAAACTGCTGAAGCAGAAAATTCAAGTAACGAAGCTATTGCAGCAGATACTGTTGCAACAAACCCTTTAACTACTGAAGCGGCGACAGCTGCTAAAGACCCTTCCAAAAAGTTTGTCAAGACCGGAACAATTCGTGTTCAAGTGGATAATGTTGTTCAAACTACACATCGCATTGAGCAAGCTGTGAGTTCAGCAGGAGGCTTTGTGACACATACCAAAATGGAATCCCTAGTCGATGAGCGCAAAGAAACCGAAATCAGTACTGATAGTATTTTGGTTACTACCCAATACCACACAGAAAATGAAATGGTAATACGTGTACCGACGACGCAATTGAATACCCTACTGCAAGCATTGTCCAAAGAAGTTATCTATGTGGATTACCGTACCATTGATAATGAAGAAGTGAGTGCCCAAATGGTTGCCAACGCGCTCGAACGTCAACGAAAAAAGGAGTCGGCTCAACGACTAGAAAAAGGAATTGATCAACGGAGTGCCCAATTAAAACAGGTTGTAGAAGCTGAAAAAGAACGTGAAGTAAAAATTTCAGAGCAAGACACTAAAGTCATTGAAAACATACGATTAAATGATCAAGTAAAGTATGCAACAATTGCTTTAAAACTGTATCAAAACAGCTCAATCAAACAAGAACGTTTAGCCAGTATGGCCATCAGTGAGCGACTCCGTCCAGCTTTTGGAATGCGCGCTTGGAACAATATCAAGACCGGTTGGTTTGCTTTAGAAAATGTACTGTCCTTTTTGATTCTCTTTTGGCCGTTGGCACTCTTGGGCGGATTGGGTTACTTCACCTATCAACGTTTTATAAAAAAATAACACTTAACCATCGGAAACTTCCGGTGGTTTTTTTTGTACATTTGAAAAAATCCAAACCCTCTTAAAACAATGCAACTTACAGGAACTGTTATACGAATTTTATTTGGTGGCTTACTTGTTTTTGCCGCTGTTGCCTATTTTTTTAATTTGATAGAACAACCTATTCCTACAGGTGCAATTGCCACTATGAATGCGGGATTTGTCGCTATGGGCTATCTTTTTCCATTTGTTAAAAGCATCGAATTACTCTGTGGAATTGGTTTATTGA
>CAYNDK010000169.1:0-5383 GCA_964395965.1 uncultured Flavobacterium sp.
TGAATGATTTCTTCTCCAATTTGTTTGGTGTTACCATAGGGAGACATGGCAGGTTGCACGGAGGCATTTTCAGTAATTGGCATTTGCTCGGCCTGGCCGTAAACGGTACATGACGAACTAAAAATAAAATTTGCATGGGGTAATTGAGTCAATTCCTGTAACACATACACCAATGCATTGATATTGTTTTCGTAATAGAGTAATGGATTTTCGACACTTTCGCCCACGGCTTTACTAGCAGCAAAGTGAATCACTCCAGCTAGATCAGCATGTCTTTTGAAAAAATCTTGAACTGTCGCTTTTTCTCGCAAATCCAATTGTTCAAAATGGGGTCTTTTTCCTGTAATTCGCTCAATTCCCTCCAAGACTTCGATAGAAGAATTGGAAAGATTGTCAATAGCCACAACATCAAAACCCTCCTTTTGAAGTTCGACAACGGTATGAGAACCAATAAATCCTAATCCTCCTGTAACTGCAATTTTCATAGTTGTGTAAAAAATGGATTATACAAATTCCAAAATGGCATCCGTAATGAACTTGATCTGCTCGTCATCTAATTCGGTGTGCATTGGTAACGCGATTACTTCATCCACCAATTGATTGGTCACTGGAAAATCTTCCTCGCGGTAGCGTGCATCCAAATAGGCTTTTTGACGGTGCAACGGAATTGGGTAATAGATCGCACATGGAATTCCCATACCTTGTAAATGCGCTAATAATCCGTCACGCTTCCCATTCAAAATACGAATCACGTATTGATGAAACACATGGCAATCACACGCATCACAAATGGTAGGCACCCAAATGTTGGGATTGGCTCCCAACGCTGCTGAATATTTACGTGCTGCCTCTTGACGGGCTTTATTATAGGTATCTAAATGTGGTAATTTTGCTTTCAACACCCCAGCTTGAATACTGTCTAAACGGGAATTTACTCCTACCACATCGTGATGGTAGCGCTCGTACATTCCGTGGTTCACGATACCGCGAAGGGTATGGGCTAAAGCATCATCATTGGTAAAAATCGCACCACCATCCCCATAACAACCTAAATTTTTGGAAGGGAAAAAGGACGTAGCACCCACATGTCCGATGGTTCCCACTTTGCGTTTTGAACCGTCTTTTGACGTATAATCGGCCCCAATGGCTTGTGCATTGTCTTCAATTACAAATAAATTATGTTCGTTGGCAATTTCCATAATCGCATCCATATTGGCCGCGCGACCAAATAAATGCACGGGAACAATTGCCTTTGTTTTTGGAGTAATCGCTTGACGAATACGCTCCAAAGAAATGTTCATATTATTCAAATCCACATCCACCAAAACAGGCGTTAATTGCAACAATGCAATCACCTCAACGGTTGCAGCGAATGTAAAATCGGCTGTGATTACTTCGTCACCGGGTTGTAAACCCAACCCCATCATGGCAATTTGCAAAGCATCAGTTCCATTGGCACACGGAATAACATGTTTCACTCCTAAATAGGCTTCCAAGTCGGCTTGAAATTGATGCACTAAAGGTCCGTTGATATACGTAGTTGTATCGAGAACTTCTTGAATTGAGGCGTTAACTTCCTCTTTTATTTTATCATATTGACTTTTTAAGTCAACCATTTGTAATTTTCTCATGGTCTGTTTTTAAAGCATAACAAAAGTACACAATTTCTGATTTTATGGAGCAAATGGCTCGGGCTTTTTCAGCCATCGTCTTTCCCGCATTCGGCCATAGTCCCGATAGGAATCAGGAGCTATTTGCCTCTTTCGGGGCTAAAACCGCAACGTCTTTCGAGAAAATAATCGTACTTTTAACCCCCGTAAAGCTAAGGGCATGTTGTTTTTCTACAATTTATTGGTTCATTTATTAGCGGCATTGCTTCCGCTTATTGCCTTATTCAGCTCCAAATTGAAATTATTTGTACAGGGTCGGAAATCCGTTTGGGACACTTTGAGTTCCCAACTTCAAACTTCGGACAAAACCATTTGGTTTCATGCTGCCTCGTTAGGTGAGTACGAACAAGGCTTACCCGTAATTGAGGCCCTCAAAGTAAACTATCCCCAGCATAAAATTGTCGTGACCTTCTTTTCCCCATCGGGTTATGAAGTTCGAAAAAACAACACCATTGCCGATGTGACGGTTTATTTGCCTTTGGACACCCAATCCAATGCCCAACGTTTTATCGAAACTATTCAACCCGAACTGGTCTTCTTCATTAAATACGAATACTGGCCCAACTATTTGCATATTCTCAAAAAGAAAGCGATTCCCACCTATTTAATTTCGGGCATCTTTCGTCCTAATCAAGTATTTTTTAAATTCTATGGCGGATTTTACCGTCAAGCGCTACAGACTTTTGACCATTTTTTTGTTCAAAATGAATCCTCAAAAAAACTGTTGCAATCGATTGGATATTCCCAATGTACGGTTTCTGGGGACACGCGTTTTGATCGGGTAGTTGGTATTTTGGAACGCGACAATCAATTGGACTTTATCGCGAATTTTAAAAACAGGCAGACAACATTGGTTGCAGGAAGTACCTGGCCCAAAGATGAAGAGTTATTAGTTTCCTTCATCAATCAAGCGCCCTCCGATCTAAAATTCATTATTGCACCGCATAATATTAAAGCGGAACAGATTGCCAGTCTTCAACAACGACTGCAAAAACCGACCGTTTTATTTTCAGAAAAAGAAGGTAAAGATCTTGCTCCTTTTAATGTGTTTATCATTGACACCATTGGCATTTTAACCAAGATTTACAGCTATGCCGATATCGCTTATGTAGGTGGTGGCTTTGGTCATCCGGGAGTCCATAATGTACTTGAGCCTGCTACCTTTGGAACACCCATTGTAATTGGTCCTAATTATAGTCATTTTGCGGAAGCCACTGCTTTGGTTGGATTGGGCGGCTGTACTTCAATTCAAAATGCGAATGAATTGAAAGAGACTTTGGATTGTTGGATCCAAAATGAAGACGAACGTTATGAAAAAGGACATATATGCTCCACTTTTGTTCAAATGAATGGAGGAGCCACACAAACTATCATTAATTTTATTACAAACACACACCAACTTTAATACTATGAAAAACTTGAAACACTTGTTTTTGTTTTTATTCTTATGCCTCAATGCCGTTGCGCAACAAGGCGGTATGTGGTTACCTAACTTATTAAAAGGTGACCGTGAAACTGAAATGAAGAATCTGGGCATGAAATTAACTGCCGAACAGATTTATTCGGTAAACAAATCCAGTTTAAAAGATGCAGTACCTCAATTTGATGGTGGATGTACTGCAGAATTAATTTCTGACAAAGGATTGCTATTGACAAATCATCATTGTGGTTTTGATGCGATTCAAAATCATTCTACACTCGAGCACGATTATTTACGTGATGGATTTTGGGCTTACAAAATGGAAGATGAATTAGCCAACCCTGATATGGTTGTTACTTTTGTTGTTCGTATTGAAGACATCACCACTCAAGTTTTGGAGGGAACTACTGGCTTATCAGAGGCAGACAAACAAAAAAAGATTCAAAGTAATATTGCTTCTTTAACACAATCGTTACCCAAAGAAGCTTGGCAAGACAACTTGATTAAAACCTTCTATGATGGAAATCAATACATACGTTTTGTAACCGAAACCTTCCGAGATATTCGTTTGGTTGGTGCACCGCCAAGTTCCATAGGTAAATTTGGATCAGACACGGATAATTGGGTATGGCCAAGACATACGGGTGACTTTTCTATATTTAGGATTTATGCCGACAAAAACAATCGTCCTGCAAAATATGCTGCTGACAACATTCCTTACAAACCCAAACATTTCTTCCCTATTTCGATTAAGGGCATCAAAGAAAATGATTTTACCATGGTTATGGGATATCCGGGTCGCACCCAAGAATACCTTCCTTCCTATGCCATTGAGCAAATCATGAACACCCTAAATCCTGCAAAGATTGAAGTTCGCGATGCGACTTTAAAGGTTCAAGAGCGTTTTATGCGTAAAGATCAAGCTACAAAAATTATGTATGCTTCAAAAAATTCAAGTATTGCCAATGCTTGGAAAAAATGGATTGGAGAAACGAAAGGCTTGAAAAAGTCAAATGCTGTCGCTGCTAAACAAAAATTTGAACTTGCCTTAACCGCAAAAATTAATGCGGCAGGAAAACAAGCGGAATACGGACAATTACTCTCTGAATTTGAAAAAAACTATGCGGCTATTCGCGATTATGCATTAGCCCGTGATTTATTTGCAGAAGTTGTAACTCGCAATTGCGAATTATTGCAAAACGGATATAAATTAGTTCAGTTGGAACAATTGTTAACCAATAAAGGAGAACAAGCATTTACAGATCGCAAAAATGCATTATACAAAGGTATCGATGCTTTTTACAAGGAATACAATGCCGATTTGGACCGTAATGTATTTGAACAAGTAATTGGGATTTATGCCCGTCGTTTACCCCAACAATTTTTACCGAATGCTTTAAGTAATTTAAATGCGCCACAACTTACACAAGACATTTACTCCACCTCTGGCATTACAAGCTTGGAAGGATTTAGAAAATTACTTGAAGGAGACAATGCTACTATAATTGCGAACTTGAATAACGACAAAGGATATCAACTTGCAAAAGCTTTAACAGAAAGCTATTTAACATTGGTTGCCCCTAAATATGACGAATTGAGTTTAAAAAACGCTGCTACACAACGTCAATACATGAAAGCAATTGTAACTTTAAGTCCGAAGTCTGATCGCATTTTCCCTGACGCAAATAGTACATTACGTGTGACCTATGGCAAAGTTAAAGGATACAAACCCAATGATGCGGTGTATTATGAACCTTTCACTACTTTGGATGGGGTGATTGAAAAATATGTTCCAGGAGATTATGAGTTTGATGTTCCTCAAAAGTTGATTGATTTATACAATGCCAAAGATTTTGGTCGCTACGCAAATGCTAAAGGAAAAATGCCTGTAGCTTTTATTGCCACAAATCATACTACTGGAGGAAATTCGGGAAGTCCAGCATTGGATGCGGACGGGAACTTGATTGGTTGTAATTTTGACCGTGTTTGGGAAGGTACGATGAGTGATTTATATTACTCTCCTGACATTTGTCGCAACATCATGGTTGATGCACGTTATGTATTATTCATTATCGATAAGTTTGCTAATGCTCAAAATTTGATTAACGAACTGAAAATCATCACTCCAAAGAAGAAGAAATAAATAATTCTAAATATCGTCTTTGGCACGGTATTTGATAATAAGTAGGCGGAATTCAAAGTGCGAATTTTTTAAAAAAATAAGGACATTTGTTTTTGTGATTAAAAAAATTTATATCTTTGCTCCGAATTAATAATTAACCTTTTATAATTA
>CAYNDK010000170.1:0-5365 GCA_964395965.1 uncultured Flavobacterium sp.
AAGTCTATTCGCCTTTTTTATTGCTGTAATCGGTATGGCACAAGGAAATGTTAAAAATGGCATTGCTTTGCAAGGCTATGATCCTGTGTCGTATTTTGAAAATTTAGCGGCAGAAAAGGGTAGTGAAGCCTATAAAGTACAGTACAATGGCGCTTGGTATTATTTCACTTCAGAAGCGCATAAAGTCACTTTTGAGAAAAATCCATCCTATTATGAACCACAATTTGGCGGATATTGTGCTTTTGGCATGTCCAAAGGATACAAAGCCGCTGTTCAACCCGAAGCATTCACCATTTTCAACAACAAATTATACCTCAATTACAATCTGGAGGTACGTTCAACTTGGGTAAAAGATAAAGAGGAACGCATTCAAAAAGCAGAAGAAAATTGGAAATCACTGCAAACCAAATAACAAATTACTTGCAAATCTAAAGTAGCAGACAAACAAGTGGTTGTAGGTTATTTTACTTTGTACCTACCTAATTAAAAAATTAAAAAAATGAAAAAAATAATTACAGTACTACTCCTTTTTTTTGTAGTACAAATTGGTCAAGCGCAGACGCAAGCCAAGCGCATCAAAGAATTTAATCTTGAAAATAAATTGGCTTTACAAGGTTATGATCCCGTGGCATATTTTACTCAAAAAAAGGCAGTAAAAGGGAAAAAAGAATTTTCTGTAGTTCATGAAGGGGTGCTTTATTATTTCGCCTCCAATGCGGACAAAGTACTTTTTGCGAAAAATCCGAGTGCCTATGAACCCCAATATGGCGGGTGGTGTGCATACGCTATGGGAGCCAATGGTGAAAAAGTCGAAGTAGATCCTGAAACCTTTAAAATTGTGAACGGAAAACTGTTTCTTTTTTACAATGCTTTTTTCAATAATACCTTGAAATCATGGAACAAAGATGAGGTCAATTTGAACAAAAAAGCCGATGCCAATTGGAAAAAGTTTATCAATTAATAGTGACTTTATGAAAAATCATTGGATGTATTGGTTAGTAAAACTAACGGCGGCAGGGATTTTAATTCAAACCCTTTTTTTTAAATTTTCTGGAGCTGCAGAGAGTGTTTTTATTTTTCAAACCTTGGGGGTCGAACCCTTTGGACGAATAGGTTCAGGGGTTATCGAACTCATCGCTGCAGTATTAATCTTGTTGCCCAAGAAGGCCTGGCTAGGTGCTCTAATGGCTTCAATGACTATGGTTGGAGCTGTAGTGTCACATCTATTTGTTTTGGGGATTGAAGTGCAAAATGATGGAGGAACACTTTTTATTTTGGCATTAATAACCTTGCTGTGTAGTGTGATTGTGTTGTTTGTAGAACGACATAAATGGCTGTCTTTACTTGCTACCACTTTTCGAACTTAATACCTGTTTAAATGCTAATTCAAACCATTAAAGATACCTTATCTGATTTGCAAAATGTTTTAGGCCAATTGGATAATTCAATTTATGTGCAACCCTGTGCTGCGCTGAGTCAGTCAACTATTGGAGCACATACGCGTCATATCATTGAAATGTTTCAATGTTTGATTGAACACTATCCTTCTGGTGTAGTGGATTATGATTTGCGAAAACGAGATATTCGCATACAAACGGAATTGGAAATGGCGCAATGGAGTCTTCAAGAAATAGCCAATCAGCTAGGTTTGCCTAATAAATCCTTACTTTTGAAACAATCTTTCGAAGGTAAAGCGCTTTCAATAGCCACTAATTTTCACCGCGAATTGTTATACAATTTAGAACATTGTATTCATCACGAGGCGCTTATAAAAGTAGCCCTTTTAGAATTTCAAGCGGTTGAAGTTGATGATTCGTTTGGTGTTGCCCGTTCCACAATAGCCTATCGTAAACAATGTGCACAGTAAGCTTTTTTTACACTCAAGGAAAAGTGGTCATCACCTCAAATCGTGATGAGAAAACCATACGCGAACTAGCGATTCCTCCGCAACATTATTTGTTGCAACAGAAAAAACTATTCTTCCCAAAAGATGCAAAAGCAGGCGGGACATGGTTTGTGGTCGATGCTCATTCGAATGTGGGCGTACTTTTAAACGGTGCCCAACATAAACATGAGAGTTTGGGGAATTATCGAAAAAGTAGGGGGTTAATTGTGTTGGATATCATGAGTGGAATATCCCCATTGGCGCAATGGGAAGTAATCGAATTAAATGCAATCGAGCCCTTCACTTTTGTTTTGTATGAAAAACAACAATTGTTTCAACTGCAATGGGATGGCATTCAAAAGACGGCAACGGAATTAGATCCGACACAACCGCATATTTGGTCGTCGGCTACATTATATTCTAACGAGATTCGAGACTTGCGTAAACGTTGGTTTGCCAAATATTTAAGCACTCAAGAAGTATTTGAACCGGAAGATTTATTCCATTTCCATCGGTTTACTGAGCCAGATAACAACCATCATGGATTAGTCATTAATCGGGAAGAAAACTATAAAACGGTGAGTATTACACAAGTCGTTTTAGATAAAAACAGAGTACAAATGGAATATGCCGATTTAATCACGGATACAGTTAATCATCACAATTTTATTTCGATTTAAACCTATAAATTCATGCGACTATTTCTACATAAGCTTTTCCATTGGGAATATTGGCCGTTTCAAGTCCTTTATATTCCTGTTTATTTTCAGTGGTTGTATTTTGCTTTTCGTTCGCGCTCTTTTTTTTATTTCAATGCGTGTAATCCTTCTTTGCAAAATGGTGGTTTTTTTATGGAGAGTAAACAATCCATTTATGATTTAATTCCTAGCCAATATTATCCCCAAACTGTATTAATTTCAGAGAATACTTCTTGGGTGAACCTCGAAATCAAATTTAAAAATTCGCCCCTGCAATTTCCATTAATTGCCAAACCTGATATTGGGTTACGGGGAGCTTCAGTAAAGAAAATTTTAAATTATCTAGAATTAAAATCCTATCACGAAAAGGCAAACTTTGATTTTTTATTGCAAGAATGTATTCCTTACGAAAATGAGATTGGACTTTTTTATGTGCGGTATCCCCATGAAAAGCAAGGACGAATAACAGGCATAGTTGCCAAAGAGTTTTTATCCATTGTAGGTGATGGGAAATCCAGTATTGCTGCATTGTTGGCCCAAAATCCAAGATTTGCAATTCAATTACCTGTTTTGCAAAAAGAATACGGAAGCCAATTGGATGCCATTTTACCTTTGGGTGAATCACAAACATTGGTTCCCATTGGCAATCATGCGCGAGGGGCAAAGTTTTTGGATTATAGCGATCGCATCACGCCGGAACTGACACAAACTTTTGATGGGATTTGTCGTCAAATCGATGGTTTTTATTTTGGTCGATTGGACATCATGTTTGATAATTGGATAGATTTAGCAAAAGGGCAACAGTTTAAAATTGTTGAGTTAAACGGCGCGGCGAGTGAGCCCACGCATATTTATGATCCCCGGCATTCGCTCTTTTTTGCCTGGAAAGAATTGTTTCGTCACCAAAAAATGATGTTTGAAATCAGTCGCTTAAATCATAAAAAAGGTCATTCTTTTTTGAGTTTTAAAAAAGGAATGGAACAATATCGACTCCATCAACAACATAGTTTGAAAATATTTGCATCTTGAAACAAGTCCTAAAGCACGGCATGATTGGTTTCGGGGTGAGTTTTGTGGGGTCAATTCCGTTGGGCTATCTCAATTTGTTGGGATTCCAATTTTTACTGCACGAGGGTTGGTTGGCGACCATTCAGTATTTGATGGGCGTACTAGGGATTGAGTTAATTGTAATTTATGTTACCCTAATGTTTGTCAATGTATTGGCTCAAAATCAACGTTTAATGAAAAGAATTGCTTTCTTCGCAATGCTTTTTATGCTAGGAATGGCCTTGCTTTTCTTTTTCAGCACATTAGAAAAAAGAACAGTTCCTTTAATTATTTATGGTTCGCCATTGCTCACAGGGTTGGTTTGCAGTGCCTTAAATGTGGCACAAATTCCGTTTTGGACAGGATGGAATTTGAATTTACTTGCCTCGGAACGAATTCAACTACAAGGGAAGTTTACCTTTAGTTATATTGCGGGTTGTGGAATAGGAACTTTTTTAGGGATGATTTCTTTGATTTTTTTGCTAAATCATGCGGTTGCTTTACTCGATTCACTTCAGTATTATTTATCTAAAATAGTAATGCCGCTACTTTTTTGTGGCTTAGCGATTTTTCAAGGGATTCGTTTGTACCGGATGCGTTCTGTATAGCTGAACTAGTGTTTTTGGCTATATTTGTCTAAAAAAACTATGAACATCATCATCACAGGAACTTCGCGCGGAATTGGGTTACAATTAGCATTGCAATGTGCCAATAACGGCCATCAGGTATTGGCGTTGTCGCGAAAAATTCCTCAAGAGTTAATGGAAAACCCAAATGTTACTTGTTTCGCTTTGGATTTAACAATAGAAGATGATCTGAATCAAGTGGCTGAATTTTTAGCTTCCACTTGGAAACACGTTGATCGTATCGTACACAATGCCGGAAGTTTGGTCAACAAACCTTTTGAACAATTGCGTTTGGATGATTTTGAACGCGTTTATAAAGTGAATGTTTTTGGTGTAGCTTTATTGACACAAGTTTGTTTGCCCTACATGCAAGCGGGCAGCCATGTAGTGAGTGTTAGTTCGATGGGCGGCATTCAAGGCAGTATGAAGTTTCCAGGCTTGGCGGCATACAGTTCGAGCAAAGGTGCCATAATCACCTTGTCTGAATTATTAGCAGAAGAATACAAAGAGCGCGGTATCGCATTTAATGTGTTGGCATTGGGCGCGGTACAAACCGAAATGTTGGAAGAAGCTTTTCCGGGGTATCAAGCTCCTGTTACTGCCACTCAAATGGCCGATTATATTTACGATTTTACCTTAAAAGGAAATGCTTTTCATAATGGGAAGATTATTCAGGTTTCGTCCTCTACTCCCTAAATTGAGTGATGAGATATGAGTGATGAATTATGAGTTGAATGTACAGTTGTTAAAAATGAAATTAATATATAAGCCATGAAGAATAGTTTAATTGCAGAAAAAAGCTTTCAGTTAGCCTTAAAAGGCGTACAGTTTTATCAACAAGTATTACAAACTAATAGAGATTTTGTGACGGAACGACAGTTTTTGAGGTCGATTACTTCTGTTGGTGCTAATGTGCGAGAAGCCCAAAATGCTCAGTCGAAATTAGATTTTATTCATAAGCTTCATATTGCTCAAAAAGAATGTGCAGAAACGCAATATTGGTTAGAATTAATGGTAGCAACTCAACGTATAACTGAAGTTCAATTTGATTGTTTAAATAAGGATTGTGAAGAAGTTTTTCGGATATTGCGAAGCATTATTTTAACAAC
>CAYNDK010000171.1:0-5328 GCA_964395965.1 uncultured Flavobacterium sp.
CCGCGAAGATGTAGGAGACGGCGATCACAGTTCGCTGGCCTGTATACCCGCTGATGCACAAGGTAAAGCTAAACTTTTGGTGAAAGATGAAGGCATCATTGCAGGAGTAGCCTTTGCACAAAAAGTATTTCATTATGTCGATCCCGAAATGACCGTGGAGGTTTTTATCGAAGACGGTGCTCGAGTGAAACATGGGGATGTCGTTTTTCATGTTACAGGTCGGTCGCAATCCATTTTGAAAGCGGAACGTTTGGTGTTGAATTCGATGCAACGAATGAGTGCTATCGCTACCAAAACACGTCATTATGTGGATTTGTTGGAAGGTACAACTACCAAAATATTGGATACCCGTAAAACTACACCCGGTTTTCGCGCTTGTGAGAAATGGGCGGTGAAAATTGGTGGCGGCGAGAACCACCGATTTGCGTTGTATGATATGATCATGTTGAAGGATAATCACAATGATTTTGCAGGCGGAATAACCGCAGCAATCCAAAAAACACAAGCCTATTTGCAAGAAACTGGCCGCGATTTGAAAATTATCGTTGAAGCTCGAAATCTTGCAGAGATTGAAGAAATTCTTCAATCAGAAGGAATTCACCGTATTTTGATTGATAATTTCAATTTTGAAGACACTAAAAAAGCCGTGACTTTGATTGGAACAAAATGCCAAACCGAATCTTCCGGAAATATTAATGAAACGACCATTCGTCACTATGCGGAATGTGGGGTGAATTATATTTCCTCGGGCGCATTAACACATTCTGTATATAACATGGATTTAAGTTTGAAAGCGATTTAAATGCAAGAAAGTATCGAACAAAAAATAAAGAAACTTCCCGGCATTCGCCATCTCATCGCGTTGACCGATCGTATCAAGTTACCTTGGTTACACGGTCTATCGCTGTATGAATTGGTAGATTTGTATGTGACTGGAATTGCAGAAAATGCCTTATCCAATCGGGCGGCCTCAATTGCATTTAGTTTCTTTATGGCATTGTTCCCATTTGCTCTTTTTATTTTAAACTTAATCCCTTACATCCCTATCGAAGGTTTTCAAGATGATTTCATGGGGTTTGTCCAACAAAGTGTGCCGCCCACAACATTTGATGCCATTTCAAAAATTGTAAATGACATTCTCCATAATTCCCATTCGGGTTTGATTTCCACGGGATTTTTTATGGCAGTTTTATTGATGACCAATGGGGTAAATGCGATACTCACCGGATTTGAAACCTCGCATCATGTGAGTGAAAAGCGAAAGTTTGTTCGTCAATATCTAGTCGCTTTGGGTATTTCAATTTTGCTTTCGATGATATTGATCGTCACAGTTGCTGCCATTGTGGTTTTTGAGGTTTTTATTCAAAAAATTAAAATTCAAGATGTACTCTCAGAAGATATTCCCTTGATACAGATGGGGCGGTATGCGTTTGTCATTTTGATGATTTTAATGGCGACTTCTATTTTGTTTAAATACGGAATTAAACGCGACAAACGCCGTGCTTTCATTTCCATTGGTTCTGTTTTTACAACACTTTTAATTATAATTTCCTCGTATTTCTTCGGGATTTGGGTTGTGCGTTTTTCAAAATACAACGAACTCTATGGTTCGATAGGAACGCTGTTGGTGGTCATGTTTTACATTTGGATTAACAGCGCTATTTTGCTTTTGGGATTTGAATTGAATGGTACTATAAATACGCTAAAACGAAGAGAAGAATTAAGAAAACAAAAAGAAGAAATATGAAAAAAATGCTTTTTATTTTTTTGCTCTTAGGTTCGATGCAACACATGAAGAGCCAAACGATTTTGGGACAATGGAAAACGATTGATGATGCCACGGGAAAAGAAAAGAGTATTGTTGAAATTTATGAACAAAACGGTTTAATTTATGGAAAGATTATTTCGGTTTTGGATCCAACGGCTAAATCAAAAAAGTGTGAGAAATGTGAGGGAACTGATAAGAATAAACCCATTGAAGGTTTGGTCATTATTAAAGGTCTAAAAAAAACTGAGTCTGACTATTCTGGGGGTACAATCACTGATCCTCAGTCGGGAAAAACGTATAAATGTGAATTGTCACTCGATGGCAACCAAAAGTTAAGAGTGAGAGGATATATTGGTTTCTCGCTTTTGGGACGTACTCAGATTTGGATACGAGTTAAAAAGGGATAAGTGTTTTATATCGAAGTAGTTTTACCGTTGGCTTTGCCCCGAACCTTTACTTATCAGGTTACGGAGGACGAATTTCATTTCCTTCAACCGGGAATGCGTGTGGTGGTGCCATTTGGTAAAAGTAAGATGTACACGGCTTTGGTTTTGGATTTACATCAAACCCCACCTCAATTATATGAGGCCAAAGAAATTCATCAAATACTGGATGATCAGCCTATTGTAAATGCTTTTCAACTCAAGCATTGGCAGTGGATAGCCGACTATTATATGTGTTCGTTAGGCGATGTCTATCGGGGCGCCATGCCATCCGCTTTTTTGTTGGAAAGTGAAACCATTTTAAATTTTAAAAAAGAAACGGCTGTTGATACAACCGAGTTATCGGATGATGAATACTTGATTTACGAAGCCTTACAGTACCAAAGTTCGATAAAACTTCAAGAAGCCGCCGCCATTCTCAATAAAAAAAGAGTATTTCCAGTTGTCCAAAAGTTACTGCAAAAAGATGTGCTGCATTTGCACGAAGAAGTGCAGGAAATCTATAAACCCAAGTTGGTAAAATACATTCGATTAACAGAAGAATATACCCAACAAGCGCAGTTAATGGGTTTGCTCGAACTGTTGAAAAGCAGTAAACAAAAGGATGCGGTGTTAATGTATTTTCAATTGCAGGCCCGAGATCGCAAGCCTATTCCGGTGAAGACTTTAAAAGAAACGTCTGGGGTTACTGATGCGGTTTTAAAGGCTTTGGTCGATAAAGCCATTTTTGAAACCTATTTGATTCAAGAAGATCGAGTGAATTTTGAATCCCAATTTGAAGCCTATGAAATTGCCTTAAGTGAGACCCAGGAAGCAGCATTTACTGCAATAAACCATGATTTTTTGAGTAAAGAGGTCGTTTTATTACACGGTATCACAGGTTCGGGAAAAACAGAAATTTATATTAAACTAATTGAAGATACAATTGCCAAAGGGAAGCAAGTCTTGTATTTGTTACCAGAAATTGCGTTAACTACCCAACTAGTGAGTCGATTGACTAAATATTTCGGCAATAAGGTCAGTGTTTTTCATTCCAAATATTCAAATAATGAACGCGTTGAAGTTTGGCATCGGGTATTGACGCAATCTGAAGGAGCTCAAATTGTGATTGGGGCTCGTTCAGCACTTTTTTTACCCTTTTCCAATTTAGGGTTGATTTTGGTTGACGAAGAACACGAACAAACCTTTAAGCAACATGATCCAGCACCGCGCTATCATGCTCGCGATGCGGCTATTGTTTTAGCACATGCGCACCAAGCGAAAACACTTTTGGGTTCGGCGACACCCAGTTTAGAAACCTATTTCAATGCCAAAAATGGGAAATACGGTTTGGTTACTTTATCCGAACGATTTGGGAAAACGCCCTTGCCCACGGTTGAATTGGTGGATTTAAAAGAAGCGTATTTTAAAAAACGAATGAATGGGCATTTCAGTTTGCATTTGATTGATGCCATTTCTGAAGCCTTGGCTTTAAACGAGCAGGTCATTTTATTTCAAAACCGACGTGGCTTTGCTCCCGTAATGGAATGTATGACGTGTGGCCATATTCCCCAATGTACGAATTGTAATGTGAGTTTGACCTACCATAAATTCAAAAGTCAATTGCGCTGTCATTATTGTGGCTATTCGATTGCGAAACCCAACAGTTGCCATGCCTGTTCGAGTACCGATTTATCCACCAAAGGTTTTGGAACTGAACAAATCGAATTAGAATTGGCCAGTTTATTTCCAGAGCGCAACATCAAGCGCATGGATCAGGATACTACGCGAGGGAAATACAGTTTTGAAAAATTGATCGATAGCTTTAAAAACCGTGAGATTGATATTTTGGTGGGGACGCAAATGTTGGCTAAAGGGTTGGATTTTGATAATGTTTCTTTGGTTGGAATTTTGAATGCCGATACCATGCTGTATCATCCTGATTTTAGAGCATTCGAGCGCAGTTTCCAAATGATGACCCAAGTGGCGGGTAGGGCAGGGCGCTCGGAGAAACAAGGAAAGGTGATTATACAAACGTATAATCCGATGCACAATACAATTCAGCAGGTTACACACAACAGTTATACGGAAATGTTTAAAGAACAATTGTATGATCGTAAGATTTACCAATATCCGCCGTATTTTCGATTAATACGATTGACGTTAAAGCACCGTGACTTTGGTAAATTGAAAGAAGGAAGCCTGTGGTTGTATCAAGTTTTGAAACAACAAATCGCGAGTCCGGTACTCGGTCCCGAAGAACCTGCGATTAATAAAATTCGCAACGAGTACATCCGCACAATTTTGATTAAAATTCCGGCACAACAGCCCTTAACCGGCACAAAAAAAACTATCCAAAAAGTCTTGGATAGTTTTGATTCGGTTGCCCAATACCGTTCGGTAAAGGTTACAGTTAATGTCGATTTTTACTAAGCAATAGCCAAAGCCTTAATTAAATCGTCTTTTTTGTTACGACTTAACGGAATTTTAGTCACGCCAATTTCAGCATATTTACTGTTAAAGCGTTCCACTTTGTCTATATTAATAATATACGACTTGTGTACGCGAATGAATTTTTCTTTTGATAAATCTTTCTCAAAAGACTTCATTGTGGAAAGTACCAAGTTCGTGTCTTCTTCAGTTACCACTTTTACATAATCACCATAGGCCTCAATCCACTTGATTTTATTGGTGTAAACCTTCAATTTTTTGAGATTACTCTTAATAAAGATATGTTCTCCTTCTTCTTCATGGTTTTCACGGCGTAACATGTGTTGTTCAAGGGCACGTTTAACAGAAGCGTTAAAGCGCTCTAATACAATAGGCTTTTGTAGGTAATCTGTAGCGTCGTAATCGAAAGCTTTCAGGGCATACTCTGCTTTTGAAGTAATGAAAATTACCTGCGGCTTTACTTTTAAGCCGTCGATAAAATCAAAACCGCTGATAACAGGCATCTCTACATCCAGGAAGATCAAATCCACTGTATGAACCGTCATACAGTTTTTTGCTTCGATAGCGTTAGAAAAATCTCCAACTAAGTGTAAATTTGGATGATTATTTACTAACTTTGCAATGACCATTCTTTGTAATGAACTGTCGTCAACAACTACACAATTTAACTTCATAATTTAGTGTTAT
>CAYNDK010000172.1:0-5306 GCA_964395965.1 uncultured Flavobacterium sp.
ATTTGCGTGAGGGATGGAGGGATTGTTGGAGCTCACCCGAAGCATGAGGGTAGCGACTCCCGACAGCCCGACCCCGAGGGAAAAGTCATAAAAAACCCAGAACTTGATTCCCGAGGGGACACGCCCTAGCGCGAACTCTTGCAAAGCTATTTCGTCGTATCCATGCGAAATTCAGGCAAACATTTTACAATTTCGAAAACATTTCGATACATTTGCGCCTTTCCAAAAACTATGAGTCAGTCCATTATTGTTATCACCGGCGGGCCCGGAACCGGAAAAACGACGATCATCAATGCGATGGTCGCCAACGGGCATTTGTGCTATCCTGAAATTTCGCGGCAAATTACGCTAGAAGCCCGTGAACAGGGGATTGAACAACTCTTTTTGGAAAAACCATTATTGTTTAGTGAACTTTTGTTGGAAGGGCGAAAAAAACAATATTTTAGTGCCAAAGACGAAGCGGTAGATCGTGTGTTTTTGGACCGAGGCATTCCTGATATTTTAGCTTACATGCATTACATTGGCGATGCGTATCCTGCCTTTTTTGATCAGGCATGCAAAGATCATCCCTACACAAAAGTTTTTATTTTACCTCCTTGGGAAGCGATTTATCAAAGTGATGAAGCGCGTTATGAAAACTTTGAGCAAGCGCAATTGATATACAACCATTTGCGAGAAACCTACAGTTCGTATGGCTACGACTTGGTTGAAGTCCCTGTGGGCACTGTTGAAGAACGGATTGAATTTATCCTGAAACAGTTGTAATATTCCGTTATCTTTGTGGTTAAGGTGCAGTCCTAGACCGAATGAGTACATTACATGACATTTTAAAGAAGCATTGGAACTATGCGGCATTTCGCGAGCCGCAAGAAGCCATTATTCAATCGGTTTTAGACGGTCACGACACCTTTGGATTGATGCCTACAGGTGGCGGAAAGTCGTTGTGCTACCAAGTCCCAGCGGTACTAAAAGAAGGTTTGGTTTTGGTGATTTCGCCCTTGATCGCCTTGATGAAAGATCAAGTAAATCAATTGCAAATGCGCGACATTAAAGCGATGGCGATTACGGGGGGTGTAAGCACCGATGCATTATCCGACTTGCTCGACAATGCCCAGTATGGCGGGTATAAATTACTTTATATTTCTCCCGAACGTTTGCAAAACGACTGGATTGTAGAGCGTTTAAAAGCTTTACCAATTCACCTTATTGCGATTGATGAGGCGCATTGTGTGTCGCAATGGGGTCATGATTTTCGACCGGCCTATTTGAAAATAGCGGATTTAAAAGTTCATTTTCCCAAGGTGCCTTTTTTGGCGTTGACCGCCACGGCTACCGAACGAGTAAAGGCCGACATTATCACCCAATTACAATTGCACGAACCCAAGTTGTTCACCAAGTCGTTTGCCCGAGAAAATTTGGCCTACATGGTCTACCCGGCGCCTGACAAATTGTATTTTACACAAAATGTATTAAAAAAATACCCCGGACCTTCGATTATCTATGTCTCCAATCGCAAGGCGTGTGCTGAAACGGCGGGTCATTTGGAAACGATGGGGATTTCGGCTACATTCTATCATGGTGGATTATCGATGGCAGACAAAGAGAAACAAATGGGTTTGTGGATGGAAGAAAAAAAGCAGGTGATGGTCGCTACAAATGCCTTTGGAATGGGAATTGACAAAAGTAATGTTCGCACCGTTTTTCATTTTAACCTCCCCCCTAACCTTGAAAATTATTACCAAGAAGCAGGTCGTGCGGGTCGTAATGGTGAAAAAGCGTATGCGATATTAATTGCCAACCCAGCTGATCGCCTACAAGCCGAGAATCAATTTATCGCGGTTTTACCGGATAAAGCTTTTTTAAATAATGTCTATAAAAAACTGTGTTCGGATTTACAGATTGCATTTGGAGAAGGATTGGATGAAACGTTTGGCTTTAACTTAAATCGTTTTTGCGGCAAATACCAATTTCCTGTATTAAAAACGTACAATGCCTTACAGTTTTTAGATCGACAGGGAATTTTAACCTTATCACAGGAATTCTCAGAAAAATTGACTTTACAATTTATCATTGAATCGAAAGAAGTGATACGGTATACAAGTTTGAATCCACAAGACGAACCCATTATTGTGACGTTATTACGCACACATCCGGGCGTCTATGATTTGATGACACCTATTAATATATCGGTGGTGGCACGGAAATCGGGTGCGACAGAAACCCAAGTCTTGGCCGTTTTACACAAATTACAAGAACGCGGCTTGATTGAATTGCATGCCAAATCAAATGATGCACAACTAACCTTTAATGAGGTTCGTGATGATGAACGCACGATCAATCGAGTAAGTAAATATTTAGCGAGTCAGAACCAACTGAAAGTCGAGCAACTACAAGCAGTATTGGCATATACAGCAAATACAACTGAATGCAATTCACGGTATTTATTGCGGTATTTCGGTGAAAACAAAAGTGAAGATTGCGGTCAATGTTCTGTTTGTATAAGCCCCAAAAAGGCCAAAATCGATTTGGGTGATTTACCAGAAGCCCTTCTTGCCTTATTAAAAAAATCCGATTACAGTTCGAGAGAATTACAAGAAATGCTTTCACAACCCGACGAGGTACTTATCTTTGCACTCCAATCGTTGTTGGAAGCCGAGCGAATTCGATTGTTGCCCAACAACAAATACAGTTTACGATAACATGAACGATTTGCGTATAGTTTTTATGGGAACTCCAGAATTTGCCGTGGGGATTCTCGATACGATTTTAAAAAACAATTATAATGTAGTTGGTGTAATTACGGCCGTAGACAAACCGGCAGGTCGTGGTCAACAAATCAAATATTCGGCCGTAAAAGAATATGCATTAGAAAAAGGATTGCATTTACTGCAGCCTTCAAATTTAAAAGACCCTGGATTTATTGAAGAACTCGCAGCTCTAAAAGCCAATGTACACGTCGTAGTTGCCTTTCGCATGTTGCCAGAAGTGGTTTGGCGCATGCCAGAATTGGGTACGTTCAATTTACACGCATCATTACTTCCCAACTATCGCGGAGCAGCCCCTATTAATTGGGCCATTATTAATGGAGAAAAAGAAACGGGTGTGACCACTTTTTTTATTGATGATAAAATTGATACGGGTGCCATGATATTATCCAAGACCACCGTGATTGATCCAAAGGAAAATGCAGGAAGTTTACACGATCGATTGATGGCATTGGGTTGTGAGGCTGTGGTTGAGACATTGGCTCAAATTCAAAACGGAAGTGTGGTGACTACCCTTCAAACCGATACACCCGATATCAAAACGGCTTACAAATTAAATAAAGAGAACTGCAAATTGGATTTCACACGAACGGGCATTGAGCTTTACAATCAAATTCGTGGCTTATCACCCTACCCTGCTGCTTGGTGTATGGTAAAAGATGGAGAGCAAGAGTGGAACCTAAAAATTTATGCTACGGAATGGGAACCCATTGACCATAATGAAAAAATTGGTTCTTGGTTGACGAGTAAGAAAGCAATTAAGATTGCAGTTCACGGCGGCTATTTAAATTTGACGCGCTTACAATTTCCTGGCAAAAAACAAATGACAGCGAATGAAGTATTGAACGGGACAAAATTCAGTGAAAACGCAATAGCATTTTAACGGCAAAGCCAATAACAACGGGCGATTACACCGTTTTATCGACAGCTTATCAACAAAACTATTGAGTTATTAACAAAATAAGCGAAAATAGCGGTAAAGGCTTGCGTGCTGTGGATTTTCTATTAAATTTGTTTTGATTAACAATTAAGTTTAACCAACAATTAATAACTATTATTATGAACAAGTCAGAATTAATCGATGCAATTGCTGCTGATGCTGGAATTTCTAAAGCAGCTGCTAAATTAGCTTTAGAGTCATTTTTAGGAAACGTAGGTGCTACTTTGAAAAAAGGTGGTAGAGTTTCATTAGTAGGTTTTGGATCTTGGTCAGTTTCTAAAAGAGCTGCTCGTGAAGGAAGAAACCCACAAACTGGTAAAACGATCAAAATCGCTGCTAAAAATGTAGTGAAATTTAAAGCTGGTGCTGAATTAGAAGGTTCTGTGAACTAATTCTAGACCTTTACCTTATAAATTAATCCCGATTTATATCGGGATTTTTTTTTGCTCCAAATTTGCAACCGTAATTTTTTTTTGTAATTTTAGTTAAAATTGCTTGTTAAATGATCTCCGAAAAACTACATAAAGGCCAACTTTTAATCGCTGAACCCTCAATAATCGGCGACTTGTCCTTTAATCGTTCGGTTATTCTTTTAGCCGACCATAACGATGAGGGATCAGTGGGTTTTATCCTGAATAAGCCATTGAACTATTCAATTAATGATTTAATTCCAGAAATTGAATCCTCTTTTGAAGTATACAATGGTGGTCCAGTAGAGCAAGACAATTTATATTTCATCCACACTATACCCGAATTATTACCCAACAGCATTGAAATTTCCAATGGAATCTATTGGGGTGGTGATTTTGAATTAACCAAAGAGTTGATAAACAACGGAACGATACAACGGCATTCCATTCGATTCTTTTTAGGGTACACCGGTTGGGGAGCACAACAATTAGAAAGTGAATTACATTCTAATTCGTGGATTATTTGCCCCAATATTTATGAAAATAAAATACTTGGAAAGTCTTCTAATGACTTTTGGAAAGAGAAAATAATTGAACTTGGCGGTGATTACTTAATTTGGTCCAATGCACCGGAAAATCCTATTTTAAATTAAGGCATTGAGTTGATTAATCAATTCCATCGCCACTTTGGAATCGTATTCTTTTTTGCGGTATTTCGTGATGGTTTGAATGCCTTGAATAGAATTGGTATAAAACAACTCATCTGCTTTTTGCAATTCAAAAGGTGAAATTGGCCGCTCCTCTAAAGTATATCCTTCTGTATTTTGAACTAATCGCAGCAATTGTTTACGCAAAATTCCATTCAAACAACCTTCAGATAAAGGTGGAGTTACAATTGTAGTCCCTGTTACCATAAATAAATTTCCGTTAAGGGTCTCTACAACATTTTTTGATTCATTGATTAGCAAACAATTGTCCAATTCATTTTCTTGTGCAAAAATAGAACCTACAATATTTATCAATCGATTGGTTGTTTTAAGTGTTGAAAGCAAGTGATTGGCAATATGAAAATCTTTATACAAATCAACTTCACAAGGCGTTGTGTTTAAAACGAAAAGTTCATTTTCTAAAGGGGTTGCATCAACAATAAAGGAAACTGTATTGGTAACTGGGGTATAACGTCCTCCTTCG
>CAYNDK010000173.1:0-5298 GCA_964395965.1 uncultured Flavobacterium sp.
ATCAAACCTATTCCGATAACTGCTATTTTCATGTTGTAAATCGTTGTATTACTTCCTTAATTTTTTCTTCGGTGACACAAAGTGAAAACCGAATGTATCCATTTCCGTTGCTGCCAAAAATGATGCCTGGGGTGATAAACACATGGTAGTGGTACAACCATTCATCAATCAAACTTTCGGCGTCACTCCCTTCGGGCAACTTCGCCCAAACAAAGAGTCCGACCCCTTTTTTATCATACGTACACCCCAACAAATCGGCCAGTTGCCAAATTAGTTCGCGGCGTTTGCTGTAAACATTATACTGTGCTTCAAACCAATCGGTTCCCAGTGCCAAAGCGGCCACAGCGCCTTTTTGAATCCCTAAAAACATACCACTGTCCATGTTACTTTTGACTTTGATCACAGCATCAAGAAATTCGGGTTTCCCAACCGCCATCCCCACGCGCCAACCCGCCATATTGAAAGTTTTGCTGAGTGAATTGAGTTCGATAGCTACCTCGACCGCACCCTCACAATTGAAAATTGAAATTGGGTGGTGATGCAACACAAAACTGTACGGATTGTCATTAACCAAAAGCAGTTGGTGTTTGCGGGCAAAATCGACCCATTGCTGCAATAGTTCCAAATTTCCTGGTGCTCCGGTGGGCATGTGTGGATAACCGATGACAATCATTTTTACTTTAGACAAATCCAAAGCTTCCAAAGCGGCAAAGTTGGGCAACCAATCCTGCTCGGGTTGTAGGTCGTAAAACACCGCCTCAGCCTGAACTAATTCCGTTACCGAGGCATAGGTTGGATAGCCCGGATTAGGCAACAACACTTGATCGCCAGGGTTTAGAAACGCCATGGCAATGTGCAAAATTCCTTCTTTGGACCCCATTAACGGCAAAAAATCAACGGGGACATCGGGAGCCAATTTAAATTGGGTTTCGTAAAAATGACGCATGCCGGCGCGGAGTTCGGGAATCCCTTGATAACTCTGGTATTCGTGTGCTTTGGGTAAAGTGAGTGCCTCGACTAAAGCCTGTTGCACAGAAGGGTGCGGTGGCAGGTCGGGACTCCCAATGCCCATATTAATCACGGGGTGACCTTGAGCCACGAGGGCTTGAACTTCCTTCAATTTGCGTGAGAAGTAGTATTCCTGAACAGAATGTAAGCGATCAGCGGGGGTAATCATGGTAATGTATTTTGGTATATTCCTAATAGTTTAAACGATTGGGCCATCAAGGTGAGTACTGCAGCAGCCTTTTCAAAATCGGCATAGTCTTCAAAGGTCACATCAACAAAAAAGGCGTAGGTAAACGGCGACTCGATTTTGGGTAACGATTGAATCTTAGTAAGGTTCAAACGGCAATCGCTCATCACGTTGAGCACGGCTGCCAAACTTCCTCGCTGGTGGTTGAGTTCAAATCGTAGAGACGCCTTATTGAATTGGGCTGATGGGGTATTGGGTTGGCGCGACACGATAGCAAACCGCGTAAGGTTGTTGTCCACGGTTTGAATTTGTGGAGCGATGATTTCGAGGGCAAATAATTCAGCGGCTACCACACTTCCTATTGCGGCTATACCCTGTAATTGCTGCACTTGAATACGACGTGCTGTTTCAGCGGTATCGATATCCTCAACGAGTTTAAGATGCGGGTGTTGTTTTAAAAACTCCATACATTGGAGCAAAGCCATGGGATGGGAATGGACTTCTTGGAGGGAAGCCAACGACTGACCCGGCAGTGCCATCAGATTTTGTTGAATTTCTAGATAGTGTTCTCCTACTATATGAAAATTATTGCGATCAATAAGGGCATAATTGGGCAATAATGCTCCGGCAATGGAATTTTCCAAAGCCATGACCGCTTGGGTGGCATGACCACGCAGCAAACTGTCGGCAACGGCTTCAAACGACAGGCATTCCTCCAACTCAAATGCATCTTGAAAATACGCAAGAGCGACTTGATGGTGGAACGAACCTTGAATTCCTTGTATGGCTATTTGTTGTTTCATGGGCAAAAAAAAAATCCCGATGGGAATCGGGATTTTCGTATGGTTGCTTAATTTTTTACTTCTTGACATAACACAATACCCATCCCTTTTCCTTCGGTGTGAAGAAATAAAAGAAATAATTAAAATAGGTAGTGAATGTGTTACGCATCAGCTCTGTTGTTTTTGCTAATGTAGTAAAAATATTTTTTTGTGCTAGACATAAATGATAAAAAGTTACGAAATCGATTGCAGGCTTATTTCACCCGACTTGGCGTATCTTTCCCTTGCACGATAGATTGTGCACTAACGGCGATGGACTTAATTACTTCGGTCATGTTGGCCAAATCCAACGTGTTTACTTCGTCACTTAATTTATGGTAATTGGGTTCGGCATCCATTTTGGATGTTGAAATCGTATGAGCAGGCACGCCCAAAGCTGCTAATGTTGCGTTATCAGAACGGTAGAACAACTGTTCTGCGGGATACGGATCGGGGTGAAATTGAAACGGTGACCCTTGTAAGTTGCGTTGCAAAATGGTCCCGAAATCGGACTTTTCAAAACCGGTGATGTAACACGAGTTTTTACCCCACTTACTTTCGGTGCCAATCATTTCGATGTTAAACATTGCGACAACTTGGTCGGCAGCGATATTTTTGGAGAAATACCGCGACCCGAAACCGCCCACTTCTTCTGCGGTGAAAGCTACAAAAATCAGGGTTCGTTCGTTATTGTTGAGTGCTTTGTAATAGTTTGCCAAAGCAATTACAGCGGTTACTCCTGAAGCATCGTCATTGGCCCCGTTGTAAACGGTATCATTTCCGCCTTGTTCTGTTCCAAGGTGATCATAATGTGCCGAAAAGACCACATACTCATTGGGTTTGGATTTTCCGGGAATAACTCCAATTACGTTATTGGCGGCTTTGCCTCGAATTTGGAATTCCTGACGGTAGTTGGATAACGTCCCCCAGTACCCTAAGCCGATTTTTGCAAATTCTTGTTCGATAAACGCCGACGCCTTATCTATTCCCGGTGAAAACAATTTACGGCCTTGCATCGCATCGGCAGCAAGTTCGGTTTCAATGCGGGTTACTTCGGTGAGCGAAATCGAGGGATTGGTTTGTGCAGTAGCGAATGAAATCGTGGCGGCACACAGGAATAGGATTTTTTTCATGGTGTTTTTGTTTTTTTTGAGGATTGCATTAGGAGCAATAACTGATGCTAAAAGTACACATTTTTAGTAGGCAAAAATGGAGTTGACGTAACCTGACTGGTTTTGACGTCATTTGACGGTTATTGACGGTTTTTGATGGGTTGCTTCCGAATTCAGTGCACCTTTGTTCGGTACTTCTTCGGTACCGCTTCGGTAACCCCCACGAAAACACTGGGGATTACGCATGATTTACCGAACAAAACCAAAACAAAACCCGAACAAAACTAGAAGAAGTAGTTACGAGTGATGCATTATGAATCATGAGTTATGAGCGTTTACACGAAATGGAAACCCATGAACAAACCCACTAAAATTACAGACGCGATACTGTACGTTAAAAAGTTGACAGGATAGGATTTATACGATTTAAATGTATTATAAACCAGTGGTGGAGCCATTATGAAAATCGATCCAACATTCTCCCAAAATTGAGCTACTGGACTACTCGCACCTGCCCCTTCACCAAAGTAAAACCAGAGTGAGAATAACACAACAAAAAAACTTAAGAAACAATAGATTAGCTCCAAAAGCAGTAAGCGTACTAAATGAAAGAAATTAAAACGCAGCATAAATTCTTTAGTATAAAAAGCAGGGATTAATCACTTTATTGCACAAACTGTAGTATCTATAATCCATTTATCCAAAAGTTCATGCCAGGGCGTTCGGATTGAAAATAAGTTAACGAAGGTATAGGTATCGTTTACTGTACAAGATTACAAAAGGGAACCGTTGTTATAAACGGTTATTTTACAGTTTTAAATTGATCATCTGCTCTCCAAATTTTGTACTCCAATGACCAATTTTTGGGAATATAAAACGGTATTGCATAATCGAATTTATAATCAATATAATATTCAACATCACACATCACTTTTCTCAGAATTCGTCTAGTACTATTACATCCATTTGGATTCATTTCCATGATATCAACATTAGGATTTTCAACACTGTAATAAGGTTGGGAATAATTTAAAGGTGTCCCATAACTTTGCAAAATATCAATTTTGGGATTCAAACTAAAAAATGCATTAGAACACTCTCCCAGTGTTGTTTCAAATGAAAAACTAATTTGTACTTTGAAATTTTTAGGATTGTCAACTTTGGGTAATTGAATTTCAACTTTCTTGTAGCCTTCTTTTGGTTCTGGAAAAACAGTTTTCGTTTGGGCATTTAATTGTATTGCTGCGATAAAACAAACTAATACGGTTGTAATTTTTTTCATATCTAATGGCTTTTTAATTTACAAATATACAATTTATTACAGCCCATTTAATCACTCCTCATACTTTCCGGCGTGGATTTGCGTTAAGGATGGAGGCCTTGTGGAGCTCGCCTGAGGCCACGAAGGCAGCGACGGCCGACAGCCTGACCGCGTGGGGTGCTCAACAAGTGATGCAGTGCTGTTTTTCACCCCACGAGGGAACGCCCAAAAATTCAATGAGAATCTGTACCTTTGTACCAAATTTAGTTCCAACATGTCTATAGAAGTTCACGCTATTTCAAAATATTACGGCACACAAAAAGCCTTGGATTCGGTTTCTTTTTCGGTTAAAAAAGGAGAAATCGTTGGTTTCCTTGGACCCAATGGCGCCGGCAAATCGACTTTGATGAAAATCTTGACGACCTTCCTCAGTGCCGATGAAGGGAAAGCAGCAGTGAACGAACATGATGTGACAACCGATGCGCTAAAGGTGCAACGCTCGGTGGGCTATTTACCCGAACACAACCCTCTGTATCTCGACTTGTATGTGCGGGAATACTTGGCGTTTAATGCCGATGTATACAAAGTGCCAACTTCGCGTATTGAAGAAGTGATTACCTTAACCGGACTTACCCCTGAAGCGCACAAGAAAATTGGGCAACTCTCCAAAGGGTACCGCCAACGTGTGGGCTTGGCTACAGCGCTACTCCACAATCCCGAGGTATTGATATTGGACGAACCCACTACGGGACTTGACCCTAACCAGCTGGTTGAAATTCGCAACGTGATTCGCAACGTAGGCAAAGACAAAACGGTTTTCCTTTCCACGCACATCATGCAAGAGGTGGAAGCGATTTGCGACCGCGTGATCATCATCAACCAAGGTAAAATTGTAACCGACAAAAAACT
>CAYNDK010000174.1:0-5199 GCA_964395965.1 uncultured Flavobacterium sp.
GGAACGTTTGATGCGTTATGAAGAAGCTATCGAATGTTACGAACAAACCATTTCCTTGGATGATCCTACCTCCTACGCTTTGTTACGCATTGGAAAATGCCACGAAAAATTGGGCAACCGTGCCGAGGCAATGAAATTTTACAATCAAACGGTTCATGAAGACCCGTTACTTGATAAAGGTTGGATTGCCATCACCGATTTTTATATTCGAGAAAAAAACTACCAAAAAGCGTTGTTTTATGTCAACAAAGCTTTAGCTATTGACGATCAAAACCGCGGCTATTGGAAACGATATGCCACGATCAATAAAGCGATGAACTTTTATGAAGAGGCGGAATACGGCTATCGTAAAGCGGTAGAATTTGGCGACTTTGAATTGGACACTTGGTTGTTTTGGGTAGATATTTTGAATTATTTGGGCGAATACGATAATGCAGTGCTTACCTTATTACAGGCATCTGAATATTATCCCGAAGAATTTGAAATTGAGTACCGCTTATCCGGCTTGTATTTCATGCAACATCTCGATGAGAAAGGATTGTTCCATTTGGCGAATGGCTTGCGTTTAAATTATACCAACCACACCCTTATTGAAGAATTATTTCCTTCAATTTGGGAACGTCCAACGGTGCAACACTACATCGCAAAATTCAAAAAATAATGACCGATTTCCCCAAAAAACGTTTCGGATTAATTGGCCGAAACATCGACTATTCCTTTTCGCGAACGTATTTTGGGCAAAAATTTGAAGCCGAACTCTTTCAAGACAATACCTATGAAAATTTTGATCTTGAGTCTATTGACGCTTTTCCCCAATTAATAGCCAACCATCCCGATATCAAAGGGCTGAATGTTACGATTCCCTACAAAGAAACCATTATTCCTTATTTGGACGAACTCTCAAAAAAGGCACATGACATCGGTGCCGTCAATGTCATTCGATTCAAAAAAAATGGCAAACGCAAAGGCTATAATTCCGATTGGTATGGATTCAAAAAAGCATTACGTCCTCTCTTGAAAGAACACCACAAAAAAGCGCTGATTTTGGGAACAGGAGGCGCTGCCAAAGCCGTTGCCTTCGCCTTGGAAAAAATGGGGATTTCATATGCTTATGTTTCGCGAAATGAGTATCCAAATGCGATTCGGTACGAACATTTGAACGAAACGATTTTTGACAACTACACCATCATAATCAATTGCACACCTCTTGGAACTTTCCCCAATATTGAAGCCTGTCCACCACTGCCCTACCATTTGTTTAACGCCAATCACATTGCCTTTGATTTGATTTACAATCCAGCCAAAACACAATTCCTTCAACAAGCTGAAGAACAAGGCGCTACAATACAAAACGGATACACCATGTTGGTTTTTCAAGCAGAAAAAGCGTGGGAAATTTGGAACCGATAAGCCTACCGTTAAGCGTACTCCCTACTTTTTAATCAAATAATAACGTCAGAAAGGGCTTATTTTCTTTGAATTTTGGCATTGGTTTAGTATCTTTCGCCCTAAATAAGTGTATAACCCCACAACGTAATCGAATGTCAGAAGAATTGAATGATAACCTGATTCCCGAACAAAACGGATCAGACGGAATGGAAAATCAAGTTTCACCTACTTCAGAAACTCCTGAAGTTCAAGAAGAAACCGTTGCTGAAACGGTAGAGGAAACTGTTGCTGCAACTGTAGAAGAAGCTATCACTGCAACTATTGAAGAAGTTGTAGCTGAAAGTCCGGTACCCGATACCGAAGTAGAAGTGCCTTTAACTGCCGAAGCTCCTGTTGAAACAGAAGTACTTTCAGGGGAAACTATTGAGGAACCTACAGCAGTATCTGCACAAGAAGCAGCCGTCAATGCTATAGCCGATGTCAATGCGGAAGAAAGTGAAGATGAAACCTTAAAAGGCCGTCACGACATTCCGATGCAGGACTACGACACTTTGTCGATGGAGCAATTGGTTGCCGCATTGGAAGAATTAGTCAATGTTGATCACGTAATGTCTGTGCGTGAACATGTGGAAGAATTACGCAAATCGTTCATGTCGAAATTCCACCATTTCATCGATGAAAAACGTGATGAATTTCATGCAGAAAACCCTGACACAACTGAAGATTTCCATTACGATTTCCCATTAAAAAAACGATTCGATACATTATACACCCAATACCGTGATTTGAAAAACAACCATTTCAAATCACTTCAAAATGCGTTAAAATCCAACCTTGAAAAACGAGAAGCGTTAGTAGAGGAATTGAAAAATGTTGTGGCAAACTCAACGGGGAATATTGCGCAAGCATTAAAACAATTAAACGATATTCGCGAACGCTGGAAAAATGCAGGACCGATACCGAAAGATAAATACAATCACGTGTGGAACAACTACCACTTCCACTTGGAAAACTTCTACGATGTGTTACACTTAGACCGTGAAGCCCGTGATTTGGAATTCAAACACAATCTCGAACAAAAACAACGTATCATTGCGCGTGTTGAAGCTTTGGTAGACGAAGCCGACATCAACAAAGCGTTCCGTGAGTTGCAGGATCTTCACCGTATTTGGAAAGAAGATATCGGACCTGTTTCCAAGGATGTACGTGAAGAATTGTGGGAACAATTTAGTGCGTTAACTAAAAAAATGCACGACAAACGGGAATCCCTTGCGGAAAGTTTCCGTCACCGTGAGACCGAAAACCTACAGAAAAAACAAGAGATCATCGCACAATTGGAGCAGTTGGCTACTGAAAAAGTAGACGCACACCAACTGTGGGTGAATCAAATTGCCAAAGTGGAAGCCCTTCGCAATGCCTTCTTCGCTACAGGTAAAGTTCCTTCTGAAGTCAATGAAGCGACTTGGGCTGCTTTCAAAACCGCTGTACGTAATTTCAATTCGCTTAAAAATTCATTCTATAAAGAAATCAAACGCGATCAAAGTGACAACTTAAGTCGCAAACAAGCCTTGGTTGAAAAAGCCAAAGCCTTGAAAGACTCGGAAGACTTTGAAGGTACTACGGCTGTGATGAAACAAATACAAGACGAATGGAAAACAATTGGACATGTACCGCGTAAGTTTTCAGATGCGTTATGGAAAGAATTCAAAGAAGCGTGTAATTCGTATTTTGAGCGTTTAAAAGACAGCAAAAAAGAAGAAAATGCCGTGGAAATGGAAGCGTTCAACAACAAAAAAGCGTATTTAGAGCAATTGCGTTCGTTTGAATTAACCGGAGAACACAAAACCGATTTGGATGCCATCAAAGCGCACATTGAAGCGTGGAAAGGATTGGGCAAAGTACCGTTCAACCGTCGTCATATCGAAGGAAAGTTCAATAAGATTTTGGATGCCCTTTTCGAAAAATTAAGCGCCAGCAAAAAAGAAGGCGAAATGAATCGTTTCACCAGCAAACTAGATGCCTTTGGTGGAGATGACAGTCGTAAGTTGGATAACGAAAAATTATTCATCATGCGCAAAATTGACGAAGTGCAAAATGAAATCTTCCAATTGGAAAATAACATACAGTTCTTCCAAAACAGCAAAAACAACCCTATTGTGAATGAGGTGAAGAAAAACATTGAACGTCACAAAGAGGAATTGTTGACCTGGAAAGACAAATTAAAACATATCAATGCTTTAATCAAGCAAAATAAAGAGTCCGCCGAATAGCGGACTTTTTTTTGCATGACAATTATCATTTTATAAGCACGGGAATGCAACTACCTTTGGTTGAAAATTGCATAAACCCATGACTCCTTCTCTCATCCAAAAATACAATGTACCCGGTCCACGGTACACGAGTTATCCCACTGTTCCTTATTGGAATGAAACGGATTTCACGCTACCTGCATGGGAAAAAACCTTGATCCAAGCCTTCAAGGAAACGAATAGTTCCGAAGGCATTAGTCTCTATATTCACCTCCCTTTCTGCGAAAGTTTATGCACCTTTTGCGGTTGCAACAAACGAATTACCAAACGGCATGAGGTGGAACACCCCTACATTACTGCGGTGTTGAAGGAGTGGAATTTATACTGCGAGTTATTACCCAAAAAACCGAATATTCGTGAAATCCACTTAGGGGGCGGTACACCTACCTTCTTTTCCCCTGACAACCTCCGTCGGTTGATTACCGGAATCTTGAAAGAAGCGAATGTGGCCCGTGATCACGAATTTAGTTTTGAGGGACATCCCAACAATACTACGCGTGAGCATTTGCAAACGTTGTACGACTTGGGCTTTCGTCGGGTGAGTTTTGGCGTGCAAGATTATTCAACTACCGTACAAACGGCTATTCATCGTATCCAACCCTTTCATAATGTAGCCAAAGTAACCTTTTGGGCACGCGAAATTGGGTACACCTCGATTGGTCACGATTTAGTGTTCGGACTCCCCTTCCAAACCCTGGAAGATGTGATGGACACGATCGACAAAACCAAGTCACTCCTCCCCGACCGTTTAGCATTTTATAGCTATGCGCACGTGCCTTGGATTAAAGGTAACGGCCAACGCGGGTTTAAGGATGAGGATTTACCACAAGACGACGTGAAACGCCAATTGTATGAAGAAGGTAAAAAACGCCTCGCAAAACACCATTACCACGAAATTGGCATGGACCATTTTGCACTGTCTTCCGACTCCATGTTTGAGGCGTTTCAAAACGGAACACTCCACCGCAATTTTATGGGCTATACCGTGACCAAAACCAAAGTCATGATTGGCTTGGGGGTTTCCTCAATCGGAGACAGTTGGTACAGTTTTGCTCAAAATGAAAAGAATCTAGAAGACTACTACGACCGCTTGGAACAAAACGAAATTCCGATACTTCGCGGTCATCTCTTGACGGAAGAAGACTTAGTAATCCGCCGCCATATCTTAAATTTAATGTGTACTTTCCAAACGCAATGGGATGACGACGCCCTCTATTTTAATGAAATTCCTGAAGTTATTGCCCATTTACAAGAAATGGAACACGATGGCTTGTTAGAGTTCCACCTCAACGGACTAAGAATTACCGAAAAGGGCAAACCCTATGTGCGCAACATTTGTATGGCGTTTGACCTGCATTTGCAACGCGCTGCCCCACAGACCCAGTTGTTTTCGATGACGGTGTGAGGTAAAGTTTCAGGTTTCAGGTTTCAGGTTTAAAGTTTAAAGTTTAAAGTTGTTGTACGCCTGCTAGTTGATTGCAAGGTTGAAAAGGTGTAAGAG
>CAYNDK010000175.1:0-5148 GCA_964395965.1 uncultured Flavobacterium sp.
CATAGTAATCCAATTCTTTTTGGTTCCCTAAACTTCTGTAATACGTTCCCCCATAAACATTGCAATAAAAATCATTTTCACTGTACTTATCGGGTCGTGTAAACGTACAAGTTGAGGATTTCCCATTGTTCCAATCTGTTGCCTCTAAGGTATAACCGGTTTCAAAATAAACAGTTCCTTTACCGCTAATTTGTCCAAAACTGTTGAATTCCCCCTCATAATATCTTGAATTGGGCGTGTATTGATCACTTCTAGTGAAAATTTGTTTACCGAAAAACTTTTGGTTCTCAAATCGTTTGACTTCGATAAGTTTATCTTTGACGGCTAAATTTCCATTTACGGGTTTACCCGCTTCAAAATCGCCTGTAAAAATCACTTTCTCGTCTGTTAAAAAGAAGGAACCTTTTCCGTGAAAACGATAATTTTTTAGGGGTCCGGTAATGGTAAAGCGTCGATTTTCGAGATCCTCACCTTGTGCTGTAAAATCGCCAACAGCTTGCCCCAATTTAAATTCGCCACTAATAAATGTAGCGCTAGAATACATGGGATCTTTGGTAATTGTATACGTTGCCGTTCCGTTTTGGCAATCCCCTTTTAGACAAAAAGTATACGGAGCTAGGTATCGTACCGGTTGGTTGACCACTCCTCGATCGACTTTGTACCAGTCACCCTTCGCTGTAGGTACATAACCCGAAATTCCTTGGGTATAAAAGTAAAGATCATAGGTTCCCCATCGATCCTTCATGGACCAATTGCCAACGGGAACGCTTTGATTCAAACTTCCTTCAAACGCATACCCTTCCGGTGTGCGGTAATAGGTAGGGCCTTGCAATGTGGCATCGGCATTTAAATCGGAATGAATTTCGAGACCGCTGACAGCTTTGTATTGAAATTTCGTTCCAAAAAATACCAATTCATCCCCATTGGGATAACTTACGCGAGCAGAACTTCCATTGCCTCTAAAATTGCAACAATCAACCCGTTGTGTCGACTGTAATGTGGCTTGCGTTCCATTGACAAAAAAGTACTTCCCTTCAACGGGATAGCCTTTATAAAATTTCCCTTGGAACCGATCTCCGTTACTAAAAATCATTTCACCATCATAGGGAGACACTGTTTTTTCATTTGCGCCATAATTGCTTTCGACTCGCCCTTTAAAAACGCAATTGTTTTTAAACTTTAAGGTGAGATTCGCATCATAGGCATCGCCATCCAATTTGCTTTTTTTGTAATACAATTCTTTTTCGGATAAGTGCTGAAATTGTGGCAACGGCACAGGCAACCGTAATTCATATAAAAATGGATACAACTGTTGGGGAGCAACATCCACATTTGAGGATTGTCCCAGTGAAAAAGTAAACGTCAACAGTACTAAAAAGCAAAAAGTTTTTTTCATGTTCAATTAATTCGCAATATAAACAACATCAGAGACTATCTTGGCTAATGGCGTTGAGGGTATGGTTTTTACAATAGACACAAGAACACCGCCAGGAGTTGACTCCAATGCTGAAATCCTGTCGTCACCAACCGTTAAATTGGGTTTCACAATTTCGAAATTTGTTCCCGACAATTTATATAAATTTTTATCTCTTCCGGAAATGAGATACACCGCATTTCCAGAAAAAACAAGGTCTTTAATTACCCGAATGGTATCTCCAGGAAGCAACGTAATTGATGACGGCAAATTAATTCCTGTTTTCACCACTTGAATTGCTGACCCCGTAAATTTATAAATATCGATGATATCTGAATTTAAATGGCGTACCACCATGTAAGGATTGTTAAGATTATCGGGGTTTTTATACAATGTAATGGTATGCTTATTATAAGTTGACGTATCAGGTCCGATACTACCAATACCGTCTAGTGAAGTGACCGTACTAAATGAGGATCCATTATAACTAATGATGTTGATTTTACCGTTGGAGGCATTATTGGTATAACTCAACCACGCCCAAAACACTTTATCTGTATTCCCCACCTTGGAGGCATCATTAGTAGTAGGGATATTAATGCCACTTCCCTGAACATAATCCATGGCTGGAACAACTGTTCCCGCCCAAGTATAGGTTGTTGGCTGGTATTGATAAAAAGTGGGCTTCCCGTAATTGGAATTCAAACCCATACTCAACATAAAATTACTGTGATTAAGGGTATGCATATAGCCTTGATTGGAACTTGAAGAAATTGCTCCCGAGTAAAATGTCGGACTGTGTACATAAATGCGTGTACCTGCAAAACCATACGAGCCATGACTTCCGCTGGTAGAATTATAGGAAATCAATCGGGTGTAATTGGTATCAATTTCAAAATCATCATATGCTGAAGCATTTTGGAATCCCACTTTATTAGTGCTTTCAGTGGTATTGAAATCTCCTTGACAATTCAAAACCGCTCCATAACTTACTAATCCAATGGCAGGTACTGTATATTTTGCAAAGGTGGAAAAGATCCCATTGTCGTCGATAATTTTATAAATCTCAGCTGTATGGTAATTGTAATTATTGTTATCCCCTTCAGTGGGAACAAAATTGTATACGCGAAATTTAAAGGTTCCCCCATTGGATGAATAAAACGCTTTCGCCTCTGAAATTTCATTGTTGGAATTCGAAGAATTATTCGACTCATCACCAGAGGAGCACGACGTAAAAAAAGAAAGGGCTATAAATAAATAAGTTGCAAATGAAAATGGTTTCATAGAATATAATTTTGGTTGTATCAAAACTAATTCGGAAAAACCATAATGTAAATACGATAAAATACGTAATTAGATCAGCTTATTCGTCTTGGCTTTCTGAATAGCTTCGAGTTTGTTGTGGACTTGCAACTTGGTGTAGATATTTTCCACATGTTTACGAATGGTTCCTGCAGACAGAAAGAGATTCTCAGCTATTGCGTTGTATTTTAAGCCTTTGCTTAATTGCTCGAGCACTTCAATTTCTCGTGAAGTCAACGTAATTTCTTCCCGATTAACCGATTCATCAAAAGAGACCGGCTCGCGCAATAATTTAAGTGTTTTCAAGGCAATCGAAGGCGTCATCGCTGCACCGCCATTGAGGGTTTCTACGATACCGTTGTATAATTCTTGGGGATTGACTTCTTTCAAAAAATACCCATCGGCACCTGCTTTAATCGATTTGAAAATATTTTCATCATTATCAAAAACCGTCAACATAATAATTTTGAGTTGGGGGTATTTATTTTTTACCGCTTCTGTAGCTTCGATGCCGTTCATTTTAGGCATTTCGATATCCATTAAAATGAGATCGAGATGATGGTTCTTTTCTAATTTCTCCAACAATTCCGTTCCATCAAACGCCCGAAATTTCACTTCAATATCTTCGAAAAAAGACAATTTATCGAGTATCGCTTTTTGCAAAAATGTATTATCATCGACTATGGCTACACGTATCATAAGCTTTTGTTTAGAGTCAATTGAATTTGGGTTCCTTCTTGTGGTTTGGAATGAATGGCAAAGTCCCCACCGATTTCCTCCATTCGCTTTTTCATATTTTGTAATCCATTTCCGTGAATGATTGAATCTTCGGTAAAACCAATTCCATTATCGGTAACACAAACTTGAATTTTATTGTTTTCTAGGCGACCTTCTACCTGAATAGATTGTGCTGAAGCATATTTCAACGCATTGTTTACGGCTTCTTGGATCGAACGATATAAATTTATTCCTTCTAATGATGTAAATTGAACAGCATGTAAATCATCCGTGAATGTAAACTGAAATTTCACTTGCTCTTGTGCCATTTGAGCTTTTTCCAAGAAATTCATCAAGCGCGACCGCAATTCTTCCATGGTGAAATTATCGTTGTTCATTGCCCAAATCGTATCGCGTAATTCTTGAATGGTGGTTTTACTAAAGTCACTGATTTTGGTGAGTTGGGCGCCGAGTTTGGCTTCAACATTGGGAAAACCAAACTTCAAATTTTCAACCGTAGAAATAATAAAAGTAAGCTGCGCTCCAATATTATCATGTAAATCTCTTGAAATAGCCAGTCGCTGTTCGTGCAATTGATTCTGACTTTCAATTTGCGCTATGGCAGCTTGCAACTCAAATTCTTGTTTTTGTTGGCTGTTTTTAAGTCGCTGCTGACGGTAAATTAAATACCCGATTAACCCCACAAATAAGGTGATCAGAGACAAAATAATTAACCAAGTTGTCTTTTTACGGTTCTTGATTTCTTGCTGTAAAAGCTCTTTTTCTTTTTTCTCGGTTTGGTATTTGGTTTCTAATTCGTTGGTGGCTTTCAGGGTAAACTCTTCCAGCGCTTTATCTTTGGCATCCGTATATTTTTCGGTGTAATAAATCACACTATCCCCTATATTTTCATGCGCATATACGGCGGCTAGCAATTGATACGTTTGCAAGGCATGATCTTTAAACTGCTGTTTTTCAAATAGGGGTTCAACTGATTTCAGAATAAACTTTGCTTCTTTAAATTTTCCTTGGACAACTTCTTCTTTGGCCACTTTAAGTTGGGATACCGCTTCGTCCAAATCCGAGTTCAAGCGTTGGCGAACCTCTAATGATTTTTGATACAAGGCTAGGGCTTCTTGCGACTTTTTTTGATCGGCTTTGACACTACCAATATTACTCAAAGCCGAAGAAATTCCTTTGTTATTCCCAACTGATTGACAGGCTTTTAACGCTTTTTCATAATAACGAAGTGCACCCGTTGTATCTTTCATTTTCAACAATACATTACCCATATTGGTGCAGGAAACACAGAGTCCGTCATTGAGATTGTTTTTAGTTTCAAAGTCAATTTCCTCTTGAATGTATTTTTTTGCTTTGGGATAATCTTTTAATTTCAAAAGCACCAAACCGATATTTCCTTTGATGGTGAGGGTGTTTTTTTGATCGTTGATGGATTCAAAATAGGCCAAAGCCTCTAAGAAAGACTCCATCGATTTTTTATAGTCAAAGGTCCGCTCGTAGATATTCCCTAGGTTGTTTTGCACTTTGGCGATTCCTTTGGTGTCTTTTCGCGCCTTTCGAATTTTCAAACATTTGAGGTAATTTTCCTTTGATTGTTGGTAATCGCCTTTGCGAAAATGAACGGCTCCCACATCGCTGTAGACTTGGGCAATCAAGGTCGAATCGCCTAATTTTTGTGCTTCTCGCAAGGCTTT
>CAYNDK010000176.1:0-5136 GCA_964395965.1 uncultured Flavobacterium sp.
CAATATAGCGATGAAGAATTGGATCGTATTTACAATCGTCTTTTGCAGTAGTTTTTTTAAAACGCTAGCTTGTGGCTATTCACCATACGGGGAGGACGTTCGCTATAGTTTTTTTAAACCTAACTATTTTAATTTTAAGGGCTATTCTTCATTTGAATACAATGCCAATTCATTTGGTTTTCAATATGAATATATGCAGTCAAGCGACTATGATTCCAATGTTTATGATTGGTTTGCATATACTGGAAAAAAAGTGCCTATCACAGCTATTTATGAATGTTTGAATACCTTGTCCTTTTCGGATATTTACCCGAGTTCTAGCAATGCATTTGTTCAGTTTTTATTTCAAAAAAAACAGAAAGCTGTTCTAGAATATATACTTACAGCAAAAAAATGCGAGTCAATGTATTTAACTGAAGTAGAAGATCCTTGGGAGCGAAATACGGTCCTGACTCCAATTTCGCAAGAAAAATTTTTAACAGCTTTAATACAAATAACAAAACGTTGTACTTCATTGTATCTACAGCGTAAGTATGCTTTTTTAACGATTCGCTATGCCTATTATATTGGAAAATATGATCAGTTACACACTACATTTCAATCCCACTTTTTAAATACAAAAAAGGATTATTTGTACTATTGGAGTTTGTATTTTGATTGTTTCACTAGATCGGATTACGCAAAAGATATCGCCGAAATTTTGGCTAATTGTCCTGAGAAACGCTATCCCGCTTATTTTTATTTTCATGATGAATTTCAAATCAAGAAAGGACTGCAACAAGCCAAATCTTCGAGTGAAATTGCCAATGTCTATGCCTATGCTTCCATGCAAAAATTGGATTATAATGGGGAGTATTTACGTAAAATTTATGCTAATGCGCCACATGCAGAAGTTTTGAGTTTTCTTTTGGTAAGAGAAATTAACAAATTAGAAGATTGGATTTATACGCCTTATTATTCCAATTATCTTCCTTCGGTGGTATCAAACACCTCGTATTTTAATGATGAAGTGTACACTAGTACGGAATTATTGCGAAATCGTTCTCAACACGATCGGATTAAAGCAATCGATTTATTAGAATTTGTTTCGCAAGTAGATTTGAGGAAGGTTAATAAACCTCATTTGTGGGAAGCCGCTCGTGTACAATTACTTTTTATGGCACAAAACTATCAAGAATGTGCCCAAAGTGCTACACTTTTTTTGAACGCATATCCAAATGAAAAAGTAGCAGAAGAGGTTGAAAAAATACGCGCATTAGCACTCACAGCAAACCAGCAACAAGGTAAAGCGATTATTCCGTCTGCTGTTTACCCAACTATTCAAAAGAATTGGTCCGATACACATTTTATTTTTGCGTTAGGGCGGGAGTTGGAATATCTCGGTAATCTGTCAGATGGATTAGCATTAATTGCAACAGCAAATAAAAATGCAGGTTTTGACTACGAGTACAACAGTACTTTGGAATGGCAAGGAAACCGTAATGCAAAATCAGGAAATTTGATCTATTTCTACAGTTATTTTGATTATATCGATTTTGTGTATACCGCCGACCAAATGAAGCAGGTTGTAAAAGGTGTTCAGAAAAAACAATCTTCTCCATTTTTGAAACATCTATATGCGGAATTACTTAAAGATCAGCCCATTTTGATTGATTTGTGGGGTACAAAATACATTCGGGAAAATCGCCTTGAAGAAGCACTACATGTTTTTTCTAGTTTGGGAGAGAAATACTGGAATGATTATTACAACGATTGGGAACGCAATGATTTTGCCTACACGTACACTTTGCAGGAGAACCCATTTTATAAAATAAAATTTACAGAACAATTCATTAAGCCAAAGGAAAAGTTGTTTAAAGTAAATAAATTGACTGTAGTAAAAAACCTTATACGATTTCAAAAGTTTGCTTTGAATCCCAATCACAAAGACCGTGATTATTACTGTTTTTTGGTAGCCAATTGTTATTTGAGTATGGCAGAAGGGGGCAATTCATGGATGATGCGTCGTTTTAATTATAGTCACGGCAATTGGTATGCTGATGATTATCAGATGGGTCGAGACTCCTACAGCGACGAAGTCGAATTTAGAAAACGCAAATTGGCGCAACACTATTATCAAATGGCATATAAAGCGGCTAAAACTAAAAAGTTTAAGGCATTGTGCATTCGGATGATCGATTTTGCAGGCAATACCGATTTTAAACAATTAAAAAAATTGTATCCTGAATATTATGAAGAGTTGTCGACCTGTGATCAACTGGCTTATTTTTTTGAAGCAAGACGATAAAAAAAGCTCCCGATTTTGGGAGCTTCTTTTTTTAACCTAAAACAATAAGGAACAATAAAGGGAAAAGTAATCCGGCGAGGGCAAGTTTCCAGCCTCTACGCTTGAATGTAAATTTACCAGCTGGAATCATAATGGCTCCAGTAATGGCTATGGTAATGAGTGACAATCCAAAAATATCACTGTAATAGATCCAAAAATTGGAGGTGCTTTTGTGTAATTTCATCATGTGACTGATGATTGGGGTTTTTTCAAAAGCTTCGAGTTCGCCTTTACCCGACTTTAAATCCACTTCCAATTCGTGTTTTTCAAAGGCAACGCGCAATTTACCTTCTTTCACTTTGTGGCGTCTAACTTCATCTTCAATGCCTAGTTTTTTGCCTAGATTTTTGACAAAATCTTCCGAAATCTCATCCTCATTTTGTGGTAAAAGCACCGTCACAGGTGTTGATGTGGTTGTGTATTTTTCAGGATGCCAATGTTCGCGGTGGTTCATCATAATTCCTGAAAAAGCAAACGAAATAATTAAGCCGATGTAGAAATAGCCTAAGTCACGGTGTAAGCCTCTAATTTTGGTCTGATTCATAATTATGTATTCAAAAGTTAAAATTTATATTTAACAGTGGCCATGATTTGTCGTGGAGCAATTGGATTGACACTATAATTTTCATGTACCGTGTAATTTAACGCATTAGTGATATTGGATAGTTTAACTAATACCGCTATTTTTTTCCAATCATAACCAACAGAAGCGTCAACGGTAGTGTAATCACTTAATGAAATTACACGATCGCGAATCACTAAATTACCGCCTTGTAAAACGTAATCATTATTCCAACCACCTAGACGACGACCCAAATAGGAGGCCATAGCGCCAAAGTTAAGTCCTTTAAAAGTACCTTTTTGAATTTTGTAAAATGTACTGAAGTTTGCAGTTTGATAAGGTGTGCGAACCAAACGGTCACCTTCAACGAAATTGCCAACACCCGCTTCAGTCTTTGTAAAACGCATATCATTGTAACTAAAGCCCGCCATCAAGGTCCAACCTTTTGCTGGATAGGCAGAAAAATCAAATTCGAATCCTTTACTAACCGTTTCACCACTTTGAATTTTATAATTGGTATTCGTATTAGGTAATCCATTTACAAATGGCGCTGTTTGAACAAAATTGTCATTAACAATACTGTAGATTGAGAAGTTTACATTCAATTTTTCTTTGATAAATTCTCGTTTAATACCCGCTTCATATTGGGTGATAATCGATGGTTTTAAAACATTTCCTTCTGGAGTTAATCCCGTATTTGGTGTAAATGAGTTGGAATAACTCACAAAGAATGAAGTTTTGGTATTCGGTTGGTAAATGAAACCTATTTTTGGAGAAAAGGCTTTATCAATACGAACAGGGTCTTTGAGTTCTGCTTTTTGATTGTTGGGGAACGTGACATTCCAAATATTGGCTTCTTGCCAAGACCAACGTAGTCCCAAGAAAACTTTGAAATACTTAGGTAAAGAAATTAAATCTTGAGCATAAGCGCCGAAACGATTCGTTGTGTTTTCAACAATACGTGTGGTTGTTGGGGTAGGAATCGGACCAGATCCTTGATTAAAGTTAGAAAAATCATAGATGTTTCCAGATCCATAAGTTGTGGCCCCAGAAGGAAATGTAAACGTATAGGTTTCTGTGAAAGCATTCTCAAAATCGATACCACCTGTGAATTGATGTTTCAAGTTAGCGGTGAAAAATTCACCATTGATAAATGCTTGTTCAGCAAGTATTCGTTCGTTATTTTCTTGTTGACCTAAAGGACGCGCCCAACTACCATCAGCAGCAGGTTGGATACGATCGGTACCCGTCCAAAAGCGGTGGTAGTGTTGATAGGCACTATTTGCATTTAGCGTCCATTTGGATGTAAGTTGATGTTTAAAAAATAACGAGGCGGTTGTTTGTTTGGTTGTTCCATTTGACCATTTACCACCCAAATACAAATCACGTGGTAAGTCTACAATAGTTTTTCCAATAATTGCCGTACCAAAATCGGGTGTCCAATCATCCGCTAGGTAATCGGCATTAAGGGTTAATTCTGTTTTAGAATTGATTTTATATAAAAGAGATGGATTTATATAAATACGTTCACGTTGCACCACATCGCGGAAACTTTTAGAATTTTCATACGAAGTATTCAATCGATAAGCTAAAGATTTAGATAGCGGTCCATAAATATCTACTGATGGTTTGTAAAAATCATAACTACCAATTTGAAAAGATGCATCGCCACCAAAAGTAAATTGAGGAGTTTTGGTTACTAAATTTACAACACCTCCGGGAACAACATTCCCAAATAATAAAGCTGAATTTCCTTTTAAAAACTCTATACGTTCAAGAGAAATAACTTCGGGTAAACTCCCACTACTCACGCGGAAGCCATTCTTAAAAATATTGTTAGCACTTAGGTCATAACCTCTGGACCAAAAGGATTCTTGTGCTCCACCACGGGCCGAACCCACATAGGCACCGTTTACATTTTTTAATACATCACTTAGACGAACCGCTTGTTGTTGGTAGATAATCGCTTTGTCAATGGTTTGAACATTCTGAGGCAAGTCCATTACTTTAATCGTACTACGGGTTAAAGTGGGCTGAATTTTAAACGGATTTTTTTGTACTAAAACTTCATCTAATCGGATGGTTGTTTTGTTTTTAACCGTGTCCTTTTCTTTTCCTATTGGAGTATCGCTTAATTGTGCATAAGAGACACTTGTTGTAAAAACAAGAAGTAGTAGTTTTGGGAGATATGTTTTCATTTATTTAGAATAATTAAAAATAAGATGCCGCAAAAGTATAATCCATTTCT
>CAYNDK010000177.1:0-1705 GCA_964395965.1 uncultured Flavobacterium sp.
TTATTGGAACAACAACTAAAGAAGCGGTTGAATTATTAATGAACGATCCAGAAACTGAATGTATCATCATGATCGGAGAAATCGGTGGTCAATTAGAAGGTGACGCGGCTCGTTGGATCAAAGCAGACGGAAATCGCAAACCAGTTGTTGGTTTCATCGCTGGTGAAACAGCTCCCAAAGGTCGTACTATGGGTCACGCAGGTGCTATCGTTGGTGGTTCTGATGATACAGCTGCTGCCAAAAAAGCAATCATGAGAGAATGTGGTATCCACGTTGTTGATTCTCCTGCTGAAATCGGTAAAAAAGTAAAAGAAGTATTAGGTTAATCCTTAATTCATCAATAAAAAAAGTCCCAAGTAATCTTGGGACTTTTTTGTTATAGTTTAGTTTGCTATTCCAATTAATTCGGAAATGGATTGGACCATTTTACATCTGTATATACATTGTTTCCGCTGAGTGTTTTCAAAAAGGCAATCATTGCATTAACTTCTTGTGCATTCAAATGCAATTGTTGTCCAAAGCCGTTGGGCGTTAGTTTTGGATCTAAATTGGTGTTGCCCGGTGCAATATTAATTGTGCCGTAATGGCCAATCGCGGCTTGTAAAGAGGTAATAACTCCGGTATGCATCATCGGACCGTTGGTCGTTCCGTCGGGTTTTACCAAATCGCGAAGGGTGGGAGCACGGGTAACCGTCACGTCAATTCCGGTACCTGAAATTTTACCAATGATTCCATTGTTACCACTAATCGGATTGATGTCAAATTCAGGTGCACCATGACAACCCACACAACCCAATCCGCCACCTGTTCGATTTCCAGTTGCATCAAAAACAGGAGGAGTCAAGAATAAATTTTTTCCTTGATTTTCTTGAGCAGAAAAATTAGAAAAAGGTCCGTTATCACTTCCCGCCAACGCTCTTCCGGTGTCGTATTTAGAATCAAACGATTGAATACTTCGAATAAATTGCGCTAAGGCATTCTGAATTTTGGCTTCCGTTACTTCTGATGAACCGTAAACATACTGAAACAATTCTTTGTAATAATCAACGGCATTCAATTTGGTGAGTAAAGCTGAAAAATCTTCATCCCCATTGGTGCCACTATAGCCCATTTCCCCATGATTGCGAATTGGCATGGTAGTTTGTGCTTCTAAAGAGGCCGCACGTTCATCCCAGAAAAATTTGGATTCTATAGAAAAACGTGAGTTGACCAATCGCATAGCATGGCGTTCTGTCGAACCGTTTACGCCTAAACTCGCCACATTGGTGTCACTAAAAGCATGGGCTTGAATATGACAACTGGCACACGAAATGGCATTGTTGGAAGATAATTTTTTATCATAAAATAAAACACGACCTAGTGTAGCACCTTTATCCGTGATGGGGTTGTTGGCTCCATTGAATTTAGTTATATAAGCCGGAACGGGTTGGTTGGCATAATTGGCCAAATTGTTCATGTCGAGATTGGAACCAAAAGTTGCTTTCACAGCTGCAAAAGGATCTACTGTAACATAGTCTTCGTTCTTGTGACAAGAAGTCAAAAGTACACTCGATAGTACAATATAAAGTAGTTTTCTCATACGTTCAATTTTATAAGAATTTATTTCTCGATAATAATTTTAAATGTTTTTGCCAAATTCCCCGAACCCACTTTCACAAAATAAACGCCGTTGTATAGTCCGTCGGTTTCCATAATTGCCAGCGTA
>CAYNDK010000177.1:1715-5133 GCA_964395965.1 uncultured Flavobacterium sp.
TACGTTTTACGGTTTTCCCCAATGCATCGATAAGCACAACATCAAAATCGCGGTCGGTGATTGAGGTTTGTATGGCAATAAAATCTTGAGCCGGATTGGGCGCAACCACAAGATGCATTTTTTCTAATGAAAATTCACCTGTAGCTAAAGGCGCTGTGTACGTAGTAGTGGTTTCTGTAATGGACGTCACTTTGACACCAGATTTCACACCATAGAAGGTCGGACCCACTACATACGGATAAGCCGAATTGTGATTGGCATCAACCGTAGCAAAATAGCAGTAAATTCCGTTGGGATATTCGGGGGTAATGCAAAAACGCCCGTTATGTTCATCCAAATAGGTAGGGTCATTGGGATGGGCAATGTATTCGTAATCTTCTCTAAAATAACCGTTAAAATACGTGGTATTTACGGCCGGTCCATTAGTACGAGTGGTTTGATTCTTTAACTGATAACTCGATTTCATGCGAGAAATGCCACCCGTTCCATCTGTATTGGTATAGGCATAAGCACCATAAATAGGGAAGCCGTCGTAAGCAAAACCAATAAGCGGTGAATGTACATTTGGATTGATCACATACAAACCATCCGCAGGATAGGTAGCACAAATGGTTGAAAGTACTTGCAAGTCCAAGTTGAAAGCGCTCGGATTTTGGTGATGGTGGTAATTACCCATCGCAGGATGTGCTTTGTTGCAATCAAAACCCCCTTTTTCTGCTGGAATGGCATCACGGTTCCAAGCTTGCGTTGCATTGGGTCCACCCGGACAAGGCGGATTTCCAGGTCCGCCACACAAGGCTTGTGTTGAATTGTTCCAAGCTACACCATCGCGATAATCAAACAGCGAAATTCCATTGATAAATATTCCAATGTTACCTCCCGTCGTTGCAGTTGGAGTTCCCGTATTTTGTACCGGATTCAAAGGCAATTTGTAAATCGCATTTTGATCGGTAGCCAAAGAAGGATTGCCGTCCAAAAATGGACCGGTTATGTAGGCCGGAATACCATGCGTAGTGACATATACCGAATTAGCCGAGTATTGAACGGTTTGCACATTAGCCAATACATTGTCGTTTATTGGAGTGGAATTACCCGAAACATAATGCCTTCCCATGATATTGGTTGTGTTTTGTAACCATTTTGTAATGGCTGGATTAGTTTGCGCTTGTAAAAAGCATCCTCCACATAAAATAAAGAGTAGTTTCTTCATAAGTTTGGTTTAGTTAATTGCTTAGACGAACTTACCTGTTCGATTCTTGCAGGAAATGGAATTTATTTTGGATAGCTATAGTTTGTATTGTATAAAAATGTAGGATCTGACAGTGTTCGCAAAAAAGATTCCAAATCCACACGGTCATTATCTGTGAGACGCATTGGTTTTTCCAAGGGTTTGGACAATGTTTTATGAGGTACAATTCCTGAATTATAATGACGAATCACTTGGTTTAAATTTTGAAATCGCCCATCATGCATATAGGGAAATGTAAATTGAATATTACGCAAAGTGGGAACTCGAAATCGCAAAGAGTCTTTGGGATTTTGTGTGATTTTCATGCGGCCAATATCCTTTAAATCAGGATCTACAGGCAAGCCATTGTTTTCATAGTTTGAACTACTAAATAATGGTTCGCGATGGCAACTTCCACAATGTTGTTGAAATAATTGATAGCCCTTGGATTCACTGGCCGTGAATTGGTATTCGCCTCTTTTTTGTTGGTCGTATTTGGAATTCGCACTGACCAAAGTCATCATGAACTGACTCAGGGCTTTGAATAGGAGCGGGCTTGTAATGGGCTTTCTGGGAAAAGCTTTTTGGAACAAATTGGAATACTTTTCACTTTGTTGAAGTCTTTTTACAATCACTTCCAAATCGGCATCCATTTCTGCAGGATGCGTGATTGGTGCCAAACTTTGTACATCCATATGATTAATACCACCGTCCCACATAAACGATTCATTCCAAGCTAAGTTGATTAATGCCATCGCATTTCGTGTTCCAATTCGGTTATCAATCCCATGGCTAAGTTCATGATCAACATGTGCAAAACCCGTAGCTTGTAAATGACAACTGGCGCAGGATATAGTGGAATCACGCGATAATATAGGATCATAAAACAATTGTCTCCCCAACTGAATGCCTTCTTGAGTCAGCGGATTTCCTTTAAAATTATAATGTGGTTTTGGCCAATCTTTTGGTATAGTAAAATACTCGTTTTCTTCAGAATACCGGAAAGCACTTAAACCAATAAGTAAGAAACTAAAAAGAATCAACGATGTACTTTTCATGGCATGCGAAAACAAGAATTGAAGGTTTGTGATAAAGTTACCGCTTGACTTCCTGGAACCATAATCGTAGGTGTTGTCTGTAATTGTATGGCATAAAAAAAGGGGGCTAAATCGACACTAAGTGATTTGGATTGCACATGAATCGGGAGTTTTACTTGGGTTAAGGCATTCATTGTTCCAGCATATCCACCCAAATGGAATTGAAATTTATGTTTTAAAGTAGGTGCACTCGGCGAATGGCCTTCCATTTTAATAAAAATATAACCACTTTGCCATGCCCAATACATGCCCAAAACAGGGTCAAGATCACCATCAAATACGCCATTGGTGTTGTACTCTAAAGGCACACCCAAAGTGAATTGAAGCCAGCCCTCTTCAACGACAACCGAATTAAAGTCAAGTTTCAACGATTCGGGTTTGTCCCAATCAATCAATTGGGGGTAGTCGTGAATTGTAGTTGAATTCCCTTTCGTGTCAACATATTCAACATTTGATAGGTAAAATTTTACTTTGTCAAAAGTGAGTGTGTCTCCGCTTTGCGTTATGTATTGTTTTTCTTTTTCTAAAGGTTGGTTTTCAAATAATAATTGAATAGATAATCCGTCTTGTATAGACTGACCCCAATTGAATTGTGAAAACAAACCAAGAATTAAAAGTAAACTACGGTTCATGAGGTGGGTGGGGTGGTCTACCGAAAAGGTGGTGTAACTCTTCAGTTAATGCTTCAAATTTTTCCTTTTGTTCGGGTTTACATAGTTTTTTTAGGGCTAAAAAATGTTGGTAATGCGTCAATTCAATTTGTTTTTGAGCTGCATTAATCTTAGCAATCAAGGCTGTATCAACAGCATCGCCTGAATCATTGGCTAAATTTTGATACAAAGCATCTTTAGATTCCCGAATGATACGGTCCAAACTATCCACACGTTGTCGGTGCTCCTGAATCAATCCTTCATAAACTTTGATTTGCGGTGCATCCAAACCCAATTGCTCGATGATGATTTCTTTAGGTTTTGGCCGACCCATTCCTTCAGGACCCATTCTAGGGCCTGGGTGTGGTTTTCCCAAATACAAAAAGACAAGTGTTCCAATATTTATAACTAATAATGCAACCACCGCAAGGGTTAATAATTTT
>CAYNDK010000178.1:0-5099 GCA_964395965.1 uncultured Flavobacterium sp.
GATTTTTATATTTATTGACTTTTTCTTCCCATGACAACAAAACTTCCCAGTTGTAAGGGTCTAAGTTCATTTTTACACGATCAAATTCTTTGACCAATAAGTTGACCAATTGTTGCGCGTCATCAGCTGTAGGAACAGTGACGTCAAGACCCGACTTGGTCATCACTGGTGCTTTACCACTTACCGATTCAATGGTTTTGTAGATCCCATATAATTTTTGGGCAACTTCAACTTGAACCGAAACGGTCTGATCGTAACCGCGGTTGTTCTCTGCAATTTCAGAAAGATAACGTGTACGGTGAGGTGGAATCACATAGACTTTCTCACTCATTTCACGTGTAATCGCAAAGGTTGAATGCAAATCGGATCCCGTTTTCTCCACAATTTTATCCATAATGGACTTGTACAACGCGTTCATTCCAGGATCGTTGAATTGAGAAGCAATGGTTCCAAAAACAGGCATGGTTTCTGGATCGACATCCCATAAATTGTGGTTGCGTTGGTATTGTTTTTTGACATCGCGAATGGCGTCTAAAGCTCCGCGTTTGTCAAACTTATTAAGAGCTACTAAGTCGGCAAAATCCAACATATCGATTTTCTCCAATTGTGTGGCCGCTCCAAATTCAGGCGTCATTACATACAAAGAAACATCGGAATGGTCTAAAATCTCGGTATCACTTTGACCAATACCTGAAGTTTCTAGAATAATCAAATCGTAACGGGCCGCTTTCAATACTTCGATGGCTTCAGCCACATATTTGGACAAGGCCAAATTCGATTGACGAGTAGCTAGGGAACGCATATAAACGCGAGGGTTATTGATCGCATTCATACGAATACGGTCACCCAAAAGTGCACCTCCCGTTTTACGTTTGGACGGGTCAACTGAAATCAATCCAATTGTTTTTTCAGGAAAGTCAATCAGAAATCGGCGCACGAGTTCGTCCACTAGTGACGACTTCCCTGCCCCCCCAGTTCCGGTAATCCCAAGAACCGGAATCGCAATTTCTTTATTTTTATCGTGAATCGTATCCAAAGCTGCTTTTGCCACTTCTGGATAATTTTCGGCAGCAGAAATCACACGTGCAATGGCGCGTGGATTTTTGGCTTCCAAATGATTGATTTCACCATTTAAGGTATCGCCCACTGGAAAATCGGAACGCTGCACCAAATCATTAATCATCCCTTGCAGACCTAAAGCGCGACCATCATCAGGTGAATAAATGCGTGTAATTCCGTAGGCTTGCAATTCGGCAATTTCTTCGGGTAAAATTACACCACCACCGCCACCAAAAATTTTGATATGACCCGCACCTTTTTCTTGCAATAAATCATACATGTATTTGAAATACTCATTGTGTCCCCCTTGATAGGAAGTCATCGCAATGGCATTCGCATCTTCTTGAATCGCAGTATTCACCACTTCTTCTACACTACGGTCGTGTCCCAAGTGAATGACTTCACAACCGGTGGCTTGAATAATACGACGCATGATATTAATAGAAGCATCATGACCGTCAAACAATGACGCAGCCGTAACAATTCTTACTTTATTTTTAGGAATATAGGGTTGAACTTGTTCCATTTTTAAAATTAAAAGGATTTTGAGTGCGCAATTTACGAATATTATAAATTTTTACCACATGCTGTTAATTGAATTAATATTAACATTTCAGGCATTATTTTTGAAGTTATTCACAAAAAAGAAAACCATGAAACATATTCTTGTTCTTGCAACAGCATTTTACACCCTAAGTTCGTGTGCAGAAATGCAACAAATCGCCAACAATTTACCACAAACACTTCCGCAAAATCAGTTGGATATTGCTGGCGGATTGAAAGAAGCTTTAAATAATGGAATTTCCAAACAAGTAGTAAAATTAACCGCTTTAGATGGATTTTATAAAAATGAGATGGTCAAAATCTTGATGCCTGAAGAATTGCAGAAAGTGGACCAAACGCTGCGTAAGGTCGGACTCTCCAGTCTCGCTGATGATGGAATAAAAATGTTGAATCGCGCGGCTGAAGATGCAGTAAAAGAAGCGACGCCCATATTTGTGGATGCGGTAAAAAAAATGACCATTACCGATGCTAAAAATATTTTAATGGGCAACGAAAGTGCAGCAACTACCTATTTGCAATCCTCGACATCAACGGCTTTGTATGCCAAATTCAATCCGGTAATTAAAACTTCGTTTGCGAAAGTGGGAGCGGATAAAATTTGGAACCAAATTATTACCAAATACAACAGCTTACCTTTAGTCAAAAAAATAAATCCAGATTTAACCGATTACACCACCAACAAAGCCATGGACGGTGTATTCAAAATGATTGCTGTGGAGGAAAAAAACATTCGCACCAATTTGGGTTCGCGCACCTCAACCCTACTCCAACAAGTGTTTGCATTGCAAGATCGTCGCTAATTGTTAAAATCGATTTAAATTTTTAAAAATCAATAACATAGAAATAACAATCTGTTAACAAAGACCAACCGATTTATGTCGGATATTTGTATCGAAATAATGATTTATTATTTTGTTTGGTTTAGGTTAGTTAGAAAAAAAAGCCGGTAGTCTTTATGATCACCGGCCTTTTTTTATGCTAATAATTTTGCCATTTCTTGTTGTAATTTCAGGGCCTCTTCCCGCGCCTTTTCGGCAAAATCCAATCCCGATGCGGCATAAATAATACCGCGTGATGAGTTTACTAATAAACCAACTGAATCGTTTTTGCCGTAGTGCCAAACTTCAGATAAACTTCCGCCTTGGGCGCCCACACCGGGCACCAACAAAAATGAATCGGGAATTAGTTGGCGAATTTCTGCGAGATATTCGGCTTTGGTAGCACCAACTACATACATCAGTTGTTGGCTGTTTTTCCAACCTTTCGAAGTCGTGATTACCTTTTTATACAATTCTTGCTTGTCGCAATTCAACGTTTGAAAATCAAATGCCCCTTCATTGGAAGTTAGTGCCAATAAAATAGTATGTTTTCCCTCGAATTCTAAAAAAGGCTCCACCGAATCTTTACCCATATAAGGCGCAACTGTCACCGAATCAAAGGCCATATCTTCTAAAAAGGCTTTGGCGTAGCGTCCCGAAGTATTTCCGATATCCCCGCGTTTGGCATCGGCAATGGTAAATTGTTCAGGATATTTTTGATTCAAATAGTCGATAGTTTTTTGAAGGGCCATCCAGCCTTTAACACCGTAGGCTTCATAAAAGGCCGTATTGGGTTTATACGACACACATAAATCGTGTGTGGCATCAATAATCGCTTTATTAAATTCGAAAATAGGATCTTCGGTAGCTAGTAAATGAGGAGGGATTTTTTCCAAATCGACATCCAAGCCAATACATAAAAATGATTGTTTCGCTTGAATTTGCTGAATTAATTGTGTTGTGGTCATGAAGTAGTGTTGTATACTACAAAAGTACTTTTTCTAAAAGGATACAACAAACATATTTATCATGAATCTGTAAATCTTGTAAAAAGGCAAATAAATCGTGTAACTACAATTGTGTTTAGGACAAGTAATTTTGAAATATAACGCTCAATAAACGCTTATGAAAATCGCAACCGCATATCAAAACGTACGTAAGGCGGCGAAAATTGTAATCGCCAACCGTTATTTAATAAACTATTTCAAAATGCAACCCAAGCCAATTATTTAGAATGTTTTATTGTGGCCTTGGTCCTTGAAACGCGATGGTTTGTATTGCATTCAAACTCTTGAAATCGTTTAAAAAACTAACTCAATAAGAACTAAAATAGAAACCGATGAAAAGAAGTAAATTTTTGGCTTTAGTTATGGTAGCCATTGCACCAGCTTTAGCATTCGCTCAAAATCCTAAATACAATAATATGTTTAAAATAGGTTTTAATGCGGGAATCGCGGTTCCTGCCGAAAATGCCTCATCGCAAATAGGACTTGATTTAGGTTATCAACGTTTGGTACACCCTGGAATTGGAGTTGGATTTGTCACGGGATATAATCATTTCATGGGGCAATCTAAAAATGGAATCAACAATAATGATTTTGGAGTTATTCCTTTAGCTGGAATGTTTCGCTATTATCCTGAACAGACAGGTTTTTACGTAGGTACTGACCTTGGATATGGTTTTATTACGGGAGAAGGGAAAGTAGCTTCCAATTCGAATGTTGATTTACCAGATGGTGGTTTCTATTTCAAACCCGAAATAGGATACCATAATATTCACTGGAATTTTGCCCTTCAATACGCAAAAGTTTTCACAGGTAATCAAGGAACTATAGGGGACCAAAAATTTAATGCTGGGACCTTAGGATTTGGTGTTTCCTACAATTTACCCTTAGGTAAAAGTGTGGATGGAGGCCGTTAAAAAATTGGGAGGATGAAAATCCTGTAATAATTTAAAAAAATCCTGTAACCCGATACAAAGTGAATTGATGCAACTTTGTATCAGCAGAATGAAACAGTATTCTCATAAATAAAAATTTGGTTGATAATGGTTGGTAGCCGGGTAATGATAATGTTCTTGCCCGGCTTCTTTTTTCATCCCTTATTAAATTTGTATCTTTACCTAAAATAGAACTATGAAACTGTATGTGAAATTTGATTTTACTACCATTTGCCGCAAGGTATTAGAGGAACAATTACAGCAACTTCAATGTAAATTCAGAATACCTGCTTTTGGAGAGGTCGAATTTCTTGAGCCTTTAACTACAGAAGAAATGGCTGAATTGACGGCTGCGCTTCAAGAGTATGGTATCGATGTGATTGAAAATCAAAAAACCGCCTTGGTTCAAAAAATTAAAGATACAATTACTGAAATGGTGTTCAGTGAAGAGGCTCCAACCGTAAAAGCTTCCGTATATCTTGCAGAAAAACTTAATCATAGTTATGGCTATTTGTCGAATGTTTTTTCTGAAGTGACTTATACTTCTATTGAAAATTACATTATCATTCAAAAAATTGAATTGGCCAAACAATTAATTGTAAATGCTAAATTGAGTTTGACCGAAATTGCGTTCCAACTCAACTACTCTAGTGTTGCCCATTTAAGCACACAATTTAAAAATACAACAGGTATAACCCCTTCGCAATTTAACGTATAAT
>CAYNDK010000179.1:0-5026 GCA_964395965.1 uncultured Flavobacterium sp.
TGGATAAAGCGCAAAAACGACTCACAACATTAAATGGAGCTGAGGGAAAACGTATCGTTTGTCTTGCTAATCTTCGATTTCAAAAGAACCATTTTTTATTAGTTGATGTCGCCGAAAAACTAAAATATTCGCATCCAGATTGGACTTTTCATTTAATTGGAAAAGATTTTGAAGATACGTATGCTCAGGAAGTGCGAACAAAAATTGAAGAGAAACAACTAACCCAAACTGTTTTTGTTTACGGTTCAAGACAAGATATTGTTTCCATTTTACAACAAGCATCCATTGCGATTATTACGTCTCAATCTGAAGGCTTGCCCGTTGCCCTTTTGGAATATGGATTGATGCAATTGCCCGTAGTGAGTACGGAAGTGGGGGAAATTCCTTTAATTATTCAGTCAGGGAAGAATGGATTTTTAGCTCCGAATTATGATGTGGAAACTTTTTACCAAAAATTGGTAGAATTGATTGATAATCCCGAACTTCGAAACCGCTTAGGTAATGCCTTGCATTCAACAATAGAATCCCATCATTCTGAGCAGGCCATTGTGAATCAATTCATACAGTGGGTAAATCAAATTTAATGGAAAATAAAGTAAAAAATTATCTATTTCTTATACTCTCACATATACTATTGGGAGTGATCATCTTCTTGGTACCTGTGGTCTCGAAGGTGTATGGAATATTAATTTTTTTAGTGAGTATTTATTTTATCATCAAAACTAGAAATGCCAATAATGAAGTGCTTTATGCGGCAGCCTATGTCGTAGGTAGTGAGGTGTTTTTGAGGATGACTGATGGGAATCCCAACCATGAATTTTCCAAATATTCTGTAGTTGTTTTTATGGTGATGGGGATGATATACAGCGGTTTTTCAAAGAATGCAGTACCCTATTGGATATTCATCATCCTCTTACTTCCGGGAATATTTATCGCTACCCAATCCTTGGGCTATTCTATTGCAAATGTTCGAAAGACGATACTTTTTAATATATCGGGACCACTAACACTAGGTATTGCTTCACTCTACTGCTATCGTAGGCGGTTAACGATTTTTGAGTTAAATAATATACTCCTATTGATGGGTTTGCCCATAATATCTTGTTCCATATATTTGATATTATTTACACCCGATTTAAAAGAAATTTTGACGACAACTGTTTCCAATAGTGAAACTTCTGGTGGATTTGGGCCCAACCAAGTTTCGACCGCATTGGGTTTGGGGATGTTTATCTTTTTTACCCGAGTTTTTGTCGCTTCCAAGAATAAACTGTTTTTTATTATTAACATTCTCTTAGCGGTCAATATTGGATATCGTGGTTTGATCACCTTTTCACGTGGTGGAATGGTTACGGGTGCCTTAATGATTGCTTTATTTATGATGGTGGCCTATGTGCGTTCCAATAAAATTATTCGCACTCAATTAATCCAATTGGTTGCGGTCTTATTGGTTGCTTTTTCTTTAATTTGGGTGTATGCTGAATCTGAAACAAGTGGTTTGATCGGTAAACGTTATGCCAATAAAGATGCACTGGGACGTGAAAAAGAGAGTAAGTTTACAGGGCGTGAAGCGTTGGCAGCAGGTGAGATTGAGATGTTTTTGGATAATCCTTTTTTAGGCGTTGGAGCAGGTAAAGGAACGGAAATTCGGACAGAAAAAATGGGATTTCTTGTTGCATCTCATGATGAGTTAACACGAATGTTGGCTGAGCATGGATCGCTAGGTATATTAGCTTTGATGATTTTATTTTTCACGCCAATTTTATTGTACTTGGATAACAAGCAACACTTGTACTTGTTTTGTTTTATTGCTTTCTGGTTTTTGACCATTAACCATGCTGCAATGCGAACAGCAGCTCCATCCTATGTATATGCTTTGGCACTATTAAAAATTCGATTTACCGATGAGGAAGAAGTTGTTATACGTAGGAAATAAACTCTCCAAGCACGGAAATACCGCTACTTCGGTAGAAACCTTGGGAGCTTTTTTAGAATTAGAAGGATACGAAGTCTATTATGCTTCCTCGTATAAAAACAAACTCCTACGTTTGATGCACATGATTGTGGCTACTTTGTATTACAGTAAGAAAGTGGATTACGTCATGATTGATACGTATAGCACTCAGAATTTTTGGTTTGCCTGGGTAGTTTCCCAATTGTGTCGATGGACTAAAACACCTTATATCGCCAAATTACACGGAGGTGAATTACCACGGCGTTTAGCAAAAAGTCCGAAGCGTTGTGACGAATTGTTTAAAAATGCATATTTCATTACCGCGCCCTCTGATTATCTTTATGAGGCATTTTTACCCTTATACCCCGATAATTTACTTTTAATTCCGAATACAATAGAATTAAAGATGTATTCTTATGAGCCGCGATCCATACAGGGACCACGATTATTATGGGTGCGTTCTTTTTCTAAAATTTATAATCCTAAAATGGCAATTGATGTTTTTGGTATTCTTAAACGTGATTTTCCAGAAGCTGAACTTTGTATGGTGGGACCAGATAAAGAAAACATCCTGGAAACCTACATTGATTATGCACAAGAATTAGGATTAAATGTTTCCTTTACAGGTAAACTACCCAAAGAGGAATGGATAGAATTGTCTAAAGATTTTGATGTATTTATTAATACCACGCATTTTGATAATACACCAATCAGTGTTATTGAAGCAATGGCCTTAGGAATTCCTGTTGTTTCAACCAATGTAGGCGGTGTGCCTTATTTGATTGACAATGAAAAAAATGGGCTTTTAGTTGAAGATGCGGATACTATGGGCATGGTAAAAGCCATCAAACGATTCATTGAAAATCCTGAATTAGTTGCTAAAATTCAAAAAGCTGCTCGCGAGAAAGTTTCACATTACGATTGGCAAGAAATTAAAAGTTATTGGTTTGCACTTTTAAAATAATTTCTGTTTAAAATTTGTTAAATTGCACCGGAATTAACCGGGTAATGAACAGCAATAAAAAAATACACTTTGAAGTATCCGAACGAAAAATTCTTTTACGAATTTTCGACGTGATGCTTGTGCTGTTAGCGCTGTATAGCGTTAGTTCAATGCTTGATTTTAAGTACTTTACCTTCTCTGAAGACAATTTGTTTTGGGTAATTGTTTTGGGGATTTATATCAACGTATTTGGGTCGGTTTTTGAAATGTATAATTTGCAGGTAGCAAGTAGCCAATATCAAATTATCAAGAGTATTGTACTTACCACTTCCGTTACGGTACTCTTTTATCTACTTACCCCAATTTATACGCCAGTTCTTCCATCCAATCGTTTACAAATTATTATATTTTTTGTAACCATTTTTTTTACTTTGGTTTTGTGGCGATTGATTTATGTCAAATTTTTAGCGTCACATCGTTTCATAAAAAAAGCAATTTTGGTTTGCGATCAAGATCAATTGGACGAACTCATATCCGGAATTGAAAATGCAGATCCGCATTATAAGTTTATCGCGTTTGTGAATTCGGATGGCACTCAAATAACCAATAATAAAAAATATTCGATTCGTTCTATTCCCGCTGATGAATTAGAAACATTTGTGCGTAGAAATCCTATTTCAGAGTTAGTGATTGCCTCACAAAAAACGGAAGGAATTACAGTAAACCTCTACAATCAATTGATCCATATGCTTGAAAACGGTATCACTATCCGTGAATATACTCAGGTGTATGAAGATAGTACGAAGCGTATTCCTGTTCAATACGTATCACGTGATTTTTACCGCTACTTCCCGTTTAGTCGTAGTAATCAAAATCATTTGTACTTACTGTTTTCAAGGGTTTTTGATATCATTTTCTCAGTTGTCGGGCTCTTACTAGGCTTTGTGTTCTTGCCATTAATAATTATTGGAAATTTGATAGGAAACCGCGGTCCCTTGTTTTATACCCAAGAACGAGTAGGTAAGAACGGAGAAATTTTTCGAATTTATAAATTTCGAACAATGGTGAAAAATGCAGAAGCCAATGGAGCTGTGTTCACCACCGTTAATGATACGCGAATTACCCTTTTTGGTAAATTTATGCGCAAAACACGCTTGGACGAATTTCCACAGTTTATTAATATTTTAAAAGGGGATATGGCCGTAATTGGGCCACGTCCTGAACGACCTGTTTTTGTTCAACAAATTGCTGAAAATATGCCGTTTTATGAAACACGACATGTAGTAAAACCCGGTTTAACAGGTTGGGCGCAAGTGAATTATTCCTACGGAGACTCTATTGATGATAGTTTGGTGAAACTACAATATGATTTATATTACATCAAACACCGAAGCATTTTTCTTGACATCAATGTAGTAATCAAAACGGCCAGTACAATTCTATTCTACAGAGGCCAATAAATGGTTGCGTTCGTTGCGAATCATATGTCGTAACATGAAGACTTGGGCACCTATAAAAGGCAACATGAGAACTAAGTGAGGTTTGTTGAAAAGCAATGCAGCATATACCAATAAACTGACCAATCCTGCAATAATCAACTGACTTCGTAAACGACCATTTTTTAGGAAAGGAAGAAGTAAATACAACGGATTAAATAAAAGGGCATTGTAATTCCAAAGAACTTCTTCATGTTGAGAATACAATCCTACTAGACATAAAAATGTACCTAAAGCGCCACAAATTACCCAATACATTCCGTATACATAGGTTTTACGAGAAAGCGCAATAGCCAATAGAATTAGGGTCAAAAACCAAATGCTATTGATAAAAGAAAATACTGTTTGTAAAGGTTTGCCTTCTACCCATTTTTTCTGACTTTGAACCAATGGTTTTCCTTGCCATTTTGTTTGATCTAAACTGTGTTGGAGTTCGACAGGCAAAAACATTTTTTCTGCAGCTGCATCCGTTTTTGCACCAAAAATTATATTGATACCCAATTTGAAATAAAAATGATTATCAAAATACGGATATAACAACTGACGGTACGAAATGCTTGTGTCATCAACCTTCTTTAACAAGGGCTGGCCGAGAATAGTATTGATTTTCTCATAAACCATTGTGGTGCAATT
>CAYNDK010000180.1:0-4959 GCA_964395965.1 uncultured Flavobacterium sp.
CTGCGATTTGTCCAATTTCCAATTCACCTTCTTCCAAATCGCCTTCAAACATACCACGCTTTGCACGAGCCCGACCCAATAAGGTTTTTAAATCATCAACACTCGGACATTGCCCGTATAAAGCTTGTAAATCGTGGAAGAATTTATTCTTGATCAAACGAACGGGCGCTAATTCTTTCAACGTTAAAAGTGTATCGCCTTCTTGTGTATTGACGACGGTTTGTTTAAAGTTGGCGTGGGCCGAACTCTCTTCTGAAGCAACAAAACGACTACCCATTTGCACCCCATCGGCGCCGAGTACCATGGCGGCTAGCATACCTTTTCCGGTTGCGATTCCACCTGCGGCAATTAAGGGCAAATGAATTTGCTCGCGCACCATCGGAATCAAGGTGAGTGTTGTTGTTTCCTCACGTCCGTTGTGGCCTCCAGCTTCAAACCCTTCGGCAACGATGGCGTCTACGCCTGCTTCTTGAGCTTTCAAAGCAAATTTGGAACTACTCACCACATGGACAACCGTAATACCGTGTTCTTTTAAAAATGCGGTCCACGTTTTGGGATTACCCGCCGAAGTAAAGACAATTTTCACGCCTTCTTCCACAATGATGTTCATGATTTCTTCAATGTTGGGATACAACATCGGAACATTCACACCAAAAGGTTTATCCGTCGCTTTTTTGCATTTTTGAATGTGCTCGCGTAAGACATCAGGATACATAGAACCAGCGCCGATAAGTCCTAAACCTCCGGCATTACTAACGGCGCTTGCGAGTTTATAACCAGAATTCCATATCATTCCTCCTTGAATAATTGGATATTGGATGTTAAAGAGTTGGGTAATTCGATTCATACTTTTCCGGTTATTTTATAATGATTTTACCGGTAATCATTTGTTGGTTTTGTGTTAGTTGATATAGATACATTCCTGGTGGAATTTGATTAATAACAATAGTATTACGTATGTTGTCAACCTCTTGAGTCAAAACTACTTGTCCCAAAGGAGTAAAAAGTGTGAGTGTTGTTTTGTTTTGTAATCCATGAATAGTAAAGAAATCCTGTGCTGGATTAGGAAAAACATGAAGTTGAACTGCTGAAAACATTTCGGTTTTCAACGCATTGGCATAGGCTGCAAACAAATCAGGTATACCATAACCATATTGATTATTGGGATTTGAATAACGATCTGCAGACTGCTTGACTAAGTCAACTACTTGTTGATTGGTAAGTTGAGGAACAGCAGCCCATAAACAAGCTATAGAACCTGAGAGTATCGGACATGAAAGCGAAGTACCATTGACATAAATAAAATCTCCTTGCGGGGTTGAGACTGCCGAACCAACTCCTAGTGCCATCACATCAGGTTTGATGCGTCCATCAAAACTAGGACCTATCGAACTAAAATTAGCTCGAAACTCTGCTGAATCTACCGCACCTACAGCTAAAGCATGTGTAGCTTCAGCAGGCACCCCTACATGTGGTTCCGTTGAATTTCCTGAATTTCCAGCACTTACTACCACTACTATTCCTTTGCTAAATGCTATATTCACCCCTTTGGATGCAAAAGCAGCATCACCTGTCATAGTTGCATACGTATGACTGTAATTTGGATTATCGTATTGAAAATAGCCCAACGAACTAGTAATGATATCTGCTCCCATGCGGTCGGCTTCTTCAGCTGCTTGTACCCAATAACTTTCTTCTACAGGGTTTTCTTCTGAAACGTCCTCTGTAACGTACAAATAGTACTGAGCATTGGGTGCAGTTCCAATTAATTGACCATCAGAAAAGGCACCCATTGCCGATAAAACCATTGTCCCATGATTATGCAAATCAAAAACATTTGAAGATTGAGCAACGTAATTGTATCCACCTAAAATTAGATTATTACTAAATAATCGTTGAAAAGGAGTTGCGGTATCTACACCTAAAAATCCAGAATCTAAAACAGCTATTATTTTTCCTGCACCTGTAAAATCAGCTTGATGTAACAAGTGTGTATTTAACATTTGTACTTGTGAAGTAGCGTTTCCGTAGTTGTAACTCACTTGCACTTCATTGGTTTTTGATGTGGCCAATGGCTGTGAAGGCTGACTTGATTTGGAATTCAAAGCGGGATTAGCAAATTCAACATGATCCACAAATGGTAAGGCTGTTAATGCTTGAATGTCTTGTACTGTACCGCGCACATGTACACAATTCATCCATTTGGATTGGGCTTTGTATTCAATGCCGTTGGCGTTACTCACTGCATCGATATAGGTTGTTTCAACAGGAACATCGTTTAATGAAAGGGGAATGTTTTGTGCCATTCTTCGGTCCAATGCCCTTTGGGACAACATGGATAACGGCTGATCTAGAAAAGCCTGAGCATTAGGCTTATCTGTAAAATAAACGCGTGCATCTTCTTGAGCACTACTCCATTGAAAAACAAACAGGAAAATGAAGATAATTTTTCGCATAGCAATGGGACATTGGCTCCCAAAAATACAAATAAAACCCCTGTAGTAGTGTTAATTTACGAAGAAATTACCCCTGACCCGAGTAGTTCTTCCCCGTGATGCCATGCTGCGAATTGTCCTTCCGTGATTGCGGATTGGGGTTCGCTAAATTCAATATACAAACCTGATTCAAATTGATGTAGTCTTGCTTTCTGCAAAGGTTGTCGGTAGCGGATGCGAACTTCAACTTCCAGGGATTCTCCGTTTTTAAGACGCAAATCTTCTCGAATCCAATGCACTTCATGCGGTTGAATATGTAATGCACTACGAAAAAGTCCGGGATGCTGATGGCCTTGTCCGGTGTAAATAACATTGTCTTTCACATCGGTTGCAATAATAAACAACGGCTCTACTGTTCCCCCTACGTTCAATCCTTTACGTTGACCAATAGTAAAATAATGTGCTCCTTGGTGCATTCCTACTTTTTTACCCATGGTTACCTTATATGCAATTGGTTTTGCAAGAAATTGCAATTCTTCCTCTTTTGATGCAAACTCAGGCAATGTTTGTTGGTATAGTTCATGGGAAGCAGGGATTTCTATAATCACCCCTTCTTTGGGTTGTAATTGTTGTTGCAGGAATTCGGGCAAACGCACTTTTCCAATGAAACATAAGCCTTGCGAATCTTTTTTCTCAGCAGTAACCAAATCCATTTTTGCAGCGATTTCGCGCACCTGCGGTTTGGTTAATTCACCGATAGGGAAAAGAGCTTTGGCCAATTGTTCTTGGGATAGTTGACAAAGGAAATAGGATTGATCTTTATTCCCATCGACTCCTGCCAAAAGTTGATGAACGGATGATCCGTCTTTTTCCAGTGTTGCTTTACGACAATAATGACCTGTCGCTACGAAATCTGCTCCAAGAGAAAGCGCAATTTTCATGAAAACATCAAACTTGATTTCGCGATTGCATAAAACATCGGGATTGGGTGTACGTCCGTTTTCGTATTCGTTAAACATATAATTCACGATACGTTCTTTGTATTGCTCACTTAAATCGACGGTTTGAAAAGGGATTCCCAGTTTTTCAGCGACCAATAAAGCGTCATTGCTATCTTCTAGCCAAGGACATTCATTGGAAATAGTCACTGAGTCATCGTGCCAGTTTTTCATAAACAAACCAATGACTTCATACCCTTGTTCTTTGAGTAAGTAGGCTGCTACACTGGAATCTACACCACCGGATAATCCGACAACGACACGTTTCATAGTTTAATTTTGGTGCAAAGGTACAGGAAAAAATGAGAGTGGCGAATACTATAAGAAAGGGTTAACAGTTTTGAATTATGAATTATGAGTTATGAGTTATGCGATCCTGTAAAATAGACATAATTGCAAGAAAATTGTTTGGGATTTGGTCCCGAAACTTCGGGAGGATTTTGGAATTTGTGATTTGGAATTTTAATATTTTTAATCCCGGTCTTCTTCACGGGTGACAGGGATTTTTTTAAATTTTCGAACTTTGAGTTTGCCCATGTCCTTTTTCACCAATTTCCCTTTTTCCAACATTTCCCAGATGCCCTCTTTTTTACCTTTCACAAAATTTCCTTTGGCGGCAATTTTATTATCCGCAGTTCTGAAAATTGCTAGTCCGTCGTATTCTCCATTTTTATAACTACTTTCTTCCAACACCAACCCTTCTTCGGTTAACTTGCGGTAATTCCCTTCGCGTTTCCCGTTTTTATAGCCGCATTCTTCGGCGAGTTTACCGCTTTTGTAATACACTTTGCGAATACCATTGAGTTTGCCTTTGGTATAAAATTCTTGGGTCATGATTTGGGGCGAATCTTCGTGGTAAAACTTCCATTCCCCTTCTTCGATGCGATTGACGAGTTTCCCTTCACTGACTTTATTGCCATTTTGATTGTACACGATGGTATAACAGGAGTTGTCTTTGGGATTGAATTCGCGGGTAGCGATCACTTTTCCGTCTTTAGTATTGTCATAAAATTTAAAAACGCCCGTTTCTTTTCCGTGGTCAAATGTACCTTCGTAGCGCGGGCGACCCGTGTCAGCATACGTTCCCTTCCAAAGTCCATGTTTTTTACCTTGTGAATCTACTTGATTCAAATTTTGAGCAATAAGAGAATGAGTAAACACTAAAAAAAGGAGTAAAATTCGCATGTTTTTTTTTGTTTTTATAACTCCCAAATTAACTAATTATTGTGCGTAAAAAAAAATAGCCCTTGATAATTATAAATAATCTTTTTCTTACATTTTAAATTTAATTTTTGTTTAAGAAATAGTAGGCTTTTTCTTCAATTTTTACTTAAAACACTGATTTTTATGCTTAAACAAAATCGTTAAAAAAAATCTAAAGTTTTTTTTGTTTATCATTTACATCTTTTTCTTAAACAAAAGTGATTGTACATTCGTAGCATAACCTTAAAAATTGTTATATGAAAACAAACACATTAAAATGGATTGCAGTATTTGCTACGGTAATTTTTGGAATTACCTCATGT
>CAYNDK010000181.1:0-4930 GCA_964395965.1 uncultured Flavobacterium sp.
CAACGGTGTGAAAGTCCAAAAACCCCGTTGGAAAAGGGTTGTTCAACAAACAGACGAATCTTTGGGTGAATTAATAGGTCAAGTTTATGTAGAAGAATATCTTCCAAAGGGAACTAAAGAAAAATTACTCGAAATCGGAAATGCTATTCGAGCGGTTTATGCTGAGCGGATTAAACAGTTGGATTGGATGAGTCCACAAACTAAAGTGAAAGCATTAAGCAAACTTCAAAAAATTGTAATGAAAGTAGGTTATCCTGATCATTGGAAAGATCTATCGTCAATACAAATTTTACCCAATGCCTATTGCCACAATATTATGGCTGTAAACGTTTGGGAATATGATTATATGGTTCATAAATTTGGTAAACCCGTTGATCGCAATGAATGGGGAATGTATCCGCAAACGTATAATGCTTATTATAACCCAAGTAATAATGAAATTTGTGTTCCCGCATGCAATATCATTGTTCCAGGATTTGAAGGTAGAATGCCCGATGATGCGGTTTTATATGGAATAATTGGAGGTTCTACATTTGGCCATGAAATCACCCATGGATTTGATGATCAAGGGAGCCAATATGATGAAAACGGAAATCTAAATAATTGGTGGACTAAAGCTGATTACGCAAAATTCACAGCTAAAACAAAAGCCATCGTCGCTCAATTTAACCGATTCGAAGTTGTAAAAGGTAAATTTGTAAACGGTGAAGCTACTCAAGGTGAAAACATTGCCGATTTAGGGGGTGTCGTTATGGGCTACGAGGCATTTAAAAAAACCAAACAGTTTAAAACCAATGAAAAAATTGCCGGTTTAAATCCAACACAGCGGTATTTCTTATCCTATGGCTATGCTTGGATGGTGAATGCCCGTAAAGAATACTTACTACAACAAGTCATGCAAGATGTTCATGCGCCTGCTAAATTCAGAATTAACGGACCTTTAATGAATATCTCCGAATTTTATAAAGCATTCAATGTTCGACCAGGTCAAAAAATGTACTTGCCCGAAAAAGAACGGATTACTATTTGGTAAAAAAAAGCCTGATTTTAGAATCAGGCTTTTTTTTTTAATATTTTCCATTCAATAATTCCCCGCCAATCGTCGACTTTGCGTCAATACCCAATTTCTTCATCATTTCATAGGTCGTACAAACGGCAGCCGATGTTACCGGAATACCACATTCCGCTTGAATTTGATCAATCGCTTCCAAAGACGGCATTTGTACACAAGCCGAAGCTACCAATACATCGACATCGGTCAAATCCAATTGCTTGTATATTTCCAACAAATTCAACGGATTCTGAGCCGCAACTTCTAGGTTGTCCGGAATTTCCAAAGCAATACTTTCTTTGACTTTGATGCCTTGGTGTTCAATATAATCCACTACTTTATCGGTTAGCGGTCGCATATAAGGAGTAATAATCGAAATTTGTTTAGCTCCCAAAACTTTCAATCCGTTTATCAACGCCCCCGCCGAAGTTACAATCGGAGTAGGGAAGCCGTTGGCAATCGTTTCTTGATGTAAATTAACTTCCGATACACAATGATAGCCACGTCCCATGCTCATAATCGCCACCAAACAGGCATATCCCATCACATCCACATGAGCGTCTGAGAGTTCAATCGCGCATTTCAAACTCATGGCGTCCATAGCCGCGAGTTCTTCTTGAGTGACTTTTTTCATGCGCATCCGACTGCTATGAAAGGTGAAGCGCTCGGGTAAAACGGTTTCACGCGCTCTAAAAATCGCCGGAATTTCGGTTTCCATCGTCACATTCGACGATGGCACAATTTGTCCAATTCTATATTTTTTAGTCATTATTTTTGATCTTCTACTGATTACTGTATACTGAACACTGATTACTTTGCACTGATTACTTTACACTGATTACTTTACACTGATTACTTTACACTGATTACTGAAAAGGGCAATGCCTTCGGCCCGGGCTCTCCGCGGTACGCGGTACCTTGCTTCGATCCCTATTGCAGCTCCTGCTAAATTTCTTTTACTGTATTAATGATTGTGCCAATTCCTTCCACGGTAGCTTCCATCACGTCGCCATCATACAACCATTCTTGTGGATCGCGACCCGCACCTACACCTGCCGGAGTTCCTGTTGCAATAATGTCACCGGGCTCAATGGTAAAAACGGTACTTAAATCTTCGATTAAATCATTTATGTTAAACAACATGAATTTTGTGTTAGAATGTTGTTTTTCAATTCCATTGACCTTCAAACTTAGATTCAAGTTATGCGGATTCTCAATTTCATCTTTGGTAACTAAAATCGGTCCCATCGGAGCAAAGGTGTCTTGTCCTTTCGATACAATCCATTGGCCTTCACGACGGCAATCTCGTGCAGAAATATCGTTGATTATGGTATATCCAAACACATAATCCATCGCTTCAGTTTTTGGTACATATTTTCCTGTTTTTCCGATAACTACAGCTAACTCGACTTCCCAGTCCAACTGTGAAGTGAGTTTTGTATTTTTAATCACCTCGGTGTTTGTAGCCGTTACCGTAGTAGGTGGTTTTGAAAAAATGATCGGTTTTTGAGGAAGTTTGCCCGTCGTATCTAAGGTGCGTGCACTTTCCGCCACATGTTCGGTATAATTTAACCCTATGCCAATAATATTTTTTCTTGGTCTTGGTATAGGAGCGAGTAAGGTCACTTCTTCAAAGGGTACCCCTATTTTTGTGATAAACTCCTCTGGAGTATCAGCAATCAAATCGTTGATCTCATCGATAACTTCAACCCCCATGTCAATCAAATCGAGCATATCATCGGGTAAAGGAAAATTGGCTACTTCGCCAAAGTCTTCCATATCGATCACTAAATCATTAAATAAAAATCCTAATCGGGATTCTTCATTTTGATGCGTATACGTAACTAATTTCATTATTTACTATTATTTATTATGACCGTTTCACCGGAATTATTTATAATTTCTAACACGTAATTTGAATTCTCATTCAAAATTTCTTTCATTTTCAAAAGTTCACAAACCGAAAGGGATTCTATAGATTGATGGTTTATTTTTACAATTTTATTCCCAAATTGTAACTTTGATTGCAACGTTTCTTCCCAAACAATTCCAACAACTAATTTTTCGTCAATAAAAGTAGGTGATAATTGTTTAGGTTTGGTCGTTAGATCAGCCGATGTTCCAGCCTCGTAATACCATTTTTTCTTATTAAAATCTAAGGTTACTTTTCCATATTCAAAAGCTTTTAATCCAATCCGTGAATTTTCATCATCGGTGGTAATTACTTGTGCATGTGTAAAAAGAGTTTCGCTCAGTTTTACTTTTGGAATTTCTACCATCCAATGGGGCGTTGGCCCTAATTTTTCAAATAATCCCAAGGCGCCTACACCTGTGGATGAAGCAATTGTATTTATAACGCTATCACTTTCGGCGTTGAAAAGTTTGTACGCTCGTGAAGATAAATCATAAAATCCATCCATTCCAGTATCCAAAAGTGCTTGATCAGTAATTATTTTTATTTCATTTGGATAGGTAATCGTGATATAGGGTGCTAATTGAGGGCCTATTAATTTCATAGGTTGCCCTTTTGAGTTAGGTGCAAAAGATTTTATTGTAGGTGAAATTCTAATTTTTTTAGCTGCATAATCAACTTGTAAAACTACATTTTTAAAGAAATTACTACCTATAAATCCATCTAATCGAAAACATTTCAAAATAGGGTGATTGTCCAAGTCTACAACTATTGCGACACCGTTGACATAACGTAAACTTCCTAATTGCAATTCAGGAATTGGAACTAGTTCCATATTTTGTCTTTGATTATTAGCATCAACAACATTAATATCTTTTTTGAAATCTGGATTTATTACATCTGCTATTTTTTTAGAAATAATGTTTGGAGCTCCCGTATCAAGTAGAAAACGATAGGACTGGCCATTAATTCGTACAGGAAGTATAATTTTTCCAAACTCTAGTTCAAAAGGAATCTCTTCCAAAAACTCCTTTTGAGCAATTTTCCCAGTATCCAACTTTAAGCTTTGAGCGTTGAGTTGGATACAGCTAAAGAATAGAAATACGACTATTATCCAATTTCTCATACCTCCTGATGTCCGTTGTTTTCAGTGTATACACGATCTTGATACAATCCTAATCCTTCAATAACGGGTAAGTCGTTGAAATGAAATAAGCAAGCATCTTCAGTTTCAGAAGCATTATGATGTTCGTGCCATGCCCAAGAAGGCACACAAAAAATATCGCGTTCTTTCCAATCGTAGCGTTTCCCATTGATTATGGAATAGCCACTTCCTTTAGCGCATTGGTACACAAACGACCCTGTATGTTTGTGGGCTTTTCCTTTGAATCCTTTGGGTAATAATTGCATGGAGGCACTCATGGTTTGCATGACATGTCCGCCCGTCAACGGATTGCTGTAGCGCATATGAATTCCATCAAACGGATCGATTGGATTTACGTCCAATGCTTCTAACAAAGCAGGATAGACTTTACTCCAGGAATATTTAAATAGGGGAGAATACGGCTTGTCCCACTGTACATCTGCGGGAATGAGTCCGACACCACTATACGTTTTCGGCGAATAATTCAACGGTACTTCCATCGGTTGTTTGCCATCAAACACCGCATAATCATTGGCTTCAAGCGCATTCACTAACGGAATATCCAAACCGTCTTGCCAAATACAAGTTTGCCCGTCTGCTTCTACACCATGCTCGTGCCAGGTGGAGTTAGGCGTGATGACAAAATCGTTGACTTCCAACATGATTTTATTGCCGTCTACCACGGTATATCCTTTACTACCTTCCATGATAAAACGCAATGCAGAAGCGCGATGACGGTGTGCCGATGTAGATTCACCGGGACGTGTTACCTGAATTCCGGTATACAACCAACCCACAGCGGCCGAAACGTCTTTGCGTTTGT
>CAYNDK010000182.1:0-4914 GCA_964395965.1 uncultured Flavobacterium sp.
CAATTCATCAAGACTAAAAGTAATATTTCCTGCAGTATGAACTATTTGATGTTGAAGGGTTAATAAATCTTCTTTGTCTCTATTGTTAATTGAGTTGTCAAAAAGTTTTTTTGATATTTCTTCACTTAATTCCTTTGAGAGTTTTTCATTTTCAATTAACTTTTCAAATGCTTCGGCTTCAGCTTCTTCCTTTATTTTACGTAGTTCATCAATTTTCTTTTCAGCTTTCTTGATTGTACTGATAACTTCATCTTTGCTAAAAGAATCAGTTTTTATCTGATCAGTAAGATTACTTAAAACTGTATTTATTGAATTTTCAGATTTTTTATTTAATATACTTAAGATCTCATTCGAAACTTCAAATCGGATAACATTTTTTGAATTTGTTAAGCCATTTAATAGTTTTCTAAGATTATCATTAATGTCATTAATTTTTTCATTTTCTTGTCCTTTGTTCTTTATAAATACATTGTCAAAATTTATAAAATCTTCAGGAGATAATGAATTTCCCCAGTCGGTTATTTCAATTGTATATTTTTCAAGTTTTTTTAAAGTTTCATAAAACCAACTTTCTAAGTCTAAATAAGTTTGAGTTTTTATTAATCCATCTCCACGACTAGAGGTTTCTCTTAGGTTGTTGTTTTTTCCTTCAATAGAAATGTAACCAATAACTTCTCGAGTTCCAAGATATCTGCTATGACCTTGAGCTTTTCTATTATCCATTTTTAATGGATCTTCTCCTCTTTCACCATAAGGAAAAATTCGCAATCCATTTTTATATACAAAAATATGTCCATATTCAACTGGTTGAAGCCCCATTCTTCTACTGAAAGTCGACTTAGCTGATTGATTTAAAAAATAAATTGCAAAACTTAAATCTTTAAAATCTTCAAAAGGGTTTTCTTCAGATATAGAATAAACCATTTTACCCGCTTCAAATAAAGTTGTAATAATTTCTGAATCTTTAACTTTGGATTCAATATAAGTAGTTTTGATTCCAAGAGTGTCAAAAATAAGATTTTGAATTTCTCCATTAACAATCTTGATATATTTGACTAGATTAGGATCAATTGGACTTTTTGGATGATTAACTTGTTTTTTGTTTTTTAGGATTTGTGCAGAGTCATTTTCAAGTTCTTCTTTTACCTTTAAAATAATATTAAAAGAATCATCTTCATTAATTGTGTTTGGATTTATTAATCTAGAAAGTGCATCTTTTAAATCAAGAAATTTATCTCTATTCCATTTACTCTTTAAATTGGTGATCTCTAAAACTGTTCCGTGCTTAATATTATAATTGCTTTCTTCAATAGTTTCTTGTAAAACAGTTATGTTTACAAATTCATCTTTAATATCTCCTTCAAACTTGTTCCAATCAGTTATTAAAACTTCCACTTTTGGATTTATTTCATCTTTAATGGTTTCAAGATAAAGATTACTGCCTAATCTATCACATGAAAAACGACCAATTCCCTTAGCACCAGCGTAAGCTCTTTTTACTTTTATTCTATCTCTATAATCATAACTATCTTCTTCTGTACCTTCAATCTTCGCGGAATATGCAACAAATAACCACTTGTTTATTAGGTCATCATAGTTCATTCCTTTACCATTGTCTTTAATGATTATCTTACCTCTATTAGAATAAATGTTTTCAAATATAATTTCAACCTTAGTTGCGTGAGCATCATAGGCATTTTTAACTAATTCAAAAACAGCAATAAAATCATCATTGATTAAATCACTTCCTATAATATTCTTTAAAGCAGAACTTACTTTGAATGATAATGGATTTTGCATTCTATTGTATAAGTTGTTTTAAAATCAATCCACTTTGTTCGCCAAAAAGCGGAGGAATTGCGTTGCCAATTTGTGTATAGCGTGGCACTTCTTGTGTTCTTCTTTTTCCGCCTGTGGTGTATTTTCCTTGAAAAATATACCAATCAGGAAATGATTGAATTCTTGCGTATTCACGAACAGTAAGGATGCGAGGTTCTTGGTAATGAATATAGTCGTCGGGTAAGGTAGTGATTGTAGGACTTTTATCTAACCCATTTAATGGAATTACTGTATGTTTTTTTATATTAAAACGTTCACGTACTTCTTTACTTAAATCTAAATTTCTTCTATTGTGTGTAACCGCTAAAATATCTTCAAAACGTCTTAAAATTAGTGCTGAATGCTTGGGGAAACGATGACTGTTTGGTATTTTTTCGTTTACTCCTTTACGCATTAATTTTTGGTATTCATTTTTTTCTTTTCCATAAATACCAGATTCAAAATTTGGAGAATCAGGTGTGGGTTTCAATCCGTTCTTCTTAAATAAGTCAGAGATTGCATCTTGTAAATTTGTTTCTGGGGTTAGCCCTTTGTTATTTAAAAATTCGAATTTATTTTTTTCCAATAAAGAAAAAAATGAATCTACTTTTTCTTGAGTCGCCTTTTTCAAATCTTTTTTAATACCTACAAGAATAAAACGGGTTCTTTTTTGAGGCACTCCATAATCCCCAAAATTCACTAGTTGTCCTTTAACAAAGTAACCTGCCTCTTCTAGTTTTTGAGTAACAATTGAAGAGTAAGCTATTCCTTTTTCTTTATTCTTTTTAAATTCCATTGTAAACCCTTTGACATTCTCAAAAAAGATAATTTTTGGCTCAACGGTTTGTACAAATTTTATATACGAATTTATTAAGTCGTTTCGGGAATCATTCTCATTTCGTCTTCCAGCCATAGAGAATCCTTGACAAGGCGGTCCCCCTGCAATCATTGTGACCTTGCCTTTTAAGTGTTCTAATTTATCAGCATAATGGTAAAGTACTTCATTAATGTCATGAGCACCTTTAGGTAACCAATTTGGCCAATCAAAGTGATTCTTATTGTTTATTAAGTTGTAATCAAGGGTTTTAAAAGCGTCAGGGCTTTTTTCGATAGCAAATAAACCTTTCCAGCCTGCTTGGTGTAAACCTAAAGAAAGTCCTCCGCAGCCAGCAAATAAGTCGATGTAATTGGGTTGTTTTGACATTTTGATCTTTGTCTAATAACAAAATTTAGGTAAAAATACAACTTTAAAAAAAGTAAAATAAGTTTTTTGAAGTTGTTTTTCCTATTTCGACAAAGTATTTTACATAAAAAAAATTAGGTGTTTTTCCTATTTTGCTTGGCGATATTCCAAACCTTTCTTTCCAAAACCTCCAACTTCCTCTCCACATCCCAACCCTCAATAAATGCTTGGTCACTTAGGGAAACTTCTTCTCCATCTCGTGCTCGAGTGAGGATATCAATTAAAGTAATGGTGCTACACGAATAATAATTCGGATAAAATCGCTCTACAAAATCCCAGTCTATAGTGATAGTTGCCATGGTGTGTATTTTATATTTCTAAAGTACAAAAAAATCCCCCACAAACCTGCAGGGGATTACAACTAACCAATCTTTTTAATTCTGTATGAAATGAAAGGGCAAACGGGGTTACTTTCACGGGGCAAAGAACGGGTAGCAGCGTTAGGTTTATGTAAAGACGGTGTGAAGTTTGTATAAAAAAATCCCCCACATTGCTGCAGGGGATATTTTTTAGTTTTCAGTCGCAGTCGCAGTTTTCAGTCGCAGTCGCAGTCGCAGTATTCAGTTACAGTTTTCAGTCGCCGTCTTTCACGACTTACGACTTTCTAACTTACGACTTCCCTTACCAAATCTTCACGCGTTGGTTCGGAGCGAGGTATAAGGAATCGCCGGGTTTTACGTTGAAGGCTTCATAGAATTCGGGGATGTTGCGCACCACACCATTGATACGGAACTTGGCCGGTGAATGCGGGTCGGCTGCAATCTGCGAACGAATGGCTTCCGGACGGGATTTGTCTAGCCATACCTGACCCCAACCTAAGAATACACGTTGGATGCCCGTAAAGCCATCCATTTTAGGTGCTTCTTTACCGTCTAAACTCATTTTATAGGCTTTGATCGCAATGCTTAATCCGCCCAAGTCACCAATGTTTTCCCCCAAGGTATATTGTCCGTTGACAAATAATTTAGGTAAAGCCTCAAAGCTGTTGTATTGCGCTACTAAAGCACCGGTTTTCTTTTTAAATGCTGCTAAATCAGCTGGTGTCCACCAGTTGCGCAATTTGCCGTCACCGTCAAAAGTACTTCCTTCGTCATCAAAACCGTGTCCAATTTCGTGACCAATTACCGCACCAATGCCGCCATAGTTCACGGCATCGTCAGCGTTCATATCAAAGAACGGCGGTTGTAAAATAGCCGCTGGGAATACAATCTCGTTCAACGAAGGATTGTAATACGCATTTACCGTTTGTGGTGTCATGCCCCATTCCGTGCGGTCTACAGGTTTGCCCAATTTGTCCAAATTGCGTTGGTATTCATAAGCGGCACAACGTTGCATGTTGCCGTATAAGTCGTTTTTCGCAATGGTCAACGACGAGTAATCCCGCCATTTATCTGGGTAGCCAATCTTAATCATGAACTTGTCTACTTTTTTCAAAGCTTCTTTCTTCGTAGTTGCACTCATCCAATCCAATTTTTGGATGCTTTCGGCATAGGCTTTCAATAAGTTTTTCACCATTACTGTCATGCGTTCTTTGGCTTCAGGCGAGAAATGTTTTTCTACATATAATTTTCCAATCATTTCGCCCAAACCACCACTCACGGTTTGTACCGCACGTTTCCAGTCGTCGCGTTGTTTTTCAGTACCGTTTAATACTTTACCGTAAAATTCAAAGTTTTGGTTGTCCAAAGCTGTTGTTAAATAACCTGCAGCGCCGTCTAATACCGACCATTTCAAGTAGGTTTTCCACGTAGCAATGGGGGTTGCTTTGATCAAAGCATCCAAGCTTTTCATATAGGAAGGCTGTGCAATCACAACTGTCTTTTCTTTACTCATACCTGCTTTTTCCAAGTAGG